>DATKLD010000082.1:0-2864 GCA_035542595.1 Terriglobales bacterium
ACCAGGCGGTACGTTTGTTCCAGCTCCCGTTCGAGGCCTTCCCGGAAGGCGCGGCCCAAAATACGCGAAGCCAACTGTTCACACACCTGCCGCGGATGGTCGCCCCTGGGTAGCGATCTGCGTGGGCGGCCGGTGACCAGCCGCACGACGTGCCCGACCGTGCGCAGCAGTTCGGCGGCGGCATCCAGGGTGGCGCAGTCGTCGTCGGAGAGCAGCGCCCGCGCCGCCAGCGTGTGCAAGCGCTCGCGGGTGTTCCCCTGCACGTCCTTGACGCCGTACGTCACCAGCAGATACGAAAGGATGTAGTCGATGTCGTAGAACCCTCCGGGCGCGACCTTGAAGTTGGGTTCGCTGTCGGACTTCTCCAGCTTGGCGCGCATGGCACGTACTGCAGCGCCAAAGCTGCGATCGCTCGCGAAGCGCGACATCTGGTCTTCGATGGCAGTCATCGCTCGCAGCGCCAGTTCCTCCGAACCGACCACGTAGCGCAGCTTGGTATAAGTCAGCGCCTCCCAGGGCTGGGCCTCACTCGCAAAGTATGAGGCCAGGCTCTCCGGCGTGACCAGCAGTTCGCCTTCCGTGCCCCGAGGACGCAGCCGTAAGTCCACCGGAAACAGTGTGCCGTCCTGGGTGTAGGCGGCCAGAGCTTCGACGATGTGCTCTGCGGCCCTGATCAGCAGTTCGTTTTCCATCTGCTCGTCGCGCACAAATAGCAGATCGGCGTCGGAGCCCAGGTCGAACTCCCAGCTCCCCAGCCGCCCGAGGGCCAGCACGGCGAATCCCGGCGGGCTGCCAGCGATGGCGAAGGCAGCGGCGATGGCATCGTCGGCGGTCGCGCTCATCTCGGCAAGCGACTCGTACACCGGGCGCCGTTCCATGATGTCGCGCGACCCGGCGGCGAACATGCGATGCCGGTAATGCTGGCGCAGCATGCGCAGCTTTTCTCCGCGGGCAGAAGAGGACGACGCCAGAAAGCCGAACACCGGATCGTGTTCCGCCGCGCCCGGTCCCTGGGGCTTGAACAGGGCGCCGCTCTGGTCGCCGTTGGAGGGAGCCGCGACCTGCTCGATGGTGGCCAATTCCTGCGGGTGGCGCACCAGGATGTCGGTGAGATAGTCGCTCACCTGGAACAGGCGCAGCGCGCGCCCAACCGCCTGCGGGTTGTGGACCAGCGCCGCGTAACGCTCCGAGCTGGTGAAAGCCGCGCTCAGGAAGCGCTGCAGGTTGCGCCGCGTGTGCGCGGTAAGGTCGCGCTGCGCCGCCACCTCGTAGAGCGCGGGAGCGTCCGCCGCCAGCCGCTCCAGGATCTGCTGATACGACTTTTCCCTGCCCGTTTCCGGCGGCGCCAGCCGGAACTCGCCTCCCTCGCGCTCCTGGCGCTGATGCGTCTGCTGGTGATGGATGATGCGTTCGTAGATGTCGGCCACCGCTTCCATGTTCTTGCGGACCTGGGCCACGAAGGCCGCGCTCGTGCGGTCGCGCGCGTCCTGGCCCTCGACGGAGCGGTGGAGCACGCGCAGGTCAGCCTCGGAAGCCGGCAGGCGGTGCATCTGCTGCCCGCGCCGGAGCTGCAGGCGATGCTCGACCGTGCGCAGGAACCCGTACCCCTGGCTGAGCTCGTGGAAGTCCTTGCCGCTGATGTGCCCTTTGTCGTGCAGCTTCTGCAGCGAGAACAGGGTGCCGCCGGAGCGCAACCAGGTCTCGGTGCCGCCGTAGACGCGCTGCAGGCACTGCACCAGGAACTCGATGTCGCGGATGCCGCCGCGGTCCAGCTTGACGTCGATCTCGTCCGGCCCCCGCACCGCCACGCGCTTCCGCCGGTGTGCCCCGATCTTCTCCCGCGAGTTGACCGCGGTCTCGATGGCGGCGAAATTCAGCTCCTCGCGATAGACCAAGGGCTGCACTGCGCGGATGAACTCACGCGCCAGGTCGAGGTCGCCCGCCGAATGGCGCAGCTTGATCAGCGCCTGCAGCTCCCAGTCGTGAGCGACCCCGGCGTAGTAGCGGATGGCGTGCCCCAGCGGCACCGCCGGCTCGCCTTCGGCGCCCTGTGGACGCAGGCGCAGGTCGATGCGGAACACTGGACCGTCCGGGCTTACGCGCGAGAGCACGTCCGTCACCTGCTGCGCCAGGCGGATGAAGTACTCGCGATTGGTGATCTCGCCCGGGGGGTCGGGTTCGCCGTCGCCATACAGAAAAAGCAGGTCCACGTCGGAGCTGTAGTTCAGTTCGTTGCCGCCCAGCTTGCCCATGGAGAGGATGGCCATCGGCGTATCCACCAGCCGGCCCTCGTCATCGATGTGGCGCGGCGCGCCGTGGCGATTGCGCAGGATGCCGTCCACGTGGCGCCGGGCTTCCTCGATGAGCACGTCGGAAAGCGCAGAAATCTCGGCCGTGGTTTCGGCCAGGGTGGCGACGCCGAGCACGTCACGCAGCATGATGCGGATGTACTCGCGCTTCTTGAAGCGGGCCAGCAGTTGCGAGATGTCGGTCTCGAACGACCGCGAGCGGAAGCGCGCGAAGTGCTCCAGAAAGTCTTCCCGCGACTGCGAGCGGTCGAGGGCGCGGTCGCGTCCCAGGCTGGAGAGCAGGTCTGTGTTCTGGATCAGGGTCTCGCCCAGCCATTGGCTGTAGCCAAAGACGGCGACGGCGTAGTGGACGAGGAAGCGGTCGCGGTCCAGCCGGCGCAACAGTTCGTGGCTCTCCGACGCACTGGCGAACCGCTCGAACAGGTTGAGGGCGGAATCAGGGTCGGGGGATTCGGCCAGCAGCGTGGGCAGCGCCGCCACTACTCCCGCCGGTGCCAGTCCCTCCAGGCGCGAGAGGTTGGTGCGCGCCGCCTCCGGATCGCGAAAGCCGATCTG
>DATKLD010000083.1:0-11718 GCA_035542595.1 Terriglobales bacterium
GCGCCCCAGAACGCCGGGACAAACCCGGTAACCACAAACCCGGGGACCAGCTTCGACGCCACGATCAGCATCAGCGCATTAACCACGAACCAGAACAGGCCGAGGGTGAGGATGATGAACGGGAAGGTCAGCACCTTGAGGAAGAAACCGAGCGTGGCGTTCACCAGCCCAATCACCAGTGCGGCGATGAGCGCCGCCCCGAAGCTCCGGATGTAGAAACCGGGAACCAGGTGGGCCACGATCATCAGCGCCACCGCGCTCAGGATCCAGTGGAGGATCAGCCGCATCGGTCCCGCTATGTTACATCCGGTAGCGGCTTTTGTGGCGGATAATCGGCGTCTAACCGACGGGGGCCGAGGCTCTGACCTTCCCCAGGTCAGCCAAGCCTTGCAGTTGCTGCGCCGCTGCGAAGCCCCGGTACATGTAGAACAGGGCCAGACCGTGGAAGGCAACGCTGAGGTAATCGTGAGCCAGGACCAGCAGCGCGCCGTCGGCAGCATAGAGCAGCATACCAATGCCGAACGCGAACTGGTTGCAGCGGCTTGACCACAGGCCAATGAGCAGGAAAGCGGCGGCAATCATCACGTCGATCACCAGCGCCGGCAGCGTGGCTGCAGCGCCGGCTTTGCGCGCCACCAGGTCCACGATCCGCGTGATGCCCAGCCCCATCACGAAATGCATATGGCCGCCTGTGAAGGCCGCGGCCGTGTTTACCAGCGACAACCCGGCCACCCAGTAAAACCATCGCGAGCCTGACTTCAGCCGCGCCAGCGCGCTCACCGGCACTTTGGCTTGCGGCCGCGCCGTGGCAGCCATCGGTCCCTGCGCCGCCTTGGCGACCTCCGGGCTGGAGGCCGTGGTCTCGAATCCGCTCATGATTCCCTCTCTCCTGAAAGCTGTTCTTCGAACTATGACAAGAAAGAGAAGCGCCGGGAAGAGAAGCAACGGTCCGGTCACCAATCAGAAGGATTAGACCCTCGGGAAATTTTTCGGGCGTCAGATGGGTCCCGACGTCTGGCTGTGCGCCTGGTGCCGCTGGCGGGCCAGCGCCTCTTCCTCCGCGATGCTGAGCAGGGCCAGGCGGGTCTCGTGCACCATCAGCACGCACCCCGCCACCAGCGCGGAGACGGCAAAGACCCCAACCGCCAGGGCGACCGCGCCTGCGATCCAGAACGCCAACGGCCTTGCAACGTAGGTAACTACGGCCCCAATCACCGAGATCAGGGCCGAGGCCGCGAAGCCGCCGAGCGCTGCGTAAATGATCCGCAGCGCCCTCAGCAGCTGTTGCGCGCGTACCCGCAGACGCTCGTATTGGCGATTAAGATCGACGAGCAAAGGACTGTCGGCGGGAAGAGCGACCAGCTCGGCATTAACGATTCGCGTTCGGTCCACCACCCGTGCGATGCGGTTGCTGGTTCCCAGCGCCAGCACCGAGCAGGCGTTGGTCAGCACCGCCGGGGCGACGATCGCCGTCAGGATGGCAAACGGACTGTCGCTGAGACCGGTCACAGACGCGGGACCAGCATATAGCACCGCCGCCGGAAAAACGCCACGGATTCCCGCGGATCTTTGCGGATCTTGCTGTTGATTCGTGTTCATCCGTGAAAATCCGTGGCCGGTTTTGTTACCGCGCACCCGCCGGCTGCTTCGGGCGTTTGCCGGCCCCGGCGCGCGAGACGGTGAACGTCATCTTGCGCTCTTTCATGTCCGCATCCACTACGACGTGGTCGCCGTGCAGCACCTCGCCGTCCAGGATCTTCAGCGCCAGCGGGTCCTGAATCAGCTTCTGGATAGCACGCTTCAGCGGACGCGCGCCATAATTCACGTCGTAGCCTTCAGTGAACAGCAGTTCCTTGGCCCGCTCGGTGAGCTCCAGGCTGATGTTGCGGTCGGCCAGCAGCCGGCGCAGGTCTTCGAGGCGCAGGTCCACGATCTTCGTCAGTTGTTCCTTGCCCAGCGCGTTGAAGATGATGATGTCGTCCACCCGGTTCAGGAACTCGGGCTTGAAGTGCGCCTGCAGCGCGTTCATTACTAGCTTGCGCGCCTGCTCGAAGTCTTCCGGCGTGCGCAGCGATTCGCCCGCCAGGTACGCCGAGCCGATGTTCGAGGTCATGATGATGACCGTGTTCTTGAAGTCCACGGTGCGGCCCTTGCCGTCGGTCAAACGGCCGTCGTCCATGATCTGCAGCAGGACGTTGAAGACATCCTGGTGCGCCTTCTCGATCTCGTCAAACAGCACAACCGCGTACGGACGGCGCCGGACGGCCTCAGTGAGTTGCCCGCCCTCCTCGTAGCCGACGTAGCCCGGAGGCGCTCCGATCAGCCGCGCCACCGCGTGCTTCTCCATATATTCGGACATGTCGATGCGGATGAGTGCGCGCTCGTCGTCGAAGAGGAACTCGGCCAGCGCCCGCGCCAGCTCGGTCTTGCCTACGCCCGTCGGCCCAAGAAAGATGAATGAGCCAATCGGCCGCCTGGGATCGCTCAACCCGGCGCGTGAACGCCTGACAGCATTCGCGACGCGCTCCAGCGCCTGGTCCTGGCCGATCACGCGCAGCCGCAGACGGTCTTCCATTTCCACCAGCTTCTTGACTTCGCCTTCGAGCATCTTCGAAACCGGGATGCCGGTCCACTTGGAGACGATCCGCGCCACGTCCTCTTCGTCCACTTCTTCCTTCAGCATGCGCTGGCCCTTGCCGTCCATCTGCGCGTTGAGCTTCCGCAGCTCGGCTTCAGCCTGCCGCAGCTCGCCGTAGCGGATCTGGGCCACGCGCTCGAGGTTGCCTTTGCGCTCTTCGGTCTGCTCCTCGAGCTTCAGCTTCTCGATGCGCTCCTTGAGCTCGCGCACGCGGGTGATCAATTCCTTCTCCTGCTTCCAGCGCGCCTTGAGCGCATCCGAACGCTCGCGGATCTGGGCCAGCTCTTTATCGATGGCCGCCAAGCGTTCGCGAGAGTTGGGATCGTCTTCCTTCTTGAGCGCCTGCTTCTCCACCTCGAGCTGCCGCGACTTGCGTTCGAGCTGGTCGATCTCCGTGGGCATGGAGTCAATCTGAATGCGCAGCGAAGCGGCCGCCTCGTCGATCAGGTCGATGGCTTTGTCGGGCAGGAAGCGGTCGGAGATGTAGCGATGCGAGAGCGTCGCCGCCGCCACGATGGCCGAGTCCTTGATGCGGACGCCGTGGTGCACCTCATAGCGGTCCTTCAGGCCGCGCAGGATGGCGATGGTGTCCTCGACATTGGGCTCGCCCACGAAGACGATCTGGAAGCGACGCTCCAGCGCCGCGTCCTTCTCGATGTACTTGCGGTACTCGTTCAGCGTAGTGGCGCCGATGGCACGCAGCTCGCCGCGAGCCAGCGCCGGCTTCAGCATGTTGGAAGCGTCGATGGCGCCCTCGGCCGCGCCCGCTCCCACCAGCGTGTGCAATTCGTCGATGAACAGGATGATCTGACCCTGCGATTCTTCGATGTCCCTCAGAAATGCCTTGAGCCGGTCTTCGAACTCACCGCGATACTTCGCGCCTGCCAGCATGGCGCCCAGGTCCATAGCCACAACGCGCTTGGACTTGAGCGCCTCGGGCACGTCGCCGGAGACGATGCGCTGCGCCAGGCCTTCGACAATGGCCGTCTTGCCCACGCCGGGCTCGCCGATCAGCACCGGGTTGTTCTTCGTTCTGCGGGAGAGCACCTGGACCACGCGCCGGATTTCTTCATCGCGCCCTATCACCGGGTCCAGCTTCCCGCGGCGGGCCAGCTCAGTGAGGTCGCGGCCGTAGCGCTCCAGCGCCTGGTACTTGGCTTCGGGATTCTGGTCGGTGACGCGCTGCGTGCCGCGAACCGAGGTCAGCGCCTTAAGAATAGCGTCATGGGTCGCGCCTTGTTGCATCAAGAGCGCCTGCGCAGGGTCGCCTTTCGCCTGCGCAATGGCCAGCAGCAGGTGCTCGGTAGAAACGTATTCGTCCTTGAAATTTTCCGCCTGCTTGAAAGCCTGGTCGAACACACGGCTGACCGCGGCCGAAAGCGACACCTGCGTCGCGCCTCCGCCCGACACCTTGGGCAGACGTTCGATCTGCGCGCGCGCCGCGGCAAGGATGGCCTGGCCGTCGGCGCCGATGCGCTCCAGCACCGGCCCCACGATGCCTTCGCGGTCCTCGAGCAGCGCGGCCAGCACGTGCACCGGTTGCAGCTCGGGATTGCCGTGCTGCGATGCCAGGTCGTTGGCGGCTTGGATGGCCTCCTGCGCCTTGATGGTGAATTTGTCCCAGCGAATTGCCATAAGAACCTCGCTATTAGCTTTTGGCTCTTGGCTGTTGGCCAAAAGCCAAGAGCTGAGAGCCAAGAGCTAACAAAAAGCGGGAGGCGGGTATGATTCCCGCTGCTCCCGCACAATGCTAAACCATTCGATGTGACTTAGGCGGCCTTGCCGCTGCCCTTGGCCTCGATCGTCTTCTGCCCAACGTTGACCTTGATCTGCTTGGGCTTGGCCTCGGCGCGCTTGGCCAAGTGGACCTTCAGCACGCCGTTCTCGTAGTCAGCCTTCACAGTGTCGGTGTCCACAGTGGGGGGCAGCGTAAAGCTGCGCACGAACGAGCCGTAGCGCCGCTCGATGCGATGGAAGTTCTCTTCCTTCTCCTCTCTCTCGAGCTTGCGCTCGCCCTTGATGGTCAGGACATTGTTCTCCACCTGGACATCCACGTCCTTGGGGTCGATGCCGGGCAGCTCCGCCTTCACGGTGATGCCCTGCTCATCCTCGTAAATGTCCACCGGGGGAACGAAGTTCCCGGCGGTCAGGTCCTGCTCGCCACGGGGAGCGTAGTCCTGGAAAAGGCGGCTCAGGCGATCCTGCATCACATTGAGTTCGCGGAAGGGATCCCAACGAGTCAGCATAGTCATGTTTTTCCTTTCTCTCCTTCGAAAAGTGTTGATGCGTCCACTGCTATGGATGCAGTAATTAGTCAATACGCATCATAAAATATGAGCGTATTATTGTCAATACTGGTATCTAATTTACATTCAATTGTTTACGACAACAATCACGCATTTGAGGTAGCTTGTCTCCGGGATCGTCAGCACGACGGGGTGATCTTTCGACTGGCCCCGCTTCTCTAGGATGCGAACCGAGCGATGGGCGTCCACCGCCGCTGAGGCCAGCATTTCCACAAATTCTCCCTCCCCCACGTGGTAGGAACAGGAGCAGGTGACCAGGATGCCCCCGGGACGAAGCATCTTCAGCGCGCGCAGATTCAACTCCTTGTACCCGCGCAGGGCGGTCTGTAGGGCGCGCCGGCTGCGGGCAAAGGCCGGGGGATCCAGCACGATGGTGTCGTACTGGCGGCCGGCGGCAGCGTAGTCCTTGAGCAGGTCGAACGCGTTGGCTTCAATCCACTCGATCTCCGGGAGGCCGGGATTGAGGACGGCGTTCTGTTCCGCCTGCTCCAGCGCCGGCCGCGAGCTATCCACAGCGGTCACCTGCGCACAGACGCGCGCCAGGTGCAGCGCAAATCCACCCTGATAGCAGAAGACGTCAAGCGCCTCTCCGTGGGCATAGGCAGCGGCGGCAGCATAGTTCTCCCGCTGGTCGAGAAAAGCGCCGGTCTTCTGCCCGGCAAGGGCCCGCTGATGGAAGTGCACGCCGTTCATGCTGAAGACGGTCTCGGTTTTATTGCCATAGACAAGGCCGCCCTCTGAAGGCGGAAGCTGCTCGAGCTGGCGGATGCGAGGCTCGGCGCGCTCGACGATCCCGGCGGGGGCGAACTGTTCCGCCAGTTCCGCCACGACTAAGTGTTTCAACTCGCGGTCATCGGTGGCCTGGGTCAGCGCCTCGAGCACCAGCACATCGTTGTAGCGGTCCACGATGAGGCCGGGCAGTTCGTCGGCTTCGCTGAAAACGACGCGGTAGGCATCGGTGTCGCGGACCACCTTTCTGCGGTATTCGACCGCGCCGCGCACTCGCTTCTGCACCAGTTCAGCGAGGTTCTCGACCTTGACCGGGGCGAGCAGGCGGAGGGCGATTTCTGAGGCGGTGCTGTAGAAGGCGGTACCGAGAGACCTGCGACGCTCGCTCTTGACCTCCGCCAGCGCGCCCGGGCCGGCGCCTTCGGCCGAGACAACGTCAGAGCGGTAAATCCAGGGATGGCCAGCCCGCAAGCGGGCCACGGCGCGCGCGTTGACTACAACCACGGGTCGATCAGGCATAGCTATGTGGATTCTAAATCGCTGCGGGCGCCCAAGAGACAAACGCCACGGATTCACGCGGATAGACACAGATAAAAATGGGCCTTATCCGTGACAATCCGTGTAGATCGGTGGCGTTTTGGCCGATGCAGCCTTACTAGCTGGCACTCTCGGCGGCGGGTTGCGAGGTTTGAGATGGAGAGGCGCTGGGCGCCGGCTCAGGCTCCGGCGGAGGCACATAGTAGAGGATGCGCCCGCAGGAATCGCAGGCGATGATCCGGTCATTGGCGCGCACGTCGTTGTAGGTCTGCGGTCGCAGCATCACGTTGCAGGCTACGCATTTGCCGTCCGCGCGAACTTCCGAGATCCCGCTTTTGCGCAGCTTTACCACGCGGTCGTAGTAGGGGACCACGTCCACCGAGATCTCCGAACGCAGCCGGTTCCGACGCGTCGCCCACCCGGCCAATTCCTTCTGGTCCTGCTCGGTACGGGCGTGGGCCTCGGCCTTCTCCCTTTCGATCTCGGCGGTCTCCTGCTTCAGCTCGGCCTCGGCGGTCTTCAGGTTCTTTTCCTGCGTTTCGACCGCTAGCATTCCTTCCAGAATCTTGTCTTCGCATCCGCGGATGGCCTGCTCAGCGAAGGTGATCTCCTGCAGCAGCGCCTTGTACTGCTCGTTGGTCTTTACAGAGAGTGACTGCTCGCGGTACTTGGAGATCTTGTGCTGGTGGTCCTGAATTTCGGTCTCCAGCTTCTTACGGTCTTTCTGCGTGGCTGCGATCGCCGCTTTCGCCTTTTCGACCTGCGCCCGAGTCTCGGCCAGCTTGCTCTCGATGGCCGCCACCCGGCGCGGCAGGAGCGCGATCTCCTGATTCAGGCGCTCGATCTCGCGGTCGGCTTCCTGCAGCGCAATCAGTTTTTCCAGGTCTGGATTCATGGCGGACGCGAAGACTATAGTGAATTGTAACAGTTTTCGTGCGAGCCTCATCGCGGGCTACCGCTTCCCAGCCGCGACTCCCAACTTCTTTGTTACACTTTCCCATTTCCGCCACTCGGAGAGCACTTTGATACGCCTGTTCGTCGTTGGTTTTCTTACTGGAACCCTGCTGGCGCAGCAACCGCCTGCCACTCCCTCCCAGCTCACGGTCAAGGCGATCTTCGCTCCCGGCGGGCTGACGGGGCCGCCGCCGGAGAATGTCCGCTTCAGTCCCGATGGCAGCAAGGTCTCCTACATTCTTCGGGACGACTCGGGGACGCACGGCGAACTCTGGTGCGTGGACGTCGCCAGCGGCAAGAGAAACGTTCTGGTCTCGGAAGGCAAGCTGGCCAGTCTGGTGCGGCCCTCCGATCGTTTGGGCGAGCGCGAGAAGGAGCGTCGTAGGCGTTACTCGGTCGGGCAATACTACTGGGGGCCGGATTCCAGGCACCTTCTCTTCGACGCTGTTGGTCAGTTCTGGCTGTACAGCCTCGATACCGGCACCGCGGTTCAGGTCACGTCCTCTCCGGAAGCGGCGGGCGATCCGCGCTTCTCGCCCGACGGCTCGCACCTCGCCTTTCTCCGCAGGCACAACCTTGTTGTTGCCAAGGGCGATGGCAACGGCCAGCTCCAACTCACCCACGACACCGACGACAACATCCTCAACGGTGAAGTGGACTGGCTGTACGCTGAGGAACTCGACGTCCGGCACAACTACTTCTGGTCTCCAGACAGCAGGCAAGTCCTTTTCCTGCAGATGGATGAGACTGCCGTCCCAGCCTATCCCATTGCCGACCTGATCCCCACGCAGCCCACGGTGGACATGCAGAAGTATCCCAAGGCGGGCGATCACAATCCGCAAGTCCGGCTGGGCGTGTTGAACGCGACCGGGGGGAAGATCCACTGGCTGAAGCTACCATATGCCTCTGGTAGAGAATCTGGCCCGCCGCAAGCCCAGCAAATCTACATCCCACGTTTCGGCTGGTTGCGCCCCGGCATTGCCTGGGTAGAGGTACTCAACCGCGCGCAAGATCGCCTCGACCTGTACTTCGTGGCGGTCCAGACCAACACCGCCCGGCTGGTGCTCTCCGAGCGCAGCCCCACATGGGTGAACGTGGACGACAATTTCAGCGTTGTCGGCGAAGACCGCTTTTTGTGGACGAGCTGGCGCGACGGCCACACCCATCTTTATCTCTACAGCTTCAACAGCCCCGATCCCACCGCCGGTGAAGCCAAGGTGGAATCGCAGCTCACCCGCGGCGACTTCGAGGTCTTCGACGTCGCGTACGTGGATCGGGCGGCGAAGCTGGTCTATCTCACCGCCAACCGCGGCGACGATCGCCAGCGCCAGCTCTTCCGCGTCCACCTGGACGGCAGCGGCTTTGAGCAGGTTTCGCGCGAGCCGGGCACGCACGAACCCACGTTCGGCCCCGGCGGCCAGTGGTATGTGGACAAATTCTCCGCCCTGATGACTCCGCCACGCTGGTCGTTGTGTCGCACCGATGGCTCGTGCAACGCCTTCTGGGAATCGCCCAGCGTGGCTGCTTACAACCTGGTGCCGCCGCAGTTCGTCGATTTCCGGGCAGATGACGGCACGGTTCTCCACGGAGAGCTGGTCATGCCGCCGGAGGCGCCAGCCGGTTCAAAGCTCCCGCTCCTGCTGTATGCGTACGGCGGTCCGGGCGCGCAACTGGTGCGCAACGTCTGGGGCGGCAACCGCTTTTTGTTCCATCAAGTCCTGGCGCGGGAGGGCTTAGCCGTTCTCAGCGTGGACAATCGCGGCACGGCCGGGCGCGGCCGCGCCTTCGCTGGAGTGCTGCGAGGCGAGTTCGGCAAGACCGAGATCCAGGACCAGCTCGCCGCTCTGGGCCAGGCGCTTGAGCGCTATCCGGCGCTCGACAGGGTCCGCGTCGGGTTCTGGGGATGGAGCTACGGTGGCGCCATGACGCTATGGGCGCTGACGCGGTCAACCGCGTTCAAGGCCGGAGTGGCCGTGGCCCCGGTCACCGACTGGCACGACTACGATTCCACCTACACCGAGCGATATCTTGGGCTGCCGCAAGAGAACGCCGACGGTTATCGTCGTAGCTCGCCCCTGACCGCTGCCGGGGAACTGCACGGCAGCCTCTTGCTCGCGCACGGCACCGGCGACGACAATGTTCACCTGCAGAACACCATGCAGATGACGCAGGCCTTCGTCGACACCGGCAAGCGGTTCCAGCTCATGCTCTATCCGCGCAAGCTGCACTCCATCTCCGGCACGGCGGCGCAGACAGACTTGTTCAGCCGTATCGAGCAGCACTTCGAACACGAACTGTTGAACCGGCCGTCAGCCGGAAATTGAGGATCGAGTCCATGGCGCAAGTTGCGGTCGATCTGGCAGTCGAGAAGGCTACTCTCACCACCAACGGACGGCGCATCTCCGTCGGCGATTTCGAGCTGACCATGTTCTCCGACGGGAACTATTACGTTGATGGCGGCCCGCTGTTCGGCGTCATCCCCAAGGCGCTGTGGTCGAAGAAGGTCGCCTGCGACGAAAAGAACCGCGTGGTGATGGGTGAGAATTCGCTGCTCATCCGGGGTGGCAAGCAGACGGTGCTGGTCGAAACCGGCATCGGCAACAAGTTCGACGAGCGCGTCCGCAAGGTCTACGAGCCCGAAGCCAGGCTGCTCGACAACCTCACCGCTGCCGGTGTGGCGCCCGATTCCATCGAAATCGTCATCAACACCCACCTGCACTTCGATCACTGCGGATGGAACACCGTGCTCAAGGACGGGCGCGCCGTCGCCACTTTCCCGCGCGCTACCTACTACGCCCCCGAAGGCGAGTGGCAGCACGGACAGAAGCAGTACCTGCGCGACCGCGTCAGCTACATCAGCGACAACTACAATCCGCTCCTCCAGTGCGGCCAGATGAAGCTGGTGAAGGAAGACCGCGAGATCATTCCGGGAGTGTCCGTCAGGACGATCCCCGGGCACACGCGCTACATGCAGGTGGTGATGATCGAGAGCCAGGGGCAGAAGGCCTGCTATGTCTCCGACCTCGTCCCCATGACGGCGCACCTCGACCTGCTGTGGGTCATGGCCTACGACCTCTTCCCCATGGAAACCATCGAGAACAAGAAGCGCTTCTACGACGAGGCCATACCTGGCCGCTGGCTGGTCATCTTCACCCACGACCCGGCGATTCCCTGGGGATACGTTAAGGAAGTGGAGCGAGGGAAATACAACGTGGAGCCGGCCGGAATCACGTAAGCCCAGCCGCCCTCGCCTGGGCGGGCGAGCGAAGCTCGCCTGTGTCCGCCACTCCTGGCGACTGACAACCGCCGGCGTTTTCGAAGAACTCCTGCACGCGCTCGAGAATTTCCTGCGCCGTCCGCGCCTCGTAGATCGCCTTGCGCAGATGGCTTCCGTTCGCGACGCCGTGCGTGAACCAGGAGGCGAACTGCTTCATCTTGCCGGCCGCGCCCGGCATCTGCTCCTCAATCAACATGCGGAAGTAGGTGCGGATCATGCCGTAGCGGTCGGTCTCGCTCGGCTGCTCGTAGCCACCGCCCGCTTCATACTGCGCAATCTGGCGGAAGATCCACGGATTCGATGCCGCCGTGCGCCCGATCATCACGGCATCGCAGCCCGTCTGCGCCACCATGGCGGCCCCGTCTTCGGGCGTGCGGATGTCGCCGTTGCCGATCACCGGAATCCGGACGGCATGCTTGACCGCCGCGATCCACTCCCAGCGCGCCATGCCGGCGTATCCCTGCTCGCGCGTGCGGGCGTGCAACGCCACCGCCGCCAGCCCGCAGGATTCCGCCAGCCGGGCCAGCTCGACGCAGACGATTTCCTGGTCATTCCAGCCAGCACGGAACTTCACCGTGAACGGAATCCTCACCGCCGCGCGCACCGCCTCGAAGATCTGCCCGATGCGCGGCAGGTCGCGCAGCAGTCCGGAGCCGCCGTTGCACTTCACGACCTTCTTCGCCGGGCAGCCCAGGTTCAGGTCTACAAGATCAAAGCCCAGATCTTCGACCATGCGCGCCGCATCGGCCAGGACTTTGGGGTCGCTGCCGAAGAGCTGAGCGGAAATTGGGTGCTCGTCGTCGTAGAAGTGGAGATAGCGCCCGAGCACGCGCCTGTCACGCAACAGGCCGTCGGCTGAGGTGAACTCGGTCATCAGCAGCCCGCATCCGCCCATCTCGCGGATGAACCGTCGGAAGACCGTGTCCGTCACGCCCGACATGGGCGCCAGTACCGTGGCCGGCCGGATCTCGACCCCGCCGACCAACAAACACGCCGGCACCCGCGCCCCGGGGGGCGGTGCGACAGGCGTGGACGGACTGTCCCACTTCTTGTTCACGAGGGTATTGTATCGATTCGCTCGGGGTACTTGGCAGCTACAGAGGCGCGGAGCACCGACAGGTAATAGCCCAGACCGGCAGGTCTGGGCAGCCCTGCCCAGGCCTCCCGGCCTGGGCTATTGCATTCGGCCCTCCGGGCCTGTCGTGATCTGACGATTTGTTGCAGGAGATCGCGCCTACGAATGAAAAGCCTCCGCGCGGGAGGCTCTCCGGAAACCA
>DATKLD010000084.1:0-24888 GCA_035542595.1 Terriglobales bacterium
AATTCAAGGCGGGACAGATCGTTATCACGCGGCGTTTGTTCCGCACCGGCGACAGCGAGTATCTGCTGAACGGCAAGCTGTGCCGGCTGCGCGACATCCAGGAAATGTTCATGGGCACGGGCCTGGGACCAGAGTCCTACGCGCTGATCGAGCAGGGACGCATCGGGCAGATTCTCTCCAGCAAGCCGCACGACCGGCGGGCCATCATCGAGGAAGCCGCAGGCATCACCAAGTTCAAAACCAAGAAGCGTCTGGCGGAGCTGCGTCTGGAGGAAGCCAAGCAGAACCTGGCGCGGCTGAACGACATCTTTGAGGAAGTCACGCGGCAGATGAACTCGCTCAAGCGGCAAGCCTCCAAGGCGGAGCGCTATGTCCGGCTGCGCGACGAGATGAAGTCCAAACTGAGGGTGGTGCTGGCCAGCAAGCTGGCGCAACTGGCCCGCGAGGCCGCGGCGCTGGAAGCGGAACTGGAAGCGCTTGCCATGGAGATGTCCATCCGCACCCAGGCCACCGAGCACATGGAAGCGGCGCAGAACGAGGCGCGCACCCGGGGATATGCCATCGAGGGCGAGTTGCGGCAGAACTCCGAGCGCGTGAACGCAATCACCATCGAGATCGACCGCTCGGTGGCGCAGCAGCGCCACAACGAAGAGCGTTGCCGCGAGCTGGCGCTGCGGGCCGAGGTTGGCGAAGCCGACCTGGCGCGGGCGCAGGCGCAGCTGAGCGCGCTCGACTCGGAACTCGAAGTCAATCGCGGTGTTCTAGCAACCGCTGCCGCCCACGAAGCCGACGGCCGGGCGGAAGCGGCGGCGCGGCAACAGGAAGCGGCCGAGGCCTCGGCGGCGCTGGCCGCGGTAGAGCAGCGGCAGGAGCAGCGCCGGATAGAGATCATGGAAGTGGCGGCGACGGCGGCGGAAGTCCGCAACCTGATCACCCAGGCGGAGGAGCATCGTGCGGCCCTCGACCGCGAGGCCGCGCGCCTGGAGCAGGAAATCGCCGCGGCGGCTGCGGCCATGGAAGCTTCGGGCGGACGTCGCGGACAACTGACGCTCGAGTTCGAGTCGGTATCACAGCGGGTGGCGTGGCTCGGCCTGCAGATCGAAAGCACGCGGAAGGAGATCGAGACCACGCGCGCGGAAGAGACCGAGTCGAAGCGCCGGATGGACACGCTGCGCGCGGAATTCGCCACCGCGCTGGGCAGGAAAGCGTCGCTCGAAGCCGTGATCGCCGAGCACGGATACTCCACCGAATCGGTGAAGCGCCTGTTCCAGTCGGGCGCAGCTCAGAACGGGTTCGCGCCCGCGGGCGTGCTGGCCGACTTTCTGGAAGTCGAGGGCCAGTATGAGCACGTGGTGGAGGATTTTCTGCGCGACGAGCTGAACTACGTCGTCGTGAAGTCCTGGGACGCGGCCGACGAGGGCCTGCGCCTGCTGCGCGGCGACGTCGAGGGCCGGGCGACGTTCCTGGTGCATCCTGAGGACTCGCAGGCGAAGTTCTCCTTTACCGGAGACGAATCGGCGCGGACACCTCGTCCCGACCGCGTGGTGCCGCTCAAGAACTGCATCCGCGTGCTCAACGGCTTCGGCAAATCGCTGGAGGTCATTCTCTCCAAGCTCGGTAACGGTTACATCACGCCCGACCCCTTCCTGGCGCGCGAACTGGCGCTGGAGAACCCGGACGCCTTCTTTCTCTCCCAGACCGGCGAGTGCTTCCACAACGTCACCGTGACCGGCGGACGCCAGCGCGCGGAAGGTCCGCTCTCGCTCAAGCGCGAACTGCGCGACGTCGCGCGGCAGTTGGAGGTGATGGAGAAAACTCTGGCGGCAGAGGAGCACCGCACCGCCAAGCTGACGCGCCGCCTCGAGGAACTCGACCGCCTGCTGGGCGAGCTGGAGCAGCAGCGGCTGGATGCCGAAAAGCAGGCGCTGACGTCGGCACACGTGCTCGATCAGCTGTCGTCAGAGCTGGAGCGCAACCGCGAACGGCGTGAGACCTTCTCGCGCGAGTGGGAGCAGGTGAAGGCCGCGAGCGCGGAGAAACTGTTATTTTTGCGCACCAAGCAGGCGGAAGCCGGCATGCACGAGCTGCACCGGGCGGAGTTGGAGAGCCAGCGCACCTCGGCGCAAGAGGAGCTGGCAGCGCTGAAGACGGCGCGGGACGCCGCAGCGCAGACCGCGGCCGAAGTTGGGGCGCGTCTGGCAGCCCTGGAAGCGCGGCGGACGGCGGCAGCAGCGGCGCTAGAACGCATCGAGACCCTGGCCGCCGACGCGCGCATGAGAATCGACGGTCTGCGCTCGCGCCTCCAGGCGGCGGCCGAAGAGAAGGCGCAGCGGGAGCAGGAGAACCTCCAGATCTCCGAACGGCTGCTGGCGCTCCAGGCCGAGCGCGAGGCGGCGCAGGCGCGCAGCGCGGAATTGCAGGCGGAATCCGACGCGGTGCGGACCAGGCTGGTCGAGATCGAACAGCAGCTCCGGGAGACGCGGCTGGCGCTCGACCAGGCACGCGACCGGCGCGGCGAGCTTTCCGCGGCGGCGGCCAAGCTGAAGTCCGACACCGACTACATGGAGCAGACGGCTATCAACGAGCTGGGCATCACTGCCGTGCAGATGCGCGACGATCCCGCCATCCTGCGCGTCGAGGGCGAGCAACTGGCAGCGGAAGAGGCAATGTACCGCGAGATGCGCACGCGTCTCGAAAACATGGGCCCGGTGAACATGATGGCGCTCGAGGAATATCAGGAGACCGCGCAGCGGCACGCCTTCCTCGAGACCCAGCGCAAGGACCTGCTGGATTCGATCGAGAATACGCAGAACACCATCCGCGAGATCGACGTTTATTCGCGGCAGAAATTCCAGGAGGCTTTCGTCAGGATCAACGAGAACTTCCAGGCGACGTTCCACAAGCTGTTCGGTGGTGGCAACGCCTTCATGCGCCTCACCGACGAGGAGAACACAGCCGAGAGCGGCATTGACGTGGTGGCCTCGCCTCCCGGCAAGAAGCTGCAGAACGTGCTCCTGCTCTCCGGCGGCGAGAAGGCGCTCACCGCGCTGGCGCTGCTGGTGGGCATCTTCCAGTACCAACCCAGCCCGTTCTGCATTCTGGACGAGGTGGACGCGCCGCTGGACGAATCCAACATCGGGCGTTTCGTCGAGCTGGTGAAGGAGATGAGCACCACCACGCAGTTCGTCCTCATCACCCACAGCAAGAAGACCATGACCGCGGCGCCGGTGATGTACGGCGTGACCATGCAGGAAGCGGGTGTGTCCAAGCTGGTGTCGGTGAAGTTCGGCGAGCCGGAGCGACAGGCGGCAACGGCGTAAGCTCTCAATTTTGGCACAACGGAATAACCTGTGATTCCGGTGACTGGCTCTTCCCGTCTCATGTACTATCCCGCCGATGGTCCTCCTCGGCCTTGCGCTGACGTTTGCCAACATAGCGCTGCTGGTGACTGAGTTCTTCCGCCACCGCCGCGCGCCGCTTGCTGCTTACGGCTGGGGGGGACTGGCAGGGCTCATCGTGGCCGAGGGGCTGATGTTTCGCGGCGTCGAGCCTGTGGCAACGTACTTCACGCCGCTCGCCTGGACCTGCTACATCCTGCTGGCCGACGCGGCCGTGCTGGCGATCACTGGCCGCTCACGCCTGTACGACGAGCCTCGCCGCCTCGCGCTGGTGGCGCTGCTCTCCATCCCGCTATGGCTCATCTTCGAGGCCTACAATCTCCGTCTGGATAACTGGACTTACGTCGGTGTGCCGGCGGGGTGGGCTGGCTGGTTCGGCTACGGCTGGTCGTTCGCCACCATCACGCCGGGAATTTTCGAGACGGCCGACTTGGTCGAGGCATTCGGCTGGTTCCAACCTCAGCGGCCGCTTCCCTTTTCGCTCAGCACCGAGCGCGGCATGTCGCTGTTCGGTCTGGTCTGCCTTGTGTTGCCGCTGGTCCTGCCGCGGCACCTGGGGGCAAACCTGTTCGCGCTGGTTTGGATTGGCTTCGTCTTTCTGCTGGACCCAATTAATCATCGTCTGCGCTTGCCGTCGCTGCTTGGCGATCTTGCCGCGGGGCGGCGCGGCCGCCTCTACTCCTTGCTGATTTCAGGCTGGGTCTGCGGATGGCTGTGGGAATTCTGGAACTACTGGGCGGCGGCCAAGTGGCACTACATCTTTCCCATGGCCCAAGGGTGGAAGATTTTTGAAATGCCAGTGCCTGGGTATCTCGGATTCCTGCCCTTTGCCCTGGAATGCTTCGTGATGTATGTAACCGCCAGTTGGGCGATGGGAAGAGCCGCCGAGTGGACGTTGCAAATCAGAAATCGCCGATCACCAATGACCCGATGATCCGATCTCCAGATTCGTCGATGATGGAGGCACCTACGTGTGATCCCAGGGGCTCAAGCCCCACTCTTTAGAAGCGCTCAAGCGGCACGGCTAGAAGCCGTGCCCTGATACGAACCGTCGCCAACCATTAGTCTATTCCCAGCGTCTTCCACATCGCATCCACGCGCCGCTTGGTGGCTTCGTCCATGCGAATCTCATCCGGCCAGGGACGGGTGAATCCCTCGGTCGGCCACTTGCGCGTGGCGTCGATGCCCATTTTGGAGCCGAAATTGGGCAGGCGCGAAGAGTGGTCGAGCGAATCAACCGGCCCAAGGGTGAACTGGATGTCGCGCTCGGGATCTATGTTGTTGGCCAGGCGCAGCACCACCTCGCGCAGGTCCTGCACGTCGCAGTCTTCGTCCACCACGACGACGCACTTGGTGAACATCGCCTGCCCCATGGCCCAGATGCCGTTCATCACCTTGCGCGCGTGTCCGGGATAGGACTTGCGGATGGAAACGATCATGAGGTTGTGGAAGACGGCCTCGACCGGCAGATTGACGTCCACGATCTCCGGCAGCGTGACGCGCATAAGTGGCAGGAAGATGCGCTCGATGGCTTTGCCCATCCAGGCGTCCTCCATGGGCGGCTTGCCCACGATGGTGGTGGCATAGATGGGGTCCTTGCGGTGCGTGACGCAGGTAACGTGGAAGACAGGATACAGGTCTTCGAGGGAGTAGAAGCCCGTGTGATCGCCGAAGGGACCCTCGGTGCGGAGTTCGTCCAGATTGACGTAGCCTTCGAGAACGATCTCAGCCGTGGCCGGAACTTCAAGGTCGACGGTCTCGCACTTCACCAGCTCCACCGGCTTCTGACGCAGGAAGCCGGCGATCATGAACTCTTCGACGTCGGGCGGCGCGGGAATGACGGCGGCGAACGTCAGCGCGGGCTCGGTGCCGATGGCGACCGCAACCTCCATCTTCCCTTTCGGACGTTCGCCCTCGGCCTCGATGGCGCCGCCGCCGGAGCGGGCCATAAGGTCAACAGCAGCGGAGCGCGCGTGCGGCGGCGAGGACGCCGCCGCGACAGCCGGCGGGACGCCGGCGCTACCAGCCGCGCGCATTCGTTCACGGTAATGCTCTGCCCCGACTTTCTGGCGCTGCCAGTGCATGCCGGCGGTGCGCGCGTCATACACCTGCATGCGGTACATCCCGACGTTGCGCTTGCCGGTCCTGGGATCGCGCGTGATGACGCACGGCAGGGTGATGAAGCGGCCGCCGTCCTTCGGCCAGCACTGCAGCACCGGCATGTGCAGCAGGTCGAAGTTGTCGCGGCGGATGACTTCCTTGCAGGGGCCGTTCGCGACGGTCTTGGGGAAAAACTTGTTCATCTCGGCCAGCATGGGCAGCATTTTGATCTTCTCCAGCAGGCCCTCGGGCGATTTCACGTCGAGGAATTGATGGATGCGCGCGGCGATCTCGTCCAGCGAGTCCACGCCCAGCGCCAACCGCATGCGGCGCTCCGAGCCGAACTGGTTGATAAGCACCCGCCAGCCGCGATATCCCTTGACGTTCTCGAACACGAGCGCCGGCCCGCCGCCAGCCGACTTGGAGACCCGGTCGGTGATCTCGGTGATCTCGAGGATGGGGTCCACTTCGGCGCGAATGTGCTTCAGTTCCCCGGCGCGCTCGAGCGCGGAGATCCAATCGCGGAAGTCGTCGTAGGCCAAGTCTTCTCCGTGGAGAGCAGCCGGTGATTATAGAGGATTCACTGGGCCGTCCAGCCGCCGTCAATGGGAATGGCCGCGCCCGTGATATTGGCAGCGCCGTCGCTGCACAGGAACACCGCCAGCGCGCCGATCTGCTCCACGGTAGTGAAGCGCTCGGTGGGTTGCTTCTCCGCCAGCAGGCCTTGTTCAGCCTCGACAACCGGTATCCGTTCCGCCTGAGCGCGGGCCGCGATCTGCTTCTCGACCAGCGGCGTCTTCGTCCAGCCAGGACAGATGGCGTTGCAGGTGATGCCGGACTTGGCGGTCTCGAGCGCTACCACCTTGGTCAGGCCGACGATGCCATGTTTGGCTGACACATAGGCCACCTTATGGATGGAGGCGACCAACCCGTGCGTCGAGGCGATGTTGATCAGCCGTCCCCAGCCGCGCTGGCGCATGCCCGGCAGTGCCATGCGGATGGTGTGGAAGGCGGAAGAAAGATTGACGGCGATGATCGCGTCCCAGCGCTCGGGCGGGAAATTCTCGATAGGCGAGACGTGCTGAATGCCGGCGTTGTTCACCAGAATGTCCACGCCGCCGAGGCGCTTCTCGGCGTCGGCCACCAGCAGTTCGCAACCCGTGGCCTGCAAAAGATCGGCGCCGTTGAACACGGCTGGCACGCCGAACTCTTTTTCCAGCCCGGCGCGCACCCTCTCGATCTCAGCCGCGTCACCGAAGCCGTTCATCATGAGGGCGCATCCCTGGGCGGCGAGCGCCCGCGCGATTGCCAGCCCAATGCCGCTGGTCGACCCTGTAACGATGGCCCTGCGTCCTTTCAGCATAGCGATCCCCTACGACCGGCTGCCTACGACGCGCCGGTACAGCCCCTGGATCTCGCCCACGATTCCGCGCCGGAACAGCAATACGCAGATGACGAAGATGGCGCCAATGATCACCGTCACCAGCGAGCCCACCTTGTCGGAAAGCTTGCTCTCCAGCGCGACGATGGAGAACGCTCCTACTACTGGCCCGAAGATCGTGCCCATCCCGCCCAGCAGGGTCATCAGCACCACGTCGCCGGAGGTGTGCCAGTCCACGTCGGTGAGGGTGACGAAGGTGAACACGATGGCGTTGGTCGAACCTGCCAATCCGGCCAGCGCCGCCGAGAGCACGAACGCCATCAGCTTGTACTTGTTAACGTCGTACCCGAGCGAGATGGCGCGAGGCTCATTCTCGCGGATGGCCTTCATCACCTGGCCGAACGGAGAGTGGATGGTTCGATAGATCACGAGAAAGCCGAACAGGAAGATGGCGAAAACCACGTAATAGAGGCTAAGGTCTTTCTCCAGATTGATGACCCACAGCAGCTTGCCACGCGGGATGGCCTGCAGGCCGTCTTCCCCGCCAGTGAACGGCGCCTGCAAATATACGAAAAACACCAGCTGTGCCAGTGCCAGGGTAATCATCGCGAAATAAATTCCCTGCCGCCGGATGGACAGTCCCCCAAAGATGATGCCCAGCACCAGGGCCGCTGCTGTCCCCGCCAAAATAGCAAGGCCAGTTGAGAGTCCCAGCACCTTGGCGCAATAGCCGGTGATGTAGGCGGCGGTGCCGAAAAAAGCCGCGTGTCCGAAGGAGAGCAGCCCGGTGTATCCCAGCAGCAGGTTGAAGGCGCAGGCGAAGAGCGCAAAGCAAAGCGCGCTCATCAGGAACACGGGATAGATGACGAAAGGCGCCAGCAGGCCCAAAACCAGCAACACTCCGTATCCGAGATAGCGAGCCTTGGCGGTGGTCATTTCTCCCTGCCGAACAATCCCGCCGGTCGCACCAGTAGCACCAGCACCATGATCATAAACACCACGGTATTAGCGGCCTGGGAGTAGAAAACCTTGGTCAAGCCCTCGATCAGGCCAAGGCCTAGGCCGGTGAGGATGGAGCCGAGGATCGATCCCATGCCGCCGATCACCACCACGGCAAACACCACGATGATCAGGTTCGATCCCATCAGGGGACTGACTTGCAGTGTGGGCGCGGCCAGCACCCCCGCCAGTCCTGCCAGGCCGACGCCGATGGCGTACGTCAGCGTGATCATCACCGGAACGTTGATGCCGAAGGCCTGCACCAGCGGTGGGTTCTCCGTTCCGGCGCGCAGGTAGGCCCCCAGTTGCGTGCGCTCGATGACGAACCAGGTGCTGAAGCAGACCACCAGCGTCGCACCGACAACGATAGCGCGATACTTCGGCAGGAACATGAAGCCCAGGTTCAGCGCTCCCTGGAAGACCTCCGGAATGCCATAGGGCAGCCCGGAAACCCCGTACTTGTAGCGGAACAGGCCTTCAATCACCAGCGCCAGACCGAAGGTCAACAAAAGGCCGTACAGCGGATCAACCTTGTAGAGCCGCTTGAGGAACACTCGCTCCACGACGATGCCGAAAATCCCCACCGCCAGCGGCGCCAGCAACAGCGACCACCACCAGCCTATGTTCCAGGTACTGAGGAAAAACCAGGTGAAGACGGCGCCCATCATGTAAAGCGCGCCGTGAGCGAAGTTGATGATGTTCAGCATGCCGAAGATGATGGCCAGCCCCAGGCTGAGCATGGCGTAGAAACAGCCATTCACCAGGCCCAGCACGAGCTGTCCGAACAGCGCAGCGATCGGCACTCCGAAGATTTCGGTCATGAGCTTCCAAGGTGTTATGTAGGCCGCGCCTCGCGGGCGGGCGCTACATAAATCTCCTCCCGCTTCTTACTTCTTGGTAATCATGGGGCAGCGTGACTCGGAGAGCGGCTGGAACGCCTGGTCCGGCGGAACGGAAGCGACCAGTTTGTAAAGGTCCCAGGGCCCCTTCGACTCACTCGGTGTCTTTACCTGGTACAGGTAAAACTCATGCACCATGCGACCGTCAGGCCGGATCTTACCGCCCTTCAGCGTGAGATCGTTCAGAGTCATGGACTTGAGTTGCTTCATGACCGCGTCCGGATCATCGGTGCCCGCCGCCTGAATGGCCTTCAGATATTGCAGGGTTGAGGAGTAGGTACCCGCCTGCACCATGGTCGGCATCTTGCCGTTCATTTTGGCGGCAAACGCCTTGCTCCATTTGCGGCTGTCGTTGTCGTGATCCCAATAGAAGCCGGTGGCGGCATAGAGGCCCTGCGCGGCGTTAAGGCCCAGGGAATGAACGTCGCTGATGAAGATCAACAGCGCCGCCAGCTTCTGCTTCTTGGTAATGCCGAATTCGGAGGCCGCCTTTACGGAGTTGATGGTGTCTCCGCCGGCATTGGCGAGTCCGATCACCTGCGCTCCCGAGGCCTGCGCCTGCAGCAGGTAGGAGGAAAAGTCCGAAGCGTTAAGCGGGGCCAGCACCGAGCCCAACACCTTTCCACCTTCTTTTTCAACGAACTTGCTGGTGTCGGCCTGCAACGATTTACCGAACGCGTAATCGGCAGTAATGAAAAACCAGGTCTTGCCGCCGTGCGCAACCATGGGTTTGGCGGTGGTTGTACCGGTCGCATAAGTATCGTACTCATAGTGAACGGTGTAGGGATTGCAGTCCTCATTGGTGAGGCGTGTGGAACCGGCACCGGAATCGATAACCAGCCGGTGCTTCTCGTTGGCCACCTTGCTGACCGCAAGGGTGACGCCGGAGTTCACCATCCCTACGATTACATTGACGCCGCTGTCGTACCACTCCCGTGCTTTGGTCGCCCCTACATCAGGCTTGTTCTGGTGGTCGGCGGAAACCACCTGAATGGGCGCCCCCAGCACCTTACCGCCGAATTCGTCGACGGCCATCTGAGCAGCGACCGCGTCACCTTGTCCGCCGATGTCGGAATACAGCCCGGACATGTCGTCGAGCACGCCGATCTTGACCACGCCGCCCGACACCTTGTCTGACTTCGCCTGCGCCCACGCTCCGGCCGCCGCCAGCAACATGACAGCGCTCACCAGCACGACGATGATTTTCCTATTCATTTCGATCTCCCTCATTTTGATTACCTCCAAGAAATCTCAAACACCCAGCAGTTCCTCCAGCAAAGATTGCTTTTCCTGCACCTCGTGGCGATGGATCTCGACCGCGACTCGGCCGCGCTCCACCACGTACATGCGGTCGGCCAGCGGAGCCGCGAAGCGGAAATTCTGCTCCACCAGAACGATGGTGAAGCCTTTCTCTTTGAGCTGACGGATTACCTGGCTCAGCTTCTTGACGATCACCGGCGCCAGGCCTTCAGAAATCTCGTCCAGCAGCAGCAGCCGCGCCCCGGTGCGCAGGATGCGGGCCATAGCCAGCATCTGTTGCTCGCCCCCGGAAAGCCGCGTCCCCTGGCTCTTGCGCCGCTCTCTCAGGTTGGGAAACATGTTATAGATCTCTTCCACGCTCATGCCTTCGCTGGTGAATCGCGGCGGTAGCAACAGGTTTTCTTCCGTGCTCAGGCTGGCGAAGATGCCGCGTTCCTCCGGGCAATAGCCCACACCCAGGCGGGCGATGCGGTGCGGCGACCAGTCGACGGTCTCCCTTCCGTTCACCATGATGGAGCCGCTGCGCTTGCTCACCAGGCCGAGGATCGCTTTCAGTGTAGTGGTGCGCCCGGCACCGTTGCGTCCCAGCAACGTAACCACCTCACCGCGATTCACGCGGAAGTCCACCCCGTGAAGGATGTGCGACTCGCCATAGAAGGCGTGCAGATCGGTGACCCGCAGATATTCGAGCGTGCTATCGCTATCCAACCTCGACTCCCATGTAAGCTTCCAGTACTTGGGGATTTCCCGAGACCTCGGCATAGCTGCCTTCGGCCAGCACTGAGCCGCGCTGCAGCACGGTGATCACGTGGCAAAGGTCGGAAACTACGCTCATGTTGTGCTCCACCATGAGCACGGTACGGTCAGCGGCCACCCAGCGGATCAGGTCCTTCACCCGGTCCACGTCCTCATGGCCCATGCCCTGCGTGGGCTCATCGAGCAGCAGCAGCTCAGGCTCCATGGCCAGGGTGGTGGCGATCTCCAAAGCGCGCTTGCGCCCATACGGCAACTCCACTGCCACCACGTCGGGATAGGCCTCCAATCCCACCTGGGCGAGCAACTCAAGGGCACGCGGGTTGAGCGCGTCCAGCGTGCTCTCGCTGCGCCAGAACTCGAACGACGGCCCCCGTTGCCGCCGCTGCAGCGCAATGCGCACATTCTCCAGAACCGTCAGGTGGGGAAAGACGGAGGAAATCTGGAAGGAACGCACCAAGCCGCGCCGCGCCACCTCCGCCGGCTTCTCCGCGGTGATGTCTTTGCCCTTATAAATAATGGTGCCGCGGGTGGGAATGAGGAACTTGGTCAACATGTTGAAGACAGTAGTCTTGCCGGCGCCGTTGGGGCCGATCAAGCCGTGGATCGACCCCCGCCGGACCTTGAGGCTCACGTCATTGACCGCGACGAAGCCCTTGAACTCCTTCACCAGGTTCCTGGCCTCGAGAATGTGGTTATCGTCCATCGAGTCTGGCAGCAGCGTCAGGCCTCAACGGGATGGCAAAGACACAGCGCGTTCCCGGCAAGGGCGAGTCATTCTAATCGCAGGGAGTGCGTAGGGCAATAAGAAGGCGCGTCTTCAGGCGGTAGCAGCCCAGGGAAACCTGGGTCGCAAACTAGGAAGCCGACCACCACAGTAGGGGGACGAGGCCGCATACCGCCAGCACCCATAGGAGGCCGGCGCTCTGACGCCCGGTCTGACGATCCGCAAACACGTGTGCGTAGATTCCCTTTACAAAATTGTTGCTGGCAGCTGCGATCAGGATACCCGCAGCGGCCAACGGCAGGGGAGTTGCCGTGCCGTGCGCCAGACCGAGAATGAACGGATCCACGTCTGTCACACCCATAATCGCCGCCAGCGTATACACACCGCCCCGGCCAAAATGGAGGAGGACGAACTGGGTGACTACCAGGAGCGCCACGAACAGCAGAGCGAACAGGAAGGCGGCGCTAAGTTCGAGCGGATTCCTGGGTATGAACTCCCTGTGAATCGCTTCCGAGCTCGGGTCGGGCCGGCGCGACCACAGCCAGCCCCCCAGAAGGCCCAAAACTGCCAGCGTCAGAAATGCCGGCGCCAGGCGAGCCAATAGAGCGCGATTGAAAATGCCCACTAGCGCAGCAAGACGGAGGTACATCATTCCCGAAGCGATGAGAAGCCCTCCGGAAAAAAGGTGCGCGCGTTCCGCCTGCGAGGCTCTCTTGGAAAGGACCACCGTCGTCACCGTTGATGAGTAGGCGCCTCCCAGCACAGCGGCCAGAATCACGCCACCACGCCCTTTTGTGACCGTCTGCAGAACGTAGCTGCCATAGGAAACCGTACTGACGGCGACCACTACCAGCCACGTCCGGAACGGACTGATGTGAAAGCTTCCCATATCCTGCCTGGGCAAGACTGGCAGGATGACCGCCGTCAGCATCAGGAACTTCGTAAAAGTGAGTATCTCCTCGGGAGAAACGCGCTTGGCGACGTCTTCCAGTGCGGCCTTCAGCTCCAGCAGCAACATGCTGATTGCTACCAAGGCAGTGGCAATCCAGAAATTACCGCGAGCGACCAACGCTCCTATGAGGTAGGTGGCCAGGCCGGACATCTCCGAAGTGACGCCCGCGATCTGTGATGTCGCCAGTTTGTGGCGATAGGACAGCCACAGAAAGGAGCCCACCACAGCGAAACCCACGGTCACGGGTAGCAGTTGAGCGCCCGACAACAGCGCCAGCGAGTACCCGATAAGCCCGATCAGCGGGAAAGTGCGTACCCCACCAAACGCGTAGTGTTCGGCGAGGACCTTTTGTTCCTCTCTTTCCAGTCCGATCAGGAACGACAGGAACAAGACCAAAAGGATCTTCCAGGCCTCGGTGGGCAGGAGGCGAACGATGGGCGCCAATGTTGTCGGGTCACTCACGCCGCAAACGACCTGTACGCCAGCACCCGACCTATGTCAATACATTTCGCTTGAGATTCTCCAGTTCCTCTCAGCTCTTTTCCTTCCGAAGGACTTCCACCGGCATCTGGCTCAGCTTGGCGTAGATACGGCCCCGCCGGCGCACCGGCCACCAATCGTAGAGATAGATCTGCATCGGACGCCACATGGCGACCCAGCCCGCGATCGTCAGGCTCTCCCGCAGGACCGCCGCCCAGGCATTCGCCTCCCCACCCAGCAATATCCGGCTGATAAGAAGGCAGCCTCCCAGGAACGGCAGGCCGATGAGCAGACTGGCTCTGCCCTGCTTCAGCAGGCGCCTGAACTCCATGTCATTGAGCTTGGTGCGATAGGCGAAGTAGTTGTGGACGGCCTCCCGGATCAGCTCCGTGGGGTCCTCGGGCGGCCACTGTTCCAGATGGATACGCAGCGTCAGCGGATCCTCCGGCGGGTATTCCTGCGCCCAACTGACGATGAACTCCTCGGCATCGCGGTCAAGGTCCTTGGCGTTGAACGGGGATGGGTCCATGGAGTTGAAGAGTTGCTTCAGGTCATGGAGCTCGAGCTCGACGCCATGGGAGCGTCCCGGCTTCGAGGTGGCGGCGCTTCGTGACTGAGGGCACATCGTTTCACCCCCTGGCGCGCACAGGTCACGTTGCCAGCAGCCCGCGGATCGATCGCAGCTTGCGGCGAAACGCCGGGCTGGGCTTAGGGTAGGTCATTTTGAGGTCGCGGAGCGTGTCGAGGACAACCTGAGAAATAATCAGCCGGGCGTTCTCTTTATCGTCCGCCGGAACCACATACCAGGGGGCGGTTCGGGTGCTCGTCGCGCGTAAGCAGTCTTCATAGGCCTTCATGTACTGCTTCCAGAATTTTCTCTCCGCCACATCATCCAGGCTGAACTTCCAGTTCTTGTCCAGATCATCGATGCGCTTGAAGAAGCGTTTCCGCTGTTCTTCCTTTGAAAGATGGAGGAAAAACTTGATGACCTGGGTCCCATTACGGTGGAGGTGGTCCTCCAGGTTGACGATGGACCTGTAGCGCTCCTGCCAGATCGTCTCCATGTCGACCAGTTCCTCCGGCAGACCTTCGCTGCGGAGGATCTCCGGATGCACGCGAACGATCAGCACCTCTTCATAATAGGAACGATTGAATATGCCGATTTTCCCGCGCTCCGGCAGGCGGCAAGTGGTGCGCCACAAAAAATCGTGCTCCAGTTCCTCCGCGCTGGGATGCTTGAAACTGACGACCTGGCAGCCTTGTGGATTGATGCCAGACATCACGTGCCGGATGGCGCCGTCTTTTCCCGCCGCATCCATGGCCTGAAAGATCAGCAGGACCGAGTAGCGATTGTACGCGTAGAGAAGGTTTTGGAGCGCGCTCAGATGCTGAACGTGCTCGGTCAGAATCTCCTGATATTGGTCCGTGGACTTATAGACCGGGTCCACCTTCGTCGGCCACTTCTTGAGTTTGACTTTTTCACCCTCATGAACACGGAAATCCTTGATGTCGATCTTCATTTTCGTCCTCTCGGTCGTCCGCGGCGGCCGGCCCGCATCTGTCCGACTTCAGAAGCTTGACCTGGAACCAGAGTCTGGCGTGGAGCGGCACGAATTCAGGCGGTGATCAGGAAAGTGCGAAACACTGCTACGGGCGGAGGTAGGCTGGAACTAGGGATTTCCAGCCTGCCCCGGCGCCGATCACGCTACATGTGGAGACGCGCGGCCACCTGCCGCCGGTCACAGATGTTTGATGAAGTGCGCTACCTTCTTCCCGCCTTCTTCCGTGTAGTGGACTGTCACCTTCTCGCCCTTCTTGGCAGTGAATTCGGTGCCTTTAACCGCCCCATGTTCGGTATCGACAGCGGCGTCTTTGGCGACGTGGAACGTTTCTTCGCTGCCCTCTTCAGTTTTTACGGTCACGGTATGGCCGGCCTTGTCGAGGCCCGTGACCGTGCCCTTGCCGACCTTCACCGTGCCCTTGCCGAAGTCATCGACAGCCACCGCGGTCTTCTCGGCCCCTTCCCCCGTGTAGTGAACGACCACATGGGTTCCTTCTTTGCCCGCGAGATAGGTGTCCACTGCGCCCGTCTTGACGCCTTCGCCTGCATGCATGGCCGTCTTCCCAGTAAATTTGAATACTTCTTCCGTGCCGTCGGCAGTCTTCACGGCGATCTTCTTTGCCGTCGAATCCACGCGGGTGATGACACCTTCGGTCGCGTGTTGCAAAGCCAATGCCGGCACGGCAGTCGCCACGGCTACGATCAATAAAAACCTCAAAGCAGCTCTTGACATCACATGTCCTCCTTTCTGGAAGATCCCCAGACGTCACCCAGGACAGTCTACATCGTGATTCGGGAACCGGTCATCTGTCCGCTCAGACCTGAAGTCGGTGTGACAGAAAACCAGAGGATCATCAATGCGCCCACGCGCTGGCGAAATCTCCCGTTCAACTGATTCGAGCCATTCCGATTCTGATGACCGCACTCCCACCGAGGTTGCATGCGGTTGTCCTGCAACTTACCCGCAACTTAGCATAGGGAAAAGTGATACGCTGTCCGGCGCAACAGATTTGCGGGCGGAGTTCCCTCCGCACCGCCGGTCTCCAGGGCTTCGGAGATGGATAGCGCGCTCCTGATTCATCGCCTGCACTTTGCCTTCACCATCACTTTTCACTACCTGTTTCCGCAGTTGACCATGGGGCTGGCGCCATTGATCGTGGTGCTGAAAACCCTGGCCCTCCGCAAGAACGATGAGACCTACAACCAGGCTGCCCGCTTCTGGGCGAAGGTCTTCGGGATCACTTTCGTGCTTGGGGTAGTGACAGGCATCCCCATGGAATTCCAGTTCGGCACGAACTGGTCGCATTTCTCGCGCTTCGCCGGTGGCGTGATTGGACAAACGCTGGCCATGGAAGGCATGTTTGCGTTTTTCCTGGAATCGGCGTTCCTGGGGCTGTTCTTGTATGGCGAGAAACGTCTCAGCCCCAAAGGCCATTGGTGGGCGGCCTTCGCAGTATTCCTGGGCTCCTGGCTGTCCGGCTTTTTCATCATTGCAACCAACGCATGGATGCAGCACCCGGTGGCCTACACCCGTACCCCGGATGGGTCATTTCAACTCGCGAGCTTCTGGGGATTGGTGCTGAACCCATGGGCCTGGTGGCAGTATGCCCACAACATGAGCGGGGCGGTAATCACGGGCTCCTTTGCCATGGCCGCAGTGGGCGCATTCTATTTGCTAAGCGGCCGGCACGAAAAGCACGCTCGGATCTTCGTGAAGGTGGGAGTGCTGGCGGGAGTCCTATCGAGTCTGGTGCAGTTGTTCCCCACTGGCGACGGTCAGGGACGGATGGTAGCCCAGCATCAGCCGGTGACCCTGGCGGCCATGGAAGCACTCTTCCAGAGCCAGGCCGGGGCACCACTGGTTCTCATTGGTCAGCCCAACACAGCCGCGCGCAACATAGACAACCCCTTCATCATTCCGGAAATGTTGAGCTTTCTCACTTACCGGCGATGGCGGGCACATGTTCAGGGCCTGGATGCGTTTCCCGTGGAAACCTGGCCGCAGAACATACCGTTGCTCTACTACAGCTATCACATCATGGTGGGCCTAGGCACGATTTTCATCGCCATCATGGTGATCGCGACATTTCTCTTGTGGCGCGGCCAGCTGTTCGACGCGCGCTGGATGCTGTGGGTGTTGATGCTCAGCGTTCCCTTCCCTTACATTGCCAACACCGCCGGCTGGTTCACCGCGGAACTGGGACGCCAGCCTTGGCTGGTGTACGGCCTGCTGCGGACGGACCAGGGCTACTCCCGCACGGTTTCCGCGGGTAACGGGCTGTTCACCCTGTTGGGGTTCATGGGTATGTACACCGTGCTGGGGATTCTGTTCCTTTTCATGGTGCGACGCGAGATCGAACATGGTCCCGAGCCGGATGCAGCCGAGCGGCCGAGGATCACGCCAGTTAAGCAGAGGGCCTGATGGAAACGCTCTGGTTCATTCTCGTTGCCCTGATGCTCACCGCCTACGTGGTCCTGGACGGTTTCGACATCGGCGCCGGAATCATCTATCTCGTGATCGGCAAGACCAACCGGGAACGCCGCCTGGTATTGCGCACGATCGGGCCGGTATGGGACGGCAACGAGGTCTGGTTGCTGGCCGCCGGCGGCACGCTCTATTTCGCATTTCCTCTGCTCTATGCTTCCAGCTTCAGTGGCTTCTACTTGCCCCTGATGATGGTGTTGTGGCTGCTCATCTTGCGCGCCGTCGGGATCGAGTTTCGCGCCCACATCGACAATTCAGTGTGGCAAAGCTTCTTCGACGGTGTTTTCTCGCTGTCGAGTGTGCTCCTGGCCGTCTTCTTCGGCGCCGCTCTAGGGAACGTGATCCGTGGCGTGCCTTTGGGACCTGACGGATACTTTTTCGAGCCGCTGTGGACCACCTGGAAGATCGGACCTTATCCCGGCATCCTCGACTGGTACACCGTTGTGGCGGGAGTGATAGCCTTGACCGCACTGGCGGTTCACGGCGGGCTTTACGTCGCGACCAAAACCGAGGATGCGTTGAACGCTCGCGCTCGCGGTGTTGTCGTTCTCCTGCTGCCATTGCTCTTCCTGCTGACCTGCGCCAGCCTGGTGGCCACCATTTCGGTACGACCCCAAGTCCTCGGCAATTACAAGGCCCATCCCGTCAGTTTCGTGATCCCGATCATTGTTTTCGGATGCCTGGGCGCGATGCCTTGGGCGGCACGGAATGGAAAGGACAGGCTGGCCTTTGCCGCGTCCAGCCTCTACCTCGGCGGCATGCTGGTGGGGGCGGCCTTCGGGCTGTATCCGGACGTGCTGCCAGCGACTACCAGGCCCGCTTACAGCCTCACCATCTACAACACGGCCGCGGGCCGCCATGGCTTGATGGTGGGTCTCGTCTGGTGGACCGTAGCTATGATTCTGACGCTCAGTTACTTTGTCTTCCTCTATCGGAGGTTCCGGGGCAAGGTCGGCCTCGAGGCGGCAGATGAGGGCTACTGAGCTTTAGGCTGCCCGGGGTAGGACGCCTTGTGGTAGTCGAAATAGGTTTCCTCTTCCTGCTCCTTGTGGCTGAACACGAAGAAAACCTTGGCGTGCGCCTCCATGGAAAAGTGCTTGGGGAGCCAGATGCCATCCTCCACCGGCATCTCCTCCAGCTCGAAGCGCGTACCCGGCTCCACCCTCGCCAGAAAGCCCATGATCGAAACCGGATGTATCACCTCGGCCTCCACTTTCACCCATTGGTAGGTTTGCTTATCAACCCAGAGCTTGCCCCGCATCCCGGTCAGGACCTTGGTTTCGGTGCTGGGTGGTTTATACCCCGGCCGCGGTGTTGCCTCGAGTTCGTATACGTCGTAGGCACCCAGCTTTTTCTCGCCCAGCAGCTTGAAGTCGAAAGCGACGGTTAGCTGCTCGATCAGCATGTGGTTGCGTTTGAGGTTCTTCTGGTACTTGGCGGTCCGTTGCGCCCTTTGCGCCGGCGACTCGTTTTGGCGCTGGGCGATCACCTGTTCGAGTCTCTGCTGTTCGGCTGCCTGCTCCTCGGGCGAGAGCGGCTTGTCATTGACTGCGACCAGGCGGTAGTAATCCGAGCCCCAAATCATCATCACCTCACTGGTCCTGGTGCTGCCGTCCGGCTGCAGGTCACGTTCAAAACGATCGTAGTTGGGAGCTGCTTCCCAATCGAGGCGGTTAGCCTCGACCGAACGCTGGATGATGGTGGCCACGTCCGGCTGAGCAAAGGCGTTCGCTGCCAGGGACAGCGCAGCCAGCAGAATCATCAACCTCGGCATGGAACAAGTCTACGCCAGCAGGCATAGTGGATGGAGGTCTCGATAGCTTCCGATTGACAGTGGGGCACGCCGATGTTAGTTTTCGAAGTTCTCCTCCCCCCTAAATGGGCAGTCTGTTGACTCTGCGGGCGAAGGTTCGCTTCGACCACGGCACGGGTCTTGAGGCGGCGCTTAGCGGCAGAGCAAGGAAGTGCAGCGATCGGGGTTCTGTGGTCGCGGAGGCGCGCCATGGGGCGCAGAAGTGTGCTCGGTCTCCTTGGTATTCCGTTCTTCTTAAGTCTTTGCTTCGTCTTACCAGGAGCCCTCTTTGCCGCGCCGAGTGCCGCTGCTTCCAGCGCTCCCGCTTCCGAAGTCAGCTCGACCCCCGCAAGTAGCGTCCTGAGCTTTGCGCGCTACGTCGGCGCAGGCGGAGACCGCGTATACGCCCTGGCGGTGGACAGCTCGGGCAACTCGTACCTGACCGGCACGAGCAGCGGACGCATCTTCGTCACCAAGATCAGCTCCGACGGCAACACTGTGCTCTACTACACCCCCCTGGGAACCTCGACTTACAACGCAACTCCCTGGGCTATCGCGGTAGATCCGAACGGAAACGCCTACATCACCGGTTACGAATACGGCGGCAGTTTCCCCACCACCCCAAACGCTTACCAGACAACCTCTTCCGGCGGCTCCTATCACGCCTTTGTCGCCGTGCTCGACCCCACCGGCGCCAACCTTCTTTACTCCAGTTACCTGCAAGGAAGCAGTACGGATTACGGATTCGCCGTCGCTGTAGATGGCTCGGGCAATGCCTACGTGGCGGGTGAGACCTACTCGGCGGACTTCCCTAATACCACTGGAACAGCTTTCCGTGGTTCGTACGATGCGTTCATCGCCAAGATCAACCCGAGCCTTTCCGGGAATGCATCGCTGGTGTATTCAACGCTGATTCCGGGCGCGAATACCTCCTACTTCAATAGCCTGGCCGTGGATTCGACAGGAGCCGCTTATGCCACGGGCTACGGTGACAGCGGCTATCCCGTGGGCGCCGGTTCTTTTCAGTACAACGGCTACTCCGCGAGCTCGGGTGGCGTTTACGTAACGAAGATCAGCGCAGATGGAGCCAGCCAGATCTATTCGGCATACTTGGGACCGGGTCAGGGCTACGGGATTGCGGTGGATGGGTCAGGCAACGCCTACGTCACAGGTGAGCCGACCGCGGCGGATTTCCCGACGACCGCCGGCGCCTTTCAGACGGCGTTCCCCAGCGGATTTCTTGTCAAGCTCAGTGCCGACGGTTCCAGCCTGGTGTACGCGACGTTTCTGAGCGGCCCCAGCCAGCAGGTATACCCACGCTCCGCCGCGCTCCAGCCGGGATGCACCAGTTGCGCAGCCTATGTGGCGGGATGGACCCCAGCCGACGACTACCCCACCCTGGATCCTGTACAAGGATTTAACGCAGGAAGCAACGACGCCTTCATCACCGAGTTTGCCGGCGATGGCTCGGCACAGGCATTCTCAAGCTATCTGGGCGGGAGCAACAGCGACAGCGACGGCAGCAGCTATACCCCCGCCGTGGGTGTGGACGCCGGCGGCAACATCTATGTGGAGTTCTTCACCTATTCAACGGATTTTCCCCTCACCATCCCTTCGGCAACCAGTTATTCCGTGCTGGCGAAAATAAGTCCGATCAATGCCTCTTTGCCCCTGGCGGTCCCCACCAGTCTCACCTTCTATCAGGAGGCCGTTGGCGTAACCAGTCCGCCACTGGCGCTGACACTCCGCAACATGGGAAGCGCCATAGCGAACATCTCCAACATTACCGTCACCGGCGATTTCGCGCAGACCAACGACTGCAACGGCGCGATTGCCGGCGGCGGTTTTTGTTCTTTCTCGGTCACGTTCACCCCCACCCAGAGCGGCACGCGCACCGGCACTCTCACCATTGCCACAGACGCTGCCAGCAGTCCCACGCTGGTGAATCTGAGCGGGACCGGGTATGACGCCGCCGTACTGCAGCTGAAGCCCACGTCGCTGTATTTCGGTAACCAGGGAATCGGCACCACCAGCAGCGCCCAGACGGTCACCGTCAGCAATATCGGCAACCAGATATTGACCCTTACGAACATCTACTTCCCTTCGGCCACTGACTTTGCGCAAACCAACAACTGCCCCAGCCAGATCTCTCCCGGCGGAAGCTGCACGATCTCGATCGCATTCAGCCCCACGGCGATCGGCCCCAGCAGCGCATACCTCTATGTGATCGGCAGCGGCGTGGTATACGCAAACCAGTACTATGTTTCCCTCGCTGGAGAGGGTGTCGGGGCCGGCAACGCGGCTCTGATCCTGAATCCTCCCAATCTCAATTTCCCCGACCAGCCGACAGGAACCACCAGCGCCGCACAGCTCTCCTACGTGTGGAACCAGGGCACGGTCCCCATCGTGATTTCCAGTGCCACGATATCGGGCGATTTTGCACTGCTGGCAAATTCCTGTAACGGCGTGACGCTGAATCCCGGCCAGTACTGCTACGTCTATGTCACCTTCACGCCGACGGCCGCCGGAGCGCGGACAGGCTCGGTCACCATCAATGACAACTCACCGGGCGCCCCGCATGCGATTGCCCTCGCCGGCTCAGGGGGCGCGACGGTCGCATCGCTCTCCGTCTCGCCCACAAGTCTCACGTTCCCCGATACCGTCGTGGGCTTCAGCACGGCGAACGATGGATGGGGATACGCATACCTCGTGCTGAGCAACAATGGCACCCTGCCGGTCAGCGTCACACGTATCGCCGAAAGCGGGGATTTTCACGTCAACGGGAGTTGCATCGGAACAATTTCGCCCAACAGTTACTGCACGGTGCCGGCGTCATTCGCGCCGACCGCGGTAGGCGCGCGCACCGGGTCATTCACCATCTACTCGAGTGCCGGCCAGAGTCCGCAAGTCGTGACCGCGAGTGGAAACGGCCTTGCAATGACGGAAAGCCTGGTGGCCGGCAGCTCCTCGGTGCAATTTCCCGACACCGTCGTCGGGACCACCTACAACTACCAGAGCATCTATTTCTACAACACAGGAAACACCAGCATCTCGATCAGCAACGTCGCGGTCACGGGCGATTTCGCCATCTATTCGAATGGTTGTCCCTATGGGGTCACCGCGGGGAGTTACTGTGTCGTTTACCTCGGTTTCACTCCCACGGCTGCCGGTTTACGTACCGGCACGCTGAGCCTGACCAGCAGCGCCGCCAACAGCCCAACCGTGGTCAGCCTCTCCGGCAACGGGTTGGTCCCCTCCAACGAGATCGTTGCCGGCGCTTCCGCCATGCAGTTTCCCGACCAGCCCGTTGGATCAACCAGCGGTTACCAACTGGTTTATTTCTACAATCCGGGCAACAACGACATCTCGCTCACCGGCGCGACAGTCAGTGGTGATTTCGCCATCTATTCAAACGGGTGCAGCTCCACGATTCCCGCCGGAAGCCAGTGCTATATCTACGTGACCTTCACGCCCACGGCCACCGGCGCGCGTACCGGGACCCTCACGCTCACCAGCAGCGCCGCCAACAGCCCGACCGTCGTTAATCTGTCGGGGAACGGTCTTTCACCTTCCGACGCTGTCATCGCCGGAGCTTCCTCGATGCAATTCCCGGACCAGGTCGTGGGAACAACCAGCACTTATCAACTGATCTATTTTTATAATCCCGGCAACACGGGCGTCTCGATTACGGGCGCGACGACCAGCGGCGACTTCGCCATTTATTCGAATGCCTGCACGACCAGCATTGCCGCGGGAGGTCAGTGTTACATCTACTTGACGTTCACGCCCACGGCCCCCGGCGCGCGTACCGGGACGCTCACGCTCACCAGCAGCGCCACCAACAGCCCCACCGTGGTCAATCTCTCCGGAAATGGACTGACGTCAACGGAGGGCGTGATCGTTACCGGCAACGTGGATTTCCCGGATCAGGTTGTGGGAACGACCAGCGCCGCCCAGCTTGTCTTCTTCTACAACCCCGGGAACACCAAGGTCACTATCACCAGTCTCACCGCGAGCGGCGACTTTGCCATCTCCTCGAACGGTTGCGGCACCACGATCTCTGCCGGGGGGTATTGCTACGCCTACGTGACGTTCACTCCCACAGTCGCGGGAGCGCGCACCGGATCGATCACCATGGTCGATGACGCCCCGGGCAGCCCGCACGGCGCGAATCTTTCCGGCAACGGACTGGCAGCGAGCCAGACGCTGGTCCTGATTCCGGCGTCGATGGATTTCGGCAGCGAGACTGTGGGCATCAAGACGCCCCAACTTCAATGGGCTTACCTGCGCAATACCGGGACCCAAACCATCACACTCTCCAGCATTGTCCCGAGCGGAGATTTTTCCATTACTAGTAATGGCTGCGGGTCCAGCCTGGCGCCGGCCGCCAGTTGTTACCTGCTCCTCTCTTTCACACCGACGGCCACGGGGCCGCGGAACGGCGCCATCACGGTCACCGATAGCGCAGGTGGAAGCCCGCACATCCTGAATCTGACGGGTACGGGATCCGCTACCCAGCCGGCCGTCATACTCTCGCCCGCCGCACTCGCCTACGACCAGACCATCGTGGGGATGACCAACAGTCCCGGCAGCCCGGGATACATCTACTTCTACAACAACTCGGGAGCGACGGTGACAATCAGCAACGTCGCTGCAGGTGGTGATTTCGCGGTGGCGAGCAACGGGTGCTCAACCGTCAGCAACGGCAGCGTTTGCTCCGTGTATGTAACCTTCACTCCCGCCGCCGCCGGGACAAGGACCGGCACCTTGACCTTCACGGACACAGCCTCCGGATCGCCGCACGTGGCCAACCTGGTCGGGTACGCGGTCGCGCCGGCAACCACGTTTGAACTTACCGACACGTCGATCTCTTTCCCCGACACTCCCATCGGGCAGACCGCGAACCAGAACGACTACACCTATGTCTACAACACCGGCAACGTTTCCGTGACCATTTCGAACGTTGCCATCACCGGCGACTTCGCCTTTTACTACAACGGTTGCACCGCGACCATTTCGCCCCGGAGCTATTGTTATTTCTACGTGCAGTTCGCTCCAACGGCGGTCGGGGCCCGCACCGGTTCAATCACGTTCACCGACACAGCGACCGGCAGCCCGCACATGGTGAGCCTCTCCGGCAACGGGGTCGCCGCTACAAAAACCCTGAGCTTTACGGACACTGCCATCGGCTTCCCGGACACACCCCTCGGGCAGACGGCGAATGAGAACACGTACACCTACGTGTACAACACCGGCAACGTTCCGGTGACCATCTCCAACGTTGCCATCAGCGGCGACTTCGCCTTCTACTACAACGGTTGCACCACCAGCATCGCGCCGAAGAGCTATTGCTACTTCTATGTGCAATTCACTCCGACGGCGGTAGGACCACGCACCGGTTCAGTCACGTTCACCGACACAGCGACCGGCAGCCCGCACGTGGTGAGCCTTTCCGGCAATGGGGTGGCGCCCACGCAAACCTTGAGCTTTACCGATACCGCCATCGGTTTCCCGGATACGCCGGTGGGCCAGACGGCGTACCAGAACCAATACACTTATGTGTACAACACCGGCAACGTCCCGGTGACCATCTCCAATGTTGCCATCAGCGGCGACTTCGCCTTCTACTACAACGGTTGCACTACCAGCATCTCGCCCAAGAGCTATTGCTACTTCTATGTGCAGTTCACTCCGACGGCGGTAGGACCACGCACCGGATCGATCACTTTCACCGACACAGCGACCGGCAGCCCGCACGTGGTAAGCCTTTCCGGCAGTGGCCTGACGGTCACGCGCACCCTGAGCCTGACCAGCACCGCCCTCGGTTTCCCGGACACACCGGTCGGGCTGACGGCAAACGAGAACCAGTACACCTACGTCTACAACACCGGTAATGTCGCGGTGACCATCTCCAACGTCGCCATCACCGGCGACTTCGCTCTCAATTACAACGGTTGCACCACGACCATAGCGCCCAAGAGCTATTGCTTGTTTTATGTGCAGTTCACTCCGACAGCCACCGGAACCCGCACCGGCGCAGTCACCCTCACGGGCAACGCTACGGGCAGCCCGCACGTGGTTGCCCTGTCGGGCAACGGTCT
>DATKLD010000085.1:0-11032 GCA_035542595.1 Terriglobales bacterium
GTGCAACCGGTGCCCGGTTTTCGCCTGGTGCCGGACGCGTGGCACTGGTACTTCGGGCGCACGGCCGCTCCGGCGCAAGAAATCGGTGGCATACATGCTGACCGTTCGCGATCGGAGTGTCTTTCTGGCCCGGAGGGAAGACCACAAGTCCTTGATGCCCGGGATGTGGGAATTGCCGCAGATGCGGCCCAGCGCTGGTGCGCCCGCACTGCGGCTGCGGCATGCCATCACCAACACGGATTACCAGGTGAGCGTCTACTTGGCGACCGGGGCAAATGGTGCGGCAGGGCGCTGGATAAAACTGGCAGAACTCGAACGGCTGCCCTTGACCGGCCTTACGCAGAAAATCCTGCGGCGCTATGATCTCATCTAAAGATCGATAACGGAGGTGAGGATGCCAGCTCTGACTGCCGGGACTGTTGCTCCGGAAATCAATCTGCCCAGCACGCGGGGAATGAAGCTCTCGCTGCGGCAAGCGCTCAAGCGCGGCCCGGTGATGGCGGCATTTTTCAAGATCAGTTGCCCGGTCTGCCAGTTCACCCTTCCTTACCTGGAGCGGATTTACAAGGCGTATCCGGGCAACAGGGTCACGATCATCGGGGTCTCTCAGGACGAGCAGGATTACACGGAGGAGTTCGCGCGCGAGTACGACATCACCTTTCCGCTGCTGCTTGACCCGGTGGACCGCTATCCGGCGTCGAATGCATACGATCTCACCAACGTGCCCTCCATCTTCCTGATCAATGACGGCAAGGTGAAGCTCTCCATCGTGGGCTGGGACAAGCGGGATATGGAAACCCTCAACGCTGACGTTGCCCGCGCCAGCGGCGTGCCAATCCAGCCGCTTTTCCACAAAGGCGAGGACGTTCCCGCTTCCAAGGCGGGTTGAAGCTCGCTTAACTGACCCGCGGGGCGGGTTACCTCGTGACATCATCGCCGTAGAAAGTTTGATGTTGGTAGTTGGGGAGGCGCTATCCTCACACTCATACCGTAAAATACTTAATTTCCTATCTTGGAAGTTGGGGGATGCGCCATGCGCAAATGTTTTTTTGTCCTCGTGTTGACTCTGGCGGTTTCCACGGCCGCCGGCGCTGCAGGCAAGACCACCAAGCGGAGGCACGGTCCCGCCGCCCCCAATCCCAACGTCGTCCCTGCAGAGGCGCTGGCCGCGATGAAGACCATTGATGCGGAGCGAATCCGGGCACATGTGAAGTTCCTCGCCGATGATCTGCTGGAAGGCCGTGGCACGGGACAGCGCGGAGGCGACATTGCGGCTGCGTACATCGCCACTCAATTCGAGCTGTATGGTCTGAAGCCCGCCGGCGACCGCGGGAGCTATCTGCAGCAGGTCCCGCTGGTCGGGGTCACCACACAGCCTGAGACCGCCTTCGCCATCGTGCCCGAGCATGGCAACCCTATGACGCTCCGGTTCCTCGAGGACTACGTTGCCACCGACCAGTCGCAGCAGCCGGAGAGCGAGATCGACGCTCCCATCGTCTTTGTCGGCTACGGCATTGAGGCCCCGGAATTCAAGTGGGACGACTACAAGGGCGTCGACCTGCACGGCAAGGCGCTGCTGATGCTGGTGAACGAACCTCCCTCGGATGATCCCAACTTCTTTGCCGGCAAGGCCCTTACCTACTACGGTCGTTGGACGTACAAATACGAGGAGGCGCTGCGTCGCGGCGCGGTGGCTGCCATCCTCATTCACAAGACCGACATGGCCAGCTATGGCTGGGAAGTGGTTCGCAATTCCTGGTCGGGTGAAAACTCCGATTTGAAGGCGGAAGGACCTAGGTTGAAAGCTGCAGGCTGGGTCTCCTTCGAAACGGGACGCAAGATCGCCGAGGCTGGCGGCCAGGATCTTGACCAGTGGCTGGTCCAGGCCAACTCGCGCGACTTCCAACCCGCACTCTTGCCACTCACGCTGAAGGCGCACGTGGTCAGCAAAGTCCGATCGTTCACCTCCAATAACGTGCTTGCCATGCTGCCCGGGTCCGATCCCAAGCTGAAAAACGAGGCCGTGATCTACACCGCGCACTACGACCACCTGGGGATCCACCCTGACAAGTCCGGCGACAACATTTACAACGGAGCCATGGACAACGGTACCGGCTGCGGTATCCTGCTGGAGCTGGCGCGGGCGTACGCGTCGGCAGCGCAGCGCCCCAAGCGCTCGATTCTGTTCGCGTCGGTCACCGCCGAGGAGCAAGGGCTGCGCGGCTCGGAATACCTGGGCCATCACCCTCCCATCCCGGCGGGCAGGATCGCCCTTGATCTGAACTACGACAACCTGCTGGCCCTTGGGACGGCCGAGGAAGTATCGATCCCTGGCGCCGAGCGCACCACCTTCTATCCCATGGTAGAAGCGACGGCCCGGCAGTTCGAGTTGCAGATTCGTCCCGATCCTCATCCTGAAAACGGCCACTATTACCGCTCCGACCACTTCAGCCTGGCCCGAGTGGGTGTCCCCGCGTTCAGTATTAAGGAAGGGGAGAAGTTCAGGGGTCATACTGCGGATTGGGGAGCGCGGCAGAATCTGGAGTACGAGCAGAAGCGCTATCACCAGCCAAGCGACCAATACCGTCCGGAGATGGACTTCAGCGGCGACGCCATTATGGCGCGCTTCGGTTTCGTGCTGGGCTGGAAAGCGGCCAGCCTTCCGGAACTGCCCGCCTGGCGGCCCGGAGACGAGTTCGAGGCCGCACGTAAAAAGAGTGAAGCCGCTCCCGGCGCGCGCTAGGGCCCACTCCACTGAGGTAACCTCGGTAACTTTGGCCCACTCCAGCGTCATGCTACGCTCCTGACAGCGGAATGCGACCCAGGATCAGTCTGCCTGACGCATCTGTGTGTTCCGCACCTCCCGGCAACAAACTTTGGTGGTGACAACCGTCCCACGAAAGGGGTAGGACATCATCACCTATGGCGCGGTTCAAGATCTTTCAACGGCGCGACCTGGCGGAATATGCCGGTTACCTCAAGCTGGCAAAATACACGCCTGCGGTGCCGCTGGACGGACTGCTGCCCGGCGTCGATAACCTGCGGCACGACGTCTTCCTGAGCCCCCGCTTCACGCAGTTGGCGCGGCAACATCTCTGGCGCCTCATCGTGCAATATGGCGACGTCCAGGAGCTCACCGGCGAGAACGAGGCCGGTTCCCGTCCAGCCTGGGCCGTAAAGCCGGTGCGCAAGCGCAACGCAGCCGAGCCAGGCGACTTCCGGCGGGCGCTTACCGAGCTGTACACCGTCGCATTGAGCCGCGCCAAGGGCGAGGGCAACATCACCCTCGACCTGCTGGCGCACGTGGCGGTGCTGAAGTTCCTCAAGTCCGAGCTTCTGGGCCAGTTCAACCAGGTGCTGGACCGTGTGCGCGCCCGCGTGAACCAGGAGAAGAACTCCCAGCCTGCGCGCACCCACGCATTGCAGGAGCGGTTCGCCCGCCTGCAGATGAACAAGAAGATGGTGCTGCGCAGGGTGGGCGAGGAATTGTTCCGCCTGCAGCGCGACATCGAGAAGGAAAGTCTGGCGCGCATGCGGCGTTCGCTCTTCGGTGACGAGAACGCGGGCGTGCACGAGATCTTTATCAACCGGCTGCTGTTCACCGAGGAAGGCCGCGACGATTACCTGAACGCCGAGCACTACGTGATGCTCGGCAACTATGAACGCGACCCCGACCGCTTCTTCGCCATCCTGGAGATCGCGCGTTTGTTCCTGAAGTCGTTGCAACTGGAAGACCTCAGTGACGAGTGCGACATCCGCGGCGCTCTCAGCGTCCCGGAGAATGCGCAGGAACTGGCGGCTGGCGGCACGCCCGACGAAGCCGACCCCAAGGGCCGGGCGCAGAAGGCCGTTCTCGAGGCATGGCGGCAGACGCTCGAAGAGCACGGCATGATGCAGCACGTCATCGCCGCTTACGAAGTGGTGCCCATCCTTCCCGAGTATTCCCCGCCCATCAACGCCCAGCAGTTGAAGAATGCGCTGATCCAGCGAGCGGAGCGCCTGCGGGTGGAAGAACTGCTGGCCGAGCAGGGCAAGCTCTCGGTGGAGGCGATGCATGATGCCATCAAGCGGGTGCTTGGCTGCCGCGGCAGCGAACGGGCGAAGGTGGCCGGACGCTTCCTGGTGGACTTCATTCGCTATCATCGCGACGTGCGCAAGCTGGAGGCGCTGACAGCGGCCATGGAGCGCGTCAACGTCATCACCAACCCCAAGGTCCGCGAATTGTCCGCCATCAACAACACCCTCTATGAATTTCTGCTTCCGGAAGAACAGAAGCCTGCCGAAGACAAGGTGCTCGACCACGTGGTGCTCAAGGCCGACCTGCGCGATTCCACCCACCTCACCCGCACCCTCTATGAACGCGGGCTGAACCCGGCTTCCTACTTCAGCCTGAACTTTTACGAGCCGGTAAACCGCCTGCTGCCGCTGTTCGGCGCGGAAAAAGTGTTCATCGAAGGCGACGCCGTCATCCTGGCGATCCTGGAGCGCCCGGGCGAGGCCCAGTTTGCGGTGGCGCGCTGCTGCGCGCTGGCCCGGGAAATCATCGGCGTGGTGCACGCCTACAACGAGAAGTCGCGCCAGGCCGGGCTGCCGACGCTCGAACTCGGCATCGGCATCGCCTACCAGGACTCGGCGCCGCTCTACCTGATGGATGGCGCCACTCGCGTGATGATCTCGCCCGCGTTGAATGAAAGCGACCGCCTCTCGTCCTGCAATCGGGTGGCGCGCCGCTGCCTGGCCAAGAACCCCACTCCCTTTAACGTCTTCGCCTTCCAAAGCGGGGAAGGCGGGAGTAACGGCGACGATCCCGAGGAATTCCTGGTGCGCTACAACATCGGGGGCGTGCACCTGGATCCGTCGGCGTTCGAGAAACTCCGCCAGGAGATCTCCTTGCGCACCGACAACCTGCAACTGCCCATGATCTGGGGACGCGAGCCGATACGGCTCTACAGCGGCGTCGTGCCCTTGCCCTCTGGCGGTTTCCAGAAACTGGTGGTGCGCGAGGGCCGCGCGGCCCTGGTCGATCCCCACACCTTCGGCTTCAAACGCTGGACCGATCTGCGCTACTACGAAGCCTGCACCAGCGCCGACATCTACGAGCACCTGGAAAAGATCAAGACCGCGGCCGCCGCGCCCGCCCTGGTGCGCTAACGCCTAACCCGCTGCGAGACTACTTCGCTCGCCCGACCTCATTCGTTCCGACCCCGGTCTCCGCTTCACGCCCGCGTGACATCCCAGAGGAGTGTCAACGCGGTGAGGTCCAGCAGCCGGATCGCTGTTTGCAGCTTTCGCCAGCAAGCCGGCAAGCGACGCCGCCAAGCTCGGATCGTCCCCGTTCTTTCCCGCGATCTTCCTTGGCTCGCCGCTGGCGCATTCCTGCGGCGGCAGCTCGATCTCCGGGAGCTCAAGCTGCGGGTGTTCGGCCTTGAAATTCTTGAGGTTCGAGGCCGCGATCTGCAGCGAGTAGAGCAGCAGAGCGCAGCACTTGTAGTCAGCGTGACCCGTCACCAGTATGCGCATCACCCGCATCAGGGCGAACTGCAGGCTGGTGGCATCCTCGATGAAGGGCAGATTTGGTTCTGCGTCCGCGGCGTACAGCGCGCGCGGGTGGATGCGCTTGTGGAAGTAGCAATGAGTCTCGCCGCGCAGCGCGGGCGAACCGCAGCGCCTGCCGTTCATGCGGATGTGCTGGCAGCGCGGCGCCTCCTGCAGGTGCGCGGCGTGTTTGGGATCCTGATGGTATGGGACCATACCCCCCTATCCTCGGTTCATTAGAATCAGCAACTTGCCCAGCCCGGTCCCATGAGATCCCATCATTTAAAGGACTTAGCGGCAAAATCTCATGGATTAAGTACTTAGCAAATTGACAATATATACACTAATAGAATATCATATGTTAATTGCCTGTCAAGCACTTTGTTATGTCACACTACCATGATAATGCCTAGTTGTAATATCAATGGAATTGTCGACGGAATGGACTCAAGCACCGCGACACGGAGGAGACACGCCATAGCGCTCCGCCCCGGCTTCCCTTATCCCTGACAATGCGGGCGGCCAGGTGCACCGGAGCAGTGCAGACCCTCAGTTAGTGATATCCCCTGTTATCAACAATCATGCCCCACCCCTGCCTGTGCTGCGCGATAATGGCAATCCACGGGAGGGTACTCGCATGAAAGGGCGCGCAGGTTTGTGGTTGCCAGCAGTGTACCTGGTGTTGGCGAGCTGGGCGTTTTCCCAAGCGCCGCTTGACGGGCGGCAGGAGATCGAGCGGCTGGAAGAACAGGCCAGGCAGGCTGCCTTGAAAGCGGATCCCGGCTTTGTAGAGAAATATGCCGTCGCTGATTACATTGCCATCACGGCTAATGGGATGTCCCATGGAAAAGCCGAGGAAATCGAGAGCCGGCAAGCGGGCAACGTCATCTATCACACCATTGATGTGCACGAGCTGAAGATACGTATCTACGGCAGCACTGCCATCTGCAACTCGCTGGCTACGGTTACATTTGGACGCAAGCAAAAAGGATTCCAAGGGACTAACCCGGTTTACTATACGCAGGAAAGCGGCGAATTCCGTTTCACCCGCGTCTGGGTAAAGCAGGACGGAGATTGGAAGCTAGTCTCTTTCCAGTCAACCCGAATCAGCTAATGAACCAAGCGGAAGGAAGAGGAATTTCATGCAGAAGACCATCGTTGGCGAGAAATCGTTATTACACTAACTGGCCGCTCAATTCTCAGTTAAGTAGTCCGAACCGTTGGACGTCCACATTACCAGCAGGAGCTTTGCGACGGGCACTTAGAAATCGAGTTGTTGTTCAGGGTCCTGGTTAGCCTTAGGCCGCCTCGCCTTTCCCAGCTTCGTCATTCTCGAAACCCCAAACCTTGAGCAAGTCTGATGGCACGTATTTTTCCTCCATGTTTCGGCGCACCCAATCTTTCAGCAGAGCCGAACCTTCGTATTGCTCCGGGGACAACCCCAATTTCTTTACTATCTGCTCAAATGATGTCGTCATACGCCGCCTTCCAATTTTTAAGCAGCCGTGGATTTCCCGCCGCCAACAGCAACCCGCCGCCGGCGGCCGCTAAGCAAATAAATGTCGGAGCGTACACTCGTAAGCGGATCGCCCGATGAATCGATGCCATCAACTCTGGGAACAGGATCGAAGATAATTTTCCGCCGGTCCGGCGCTTGATCATCTACGCGGGCTGTCAGGGTGATTGTGCCGAAGGGAATCTCCGTGCGATCGTCAGGCCACGTTACACTGGCGTTTGTGACATCGTCCCCTGGTTCTGCCAATTGCACGAACACGCCGAGCTTGATCGGTTCTTTCACCAGCCGCCGGGCAATCTCGTCGAACAGGAAGTTCTCAGACCTGTTCACCGCCTCTTCGTCCGAGAGGTATTCGGTGCCTGCTTCGGGCCGAATGCGAAACCGCCCATGACGGCTCAGGCCATCAGTGTTGGTAAACTTCAAAGAAGTGACGGCGAAGAATGCCTCTCGCGCGAAACTAGTCGGGATCGGCTTGGGAGTTGCGACAAACCGCTTCGCGTTCGGATGCGCCGCCAGAAAAGATCCGAGCGCCTCGGGTTGACCAGCCCCGAAAGCTGTCACCACGCGTATAAACTCCAGGAACTCCTCGCCGGTGCGTACAGGGAAACCGTTGGTAGAGTGGGCGACGATGTCCGTGTGTTCGTGCTCGCCCAGATGGAAGCGGACGGCAATCCCCCTAGGCCCGGAGCGCGCCGGGTCGTTGTCGGGGATCGTGGGCAGGCCCGTGCCGTCCGAGTACCGCACCGTCACGGCGGTGGATGGTTTGCTCGCGTGCGGTGCGCGCGTTAGTTTGGCCGCCTCGGGCCATGGTGTAAACGTGCCCGAGCACATCAGCCCTTTGGCATGGGCGGGCCGAAAGCCGGGGTGCACCCCGGACGCTTCGTCTAAGGCGTCGAGCAGTTGCTGGGCAAGCGCTGGGTTGTTGATTGTGCCGGTCGGCATACGGTTCTCCTTGGCAGGCGAATTTATTAGAGCACGGCTTTCACGCGAGCCCTCATGCTGCTTTGCGCGAACAAAACTTCTCCCTGCGCGGTGGATGCGCGCAGGCAGTGGTCCCACATCTTGGCCGAGAACTATGCGCTTCACGCGTCGCCGTGTCAATCCAGAGTGTGGAGTGCCTAGTCAGGCCGAGGATCCAGCAGAGCAGAGTAGGTGTTGCAAACTCGTTTTCTTGCTAACTACAACCGTTTCGCGAATCATCCGGCAATCGGCCCAAGTCCGGCGCAAATGCTGGCGCGATTGGCCGTCCCCTTCGACTTCGCTCAGGGCAGGCTCTGACGGGACTGAATTCTGACGGGATTGAATCTTCATCGACAACGGTTACCCGGCACTGACGTGCAAAGATTTCCCGGCGCCCGACATTTGCCGCAGCCGTGGGTCTGAAGTCAGAACGGCTGCTTGCGGGCGGCGAAGGGGATCTTGATGAGCGCCTCCAGGTCCACGGCCACGCCGTGTCGCGTCGCCGGACGAAACTGCCAACGCGACAGTGCGACGCGCGCGTTTTCGTCCAGCGTGTCATCCACTCCGTGCAGAACCTTCACCCCGTCCACCGTCCCGTCGGCGCGGATGATGGCGTAAAGCTCCACCGTGCCCTCCACGTGGGCCCGCATCAGCGAGGTGGGATATGCGGGATCAACCTTGTGCAGCGCCACCGGCGGGGTGAGGTCGCTCTCGTCGGAAATCTGCTTCAGGGCGGCGAAGCGCACGATCCAACTGCCGCCGGCGGAGGTCAGGTTAGGCATGTTGAGGACCATCGAGTAGTACTTGCGCGGCCCGAATACCTCCTGCTCGACGCTGTCCGGCGCGGGCGCACGCGGCAGGCTGGAGCCGGGCGTCTGATGGGGAATGTCGGGCGCCGGGCGGGCCGCGGCGATGATGACCTGCCTGCGCGCGTCGGCGAAGCTCGCCGCCGGCTTTCCCGCGACCGCCGCCCGTACGCCGCTGGAGGGTCCCGTGCCTACATAGATTCCGGGCGGATCGCTGACGCTTCCGCTGCCAGGTCCACCTATGCCGTTCTTACTCGTGCCCCCTGGGCCGTTACCGCCGGCGGATATGTCGGGCGTTCCGGCAGCGCTGGGCTTGCCCTCCGGCGTGGCCGCGAACGCTCCCCGACGGTTGCCAGCGGGGACCTCGATCGGACCCGAGGGCGGCGCCGGATCCAGGCTCAGCGCGATCAGTTGCCCGACCGCTGGGACTCCGGAACCGCCCGTGCTGACCGAAGGCGGTGGAGGGACCGCGTGCGCCCCCTGGCCTCCTCCTGCGGAAGCCCGCTGTTCGGGAACCGGCAGCTTCGGGGCTTCGACTTGCGCTTCGGCGTGCGCCACGTTGATGTCGCCCAGCTTGCGCTTGACCGACTCCAGGTCCGGCGGAGGTTCCACCACGGACGGCGCATGGCCCTGCAGATTCAAGTCCGCCAGGCGACGCGATGCGTTCTGCTCCGGCGGCGGCACGGCAGCGGCGGCGAGCCAGGGCAGCGTGAGCTGTGAAGCGGACCGGGCGGCGCCCGCCACCGGAGGCGCTGGCGCCGGCGTCGCAACCACCAGGTTAGGCAGACTGATCGCATGCGGGATCAGCTTGGGCGCCGCCGGGTTGACGATGGTCTGGCGTGTGTTGTCAGGGTGGGGCGGGAGCGAAATGACAGGCTGCCTGGAATAAGCCGGCTCTCCGCGCAGGGCCGCTTTGGCCGGTGGGCTGGGAGTAAAGATCGGCGGCAGGTATTCGGAGACCTGGTAATACGTCAGCGTGGTGTTGCGGGTGATGGGCTCGATCTGGACCCGCGGCCTCAGCAGATACGCCTGCGAGAACCCCCACAGCGCCGTGACAACGAAGGCGTGATACAGGAACGACTGGCGAATCTGGGTCCACGGGACTGAAGCCGCAACGAATACGTCCGGCCAGAATTGCGCGGGCGCCGAGGTCAGGCGCAGCGGCCGCGGACGCCGCCGGAGCAGCAAGTCCCTCAGATTTCTCCAGAAGACGCGGTGCCAGGGGTCCAATTCCACCAGCAAGCGTGGGACGCGCCCCGAAAAGGCGGGACCACCGAGTTGCGCTTCACCAGAGGCCATGGGACGCGGGGGGAGGAGATTTTTGATTATAAAGCAGTAAATAATGAAAATCCCGGCAAGGCTACCTTCCCTTATGCCAAGATTGTGGATAGCAGCTGCGAGGAAAGCATTCATGAAGGCATGGGCAATGGCGGTACTGCTGTCGGGGGCGCTGGTTGTTGCCCAGACTGCCGGGCAGCAGAGGGCGGCGGCCGACGACTTCTCCGGCATGTACAGCTTCCTGCAGGAAGGCGAGTTCGTGCAGATCAACGTGGAGGAAGGCAATCGCCTGACCGGCTTCATCTCCCGTTACAGCGATAGCGAGAAGGCCTTGTTCGTCGATCACTTCTTCGACAAAGCCGAGCTGCGTGATCACGACATCCGCTTCACCACCCGCAAAGTCCATGGCGTCTGGTTCGAGTTCAAGGGCGCGGTCTCGCGCGGTCCCGGCAAGACCCGCGACGCAGAGGCCTACTACGTCATCAAGGGCACTCTCACGCAGTACACCTCGGACGCCAACCAGGCGGTGACCGCCAAGGAACGTGAGGTCGAGTTTCGCTCCTTCCCGCAGGACCTTGACGACGATGCGGCCAAGGCCGGCGCCCGCAGGTAAGGCGGCGCTTGGCGCTCGGGGAACGGCGCTGGCGCAGAAACAGAGTTCGCGGCTGACGACAGGCATCGGGTATGCTCGTCGCGTCGCATGCAAACTCAAACCAAGGAACCGCGGCGTGAAGTCACGCCGGCAGCGCTGGTCCGCGGCTCGACCTTCCTCATGCTTGCGCTCGCCGGCGTGGCCGCGCTGGCGGTGGTGATTCCGTTCTTCTTCCTGGGCAACGCTTCCGGGCACGACTTCGAGTTTCACCTGGCATCGTGGATGGAGGTCGCCCGCCAGTGGCGCGCGGGCATTCTCTACCCCCGCTGGGCGGAGCTGGCCAAC
>DATKLD010000086.1:0-17695 GCA_035542595.1 Terriglobales bacterium
GGGAACCACGACGTCGCGCCCTTCAGCCGCTCGTTGACGTTGTTGATGTTCTTCACGCCTTCATTTTCCAGCCACTTGCGGAAGGCCGGCGGACCGTCCTTGGCGAACAGCGGGATGCCGTCCTTCCAGGTGGCGCGGCCGCAGAGCACGCCGTTGAACTTCACGCCCGCTTCGGCGGCAACTTCCAGCGATTCGGTGAATTCGGCATTCGACACGCCGGCCGAAAGGTAGATGAACGGCTTTGTCGCAACGGCGGCGGCGTCGCGGAAGTGCTGCATGGCTTCCTTCTTGGTGTAGGCAGTCGGGCCAGCGTAGGTCTTCGCGCCCTCGACGACCTTCATGTTGACCGGCACCTCGACCTTCATCACGTCCACGCCGTAGCGGTCCTTGGTGAACTCGGCCATGCTGGCCTTGACGATCTGCGGTTTCTTCTTGGCGTAATCGAACCCCTTCTCGTCGAGACCTTCTTCGTATCCGACGAACTCGAGGAAGAAGGGGATATCGTTGGCGCGGCACTCGTCGCCGATGCGCTCCACCCAGGCGTGCTTCTGGTCATTGATCTCCTTGGGATCGAAGGGGGTGTAGTAGAGCAGGATCTTGACGCAGTCAGCGCCGGCTTCCTTCAGGCGGCGCACGGACCAGTGGTCGAGCAGATCGGGCAGGCGGCCGGGGCCGGTCTTGTCGTAGCCGGTCTTCTCGTAGGCGAGCAGCAGGCCGGCGTTCTTGGCGCGCCGCTTCGACGCGGGCAGGCCCCACTCGGGATCGAGCAGGATGGCGCTGGCGTGCGGCGTGAGCACTTCCGTGACCAACGACTTGAACTCCTCCAGGCCGTCGTCAGTGGCGTGCTGGCCGAGCGCCTTCTTGAGCGAACCACGCTGATCCATGGCGGCGGCGCCGATGACGCCCTTGGGCGTGGAGACGGCCTTCAGTCCTTTCAGTTTTCCGGGGGTAAGCTTCACGGGATTCCTCCTCGATGATTTCGCGCGACGGGCGCTATGATGGGTAGCAATGGCCGGGCAAACCGCCGGATATTCTATCACCGGCCTGCTCCTGAAAGGACAGCGAGGTCTGCGTCACTGGCGCAGCAGCAGGGTTCCCAGGATGGCACGTTGCCGGGCGATCAACGACTCGACGCCGCGCCTGGCGAGCTCGGTCATGTGGTGGAGCTGCTCTTCATCGAAGGGCCGCTGCTCGGCTGTGGCCTGGATTTCGACGATTTTCTTGCCGCCGGTCATCACGAAGTTCAAGTCCACCTCGGCGCGTGAGTCCTCTTCGTAATTGAGGTCGAGCAGGATCTCACCGTCCACGATGCCAACGCTGGTGGCGGCTACGAAGTCGCGGATAGGCGCAGCGGTCAGCGTGCCCGCTTCCACCAGCTTCTGCATGGCGAGGCCCAGGGCGACGAATGACCCGGTGATGGAGGCGGTGCGGGTGCCGCCATCGGCCTGGATCACGTCGCAATCGATCCAGATCGTGCGTTCGCCCAGGCGAGTGAGGTCGCTCACCGCCCGCAACGCGCGGCCGATCAGCCGCTGGATTTCGTGAGTACGGCCACCGATGCGTCCGCGCGTGACCTCGCGCGGAGTGCGCGTCAGCGTGGAGCGCGGCAGCATGCCGTACTCGCCGGTGATCCAGCCCTTGCCGGAGTTCCGCATCCAGGAAGGAACAGCCTCCTCCACCGACGCCGTACAAATCACACGCGTGTTGCCTACCTCGATTAACGCCGATCCTTCGGCGGTCGAGATGTAATCCGGCACGATGTTGACCGGCCGCATCTGGTCGGGGGCGCGATTGTCGGAGCGAAAGAGCATGGTTTCTTGTTTCTCGTTTCTCGGCAGAAGCAGCGACTTACGCAATTTCGCTTCTTTCGAGAAACGAGAAACCAGGAACTAGAAACTAAACAATTCAACCTCCCATGTCTACACGCTGAACATCCTCCAGCGCATGCCCCATGAAGCGCTCGCCCAGGCTGCGGAATTTCTCGACCGAGTCGGTAGCGAAGAACCTCATGCGGGTGGGCTTGCGGCGCTCGTCGCCTTCGGAGGTCTTGAGCGGAGCGATGCGCAGGCTCTCGGCGACGCAACGGGCAGTCGCTTCGGCCGAATCCACGATTTCTACTCGCCAGGGAGCGACGCTGCGCAGCAGAGGCTTGATCAGCGGATAGTGCGTACAGCCGAGCACCAGCACGTCGGGGCCGGTCTCGAAGTCCTGAAAGACGTCGTCGAGATAGACGTGCGCGACCTGCTGGGTGACGGGGTGCTCCACCCAGCCCTCCTCGATCAGCGGCACAAACAGCGGACAGGCCTTCTCGCAGACCTCGACGCCGCGCCTCTCCAAAGCGCGCTTATACGCGTGGCTCTTGATGGTGGCTTCAGTGCCGATCACCAGCACCTTGTTACGGCGGGTGGCGGCGGCGGCCGCTTCCGCGCCCGGCTCGACCACGCCCACCACGCCGACGTTAGCGGCATCCGTGATCGCGTCCAGCGCCAGTGCACTCGCGGTATTGCAGGCGATCACCAGCAATTCCGCACCCTGCTGCTCCAGAAATTTCGTGGCTGAGACTGCGTACTTGGCGATGGTTTCTTGCGACTTCGATCCGTAGGGGAGGCGGGCGGTGTCGCCGAAGTAGACGTAATCGGCGTCTGGGACGCCCGCTGCCAGCTCACGCAGCACGGTCAGGCCGCCCACGCCGGAATCGAATACGCCGATGGTCGCTCGCCTCATTGCAGTTGTTGCACCAGTTGCTCCACCGTGACTACATCATAGAAGCACTCGAGGTCGGCATGCCCGGCCAGGGTCTCACGTTCCTTGCCGTCCACCAGGATCTTCACCCGCGTGACACCGGGAAGGTTCGCGGTCAGGGTCTTCACCAGGGATGCGACTGTAAGAGTCTCCACGAAGACGCCGGAACGATGTCCCTGGGCGAACACCGGTGTCATATCCACGACTGCTGTGTCGCCGGTCACCAGGAAAACGTCTTTTACATCGGCGCCTGGCGGCAACTCGTGCGAAGACGGCCGCTTAACATATTCACCGAGCAGAGCATGCAGGATCTCGCGTCCCCGCTGCGCGGGATCGGCCGGCAGAGCGATGGTTGCGTCCTGCGCACGCACCGCCCCAGGATCGTCGTAGGCCAGGTACAAGGTCACATGCGAGGCAGGTCCCGCGACCGGCGCCGAAATGGGGCGCGCATCCTGCAGGTTCTGCGCGTGCTCCCGCTCGTTGCGGCGCAGGATGTGAAGATACAAGCCCATGGCCACCACCGAGGCCAGCAGAAAGGCGGTGGCGATGGCGAGCGCGCGCGTCATCGCTGCGCCTCCACGCGAGGCCGCCCGACCACGATGGCCTCGGCGATGGCGGCGGCGATGCGCTGCTGGTACACCGCTGCGTTGACGCTGCCTACGTCGGCTGCGGAAGGCGAGACTTCGATGGCGAGGGCTGCGGCTGCTACGTTGTTCAGCGGCTTCAGCGGTGCGGGGAGCTCCGTATTGGGGATCTCGTGCTTGCCCAGTTCGGCCTTCACGATGTCGGCCAGGGCGCGGCTGGTCAGCACGTATCCGGCCTGCGCCGTGCCCCAGGGCAGGAAGGCGCCGGGCTTGCGGTTGGCTGAGTTAATCATCGCTGTATACACGCGCACGCCGCGGCCCTCAGACGCGGCATGCAGGCTCACGAAGATCGCGGCCCGCGCGGCGTCGGCCATGGCAGCGCGCTGCTCCATGGGGACTGCGACATCGGCATCGCGCGTCATCACCGCGCTGATGCCGTGGCTTTGCAGTTCGCTGCGCAACCGGCGCGCGAAGGCGAGCGTGACCCCCTTTTCCTCGAGCGTCTCGCTCAGCCGCGCCCCGGGATCGTCCCCGCCGTGTGCGGCATCGAGCATTACTATGAACAGCGGCTTGGCAGTGAGCGATTGCATGGTCGGATACGCTGGCGCGGCGGCCGGAGCCTGGGCAACTGGCGGCGCAGCAAAGGGCGGAACACTCGGCGTCGTGCTCTGCTCCTCGCGCGGCGCCGCCACGATATCGATGGTCTTTCCGCCGGCGGCGAACTTGGCCAGCAGCGGCGCGCGTCCCTGCACCGCGACTTCCGCCCGGCCGTTGTTTTCGGAAAACGCGATGGACGAAACCAGCGGATTTTCCACCCTGAGAATATAGGCGTTCGAGACCACCGGATCGCGCGTGAAGGTCATCTTGAGCTTGCCGGGTTCGGTACTGATCAGGGGATTGACCGGCGCGCTGAAGTTCACACTCAGCCCGGTTTCATGCAGATCCGTCGTGAAGTGGGTCGCGACGCCACCCAGAAAAAGCCGGCGCGCGGCTTCGTGGTATTCAGTCTTCGTGTGCAGCATCAGTCCGAGCATCGCGGGCAGTGATCGCTGCGGCACCAGCCCGCGGTTGTTCTCCAGCACAAACGGAGCCGACAGCTCGAACTTCCGCCCAGCAACTTTTGCCTGGGATGCGTTCTGCCGAAACTCGGCTTCGAGATTGTCGAACCGCAGCTTCCATTTCTGGTTCTCGGTACGAGCGCTTACGTTGCCGAACGGCTCGAGCGCTTCCAGCAACGCAACGTAATCCTGTCCGTTGTACTCCGAGAGCGGCAGGGAGTAGCTCACCCGCGGACCGTAGATGGAGAGCTGCTTCTCTTCGGCCGAGGGCGCGCTTGCAATCAAAATGAGCAAGAGTGCGGCCACCACGAGCGTGCGGCCCGAGGAGTTTCTGGTTTCCGGTTTCGCGTTTCTCGAAGGAAGCTTCCGCTCTCCGTCTCTGTCGGGGAACAAGAAACGAGAAACGAGAAACTTGCCTTTCAGCTCACTCCAGGGCATAGATGGTCAGCCCGCTCAGCAGCTTGGGATAGAAATCTGTGGACTTCTGCGGCAGGACCTCACCGGCGAAGGCGGCGTCGCGTACCTGCTCGATGCGCACCGGGTTCATCAGGAAAGCAATATTGGCCCCATTGCGCACACGCGCCATGGCCTCGCCGGCATCCCGCAAGTAGGAAATGTATCGTTGCTCGCGGATGGCTTCCTCGGAGATACCCAGCACCAGCTCCAGACCGAGCTTGTGAAGCACCACGACGTCCAGTCCGCGCTGGTGGGGAGAAAGCTGGGCCAGCGTCCGCTCAATTTCTGCCGGACGGGCCCGCAGGAGAAAGTTGCCACCATGCGAGACCGCCAGCAGCGCGGTGCCTCGCTCCCCCGCGGATTGCAGGAGGACAGTGGCCTGGACTGCACCGCCCACCTGCACCGGCTCGACTTCAAAAAAAACCCGCGCTGATTCAAGGAACTGCTCTTCGCTGAAGCTCTCCAGTCCGGCGATCACGCGGTGTGTGGGCAAAATCACGAGACCTTCGGCGTACATGTTGATGAAGGTCATCATGACGCGATCATAGGCAGCCTCACCGGGAGGCGGAGCCGCGGGGTCCTGCTCACGGCGCTCACGCTGGTAGTTCAGAGCAGTCTCATAGCGGTGATGGCCGTCGGCGATGATCAGTTTCGCGCTCTCCATGTGGCGGCGGATGAGCTCGACCAGTCCGGGGATGGGCCAGAGGCGGTGGCGGACCTCGTATTCGTCGCGCACCTCGATATCGGCAGGATAGCGCGCTACCTTGGCCAGGGCGCTGTCGATCTCGCCCGCCGGATCGTTGTAGAGCATGAAGATCTGCCCGAAATGCGCCCCTGTGGCGCGCAGAAGGTTCAGCCGGTCGGTCTTGGGCCCGGAGTGCGTTTGCTCGTGCCGAAACACTACCCCTGCGTCGTAAGGTTCAAGCTGCCCCAGAGCAATGAACCCCAGCCGCTGCAGGCGTTTTTCTGGAGATCCCGGAACGGCAAACTCCTGGGCGTAGGCATAGAGCAGCGGACTCCGGTCCTGGATGAGAACGCCCTCTTTGCGCCACTCGGAAAACGCGGCCGCAGCGCGGGTATAGACATTCTGGCCGTTATCGTCTGGCTCGCGCTTCCCCAGAATGATGCGCACCAGATTGTGGGGACTGGCCGAGTAATAGCGCTCCTGCATCTCGGCGGTGATCTTGTCATAGGGCTGGGTGACGACATCGCCCAGCCGCACCCGGGCGCGGTCGTAACGCAGCGCGGAGAATGGGAAGATCCTTGCCATGGTCGCGGAGAACCATCGAATTGTAACAAGACGTGGAGAAAACCTGTTCTGAGGGTGCCGCCATCTCAGATAAATGGACTACTACGCGAGGCCGAAAGGTGGGACCAGGCGGCTGCGCTGTGATACCATCGGCTCCACAGAGGATAGAAGGTCCGAGTCCCCCACAAGGTCAGGCAGTATGTTGGCGGCTGTGTTTCCCGGCGCAGGAACGTTCCGCTTCTTTCCCAGCCAGGCGAAGCTGTGTCGTGTCGCGGCGGTGGTGTTGCTGGGCCTGGCCTGGTCGTTGTTTGTCGTGCCCACGGCGCGGGCGCAAGGCTCTGCGGGCGATGAAGTCCACGTCACCCCGCGCAAGCCGCCGGACGCCCCCAAGGATATCCGTGACAGCATCGACCCCGCGCTAAGGACGCACACCAAGCCTATCAAGGTGGACGTGGATCTGGTGCTGGTGCCGGTCACCGTCACCGATCCCATGAACCGCCTGGTCACGGGCCTGGAGCGAGACAATTTTCAGGTCTACGAAGACAAACAGGCCCAGGAGATCCGCCATTTCTCCAGCGAAGATGCCCCGGTCTCGCTGGGAGTGATCTTCGACATGAGCGGCTCCATGTCCAACAAGATTGAGAAGGCACGTGAGGCGGTGGTGGAATTCTTCAAGACCGCCAACCCCCAGGACGAGTTCTTCATGATCGCCTTCAACGACAAGCCGGAGCTGATTTCCGACTTCACCCACTCGGTCGAGGAGATCCAGGGACGGCTGATCTATACCGTGCCCCGCGGGCGTACCGCATTGCTGGACGCCATTTACCTGGGGATGAACAAGATGCGCGACGCGCAGAACAGCAAGAAGGCGCTGCTGATGATCTCCGACGGGGGCGACAACCACAGCCGTTACACGGACGCCGAGATCAAGTCGATGGTGAAAGAGGCCGACGTGCAGATCTACGCCATCGGCATCTTCGAGGCCAGTCCTCCCACGCAGGAAGAGGCGCGGGGACCGCACCTTCTCGCCGAGATCACAGACATCACCGGCGGGCGCACCTTCGTCATCGAGAACCCTAACGAGCTGGCCGACGTTGCCACCAAAATCGGCATTGAGCTGCGAAACCAATATGTGCTCGGTTACCGTCCCAGGAATCCTGTGCGCAACGGACGCTGGCACAAGATCAAAGTGAAGCTCTCGCCGCCGAGGGGATTGCCGCCGCTTACCGTCTACGCCAAGTCGGGATACTATGCACCTTCTCCGTAAGCTGCTTTCTCTGTTCTTGCTGCTTAGCTTGGGCCTCTTGCAGGTTGTTGTCGCCCAGAGTCCGTCCTCGCAAACGCCCGACCCGCCACCCGACGAGGAGCGAACGACTACGCCCGTTTTGTCGCCCGCTCATAAGCCTGGCGATTCCGCGCAGGCGCCCTCCGGCCAGCAAGGCGTGGAACAAAGCGACAACGGTACGTTCACGATTAGAAAAAAGGTCGAGGAGGTCGTGCTGCATGCCACGGTGGTGGATCAGAAGCAGCGCCTGGTCTCCGGCCTGCGGCAGAATGATTTCACCGTCTTTGAAGACGGCCGGCCGATGACCATCACCACCTTTCACCAGGAGGACATTCCGGTGGCGATCGGCATTGTGATCGACAACTCCGGTTCCATGCGCGACAAGCGCCAGAAGGTGAACCAGGCCGCCCTCAATCTGGTGCGGGCCAGCAATCCTCAAGATGAGCTCTTTGTCGTCAATTTCAATGATGAATATTGGCTAGACCAGGACTTCACCTCGGATATCGACAAATTGCGCGAAGGCCTGGAGCACATCGAGTCGCGCGGCGGCACCGCGCTTTACGATGCCGTGGTGGCATCCGCCGACCACCTGGCCAAGGGAGCGCGCCTGGACAGAAAAGTCCTGCTGGTGGTGACCGACGGCGAGGACAACGCCAGCCGCGAGTCACTGGAGCAATGCGTGCGCCGGCTCCAGGACCTGAACGGGCCCACCGTCTACAGCATCGGCCTTCTGGGCGACGACCGCGAAGCTCACCGCGCCAAGCGCGCGCTGACCGCGCTGGCGATCCAGACCGGTGGCATCGCTTACTTCCCCAAGGACCTCAATGACGTGGACAACATCAGCCGCCAGGTGGCGCACGACATCCGCAACCAGTACACCATCGGCTACAAGCCCGTCGACCCTAACCGTCCCGGTTACCGCAAGGTAAATGTCGAGGCTCACGCCCCCGGTTACAAGCACCTCGTTGTCCGCACTCGGAGCGGTTATTACGCGGGTCAGGACGAGCATCGCGATGGTCACGCGCAGCGCCGCACCACATCTCGGCGCGATTGACCCCGCCGCTCGTACTCCCGTACTCTAACGCCAGATGAAAGCCACCGAAGCCGCCCGCCCTCGCGTCGCCGAAGACATCACCAGTCTGGTCGGTGAGACTCCGCTGCTGCATCTCCACAAGATCGCGCCCACAGGAGCCGCTGAGCTGTTTGCCAAGCTCGAGTACCTGAACCCTGGTGGGAGTGTAAAAGACCGTGCCGCCATCGGCATCATCAGCCGCGCGGAGGAGCAGGGCCTGTTGCGCGAGGGCTCGACCATCATCGAAGCCACGGCGGGAAACACCGGCGTCGGATTGGCGTTGATTGGCGTCAGCCGCGGCTACCGCGTGGCCCTGTTCGTGCCGGAAAGGTTCTCGCAGGAAAAAGTCATGCTCATGCGCGCCCTCGGCGCCGAGGTCACGCGTACCCCGGATGCCGAGGGCATGGAAGGCGCCATCCGCCGTGCGCGCGAGCTCGCCGCCGGCACTCCTAATTCCTTCCTGGCCGGGCAATTCGAGAACCTCGCCAATCCCGACTACCACTATCGGACCACCGGACGGGAGATCTTCGAACAGATGGAAGGCCGCATCGACGCGGTGGTCATCGGCGCAGGCACCGGCGGTACGTTCACCGGAGTTGCTCGCTATATCAAGGAGCGTGTCCCGGGCGCGCTCGCAGTTGCCGTTGAGCCGCAGGGATCGATCCTGGGCGGCGGGCCAAAGGGGGAGCACAAAGTCGAAGGCATCGGCGCCAGCTTCATGCCCAAGACCTTCGACGCCGCGCTCGCCGACGAGATTTTCATGGTTCGCGATCCGGAGGCGTTCGCCACGATCGGCGAGCTGGCGCGCAAGGAAGGCGTGTTTTCCGGCTCGAGCGGCGGCGCCAACGTTTACGCCGCGATCCAGATTGCCAGGCGCCTGGGCGCGGGCAAGCGCGTGGTCACCATGATTCCCGATTCCGCTGAACGCTATTTGTCCAAGGGGATCTTCGAGGGAAGTTAACGATAAGTCATCGAGCCGGCCACTCGTCTGAGAAAGGCGCTCTTGGCTATTGGCCTTTAGCTTTTGGCCAAAAGCCAGGAGACAACAGCCAAGAGCCAATGGACAAAAACGAACTCGGTTTCGCCACGCGCGCCATCCACGTCGGCCAGGAGCCGGATCCTTCGACCGGCGCCGTCGTCGTGCCTATCTTTGCCACCTCGACCTACGTGCAGGAGGAGATCGGCAAGCACAAGGGTTATGAATACTCGCGCGTCTCCAATCCCACGCGTACCTGCCTGGAGAAGAACCTGGCGTCGCTCGAGGGTGGGCGGACGTCGCACGTCTTTTCGAGCGGCATGGCCGCTATCAATGCCATGTGCACGTTGCTGAAATCCGGCGACCACGTGGTCTGCACCAACAACCTTTACGGCGGCACGCCGCGCCTGTTCAATCAGATCCTGACCAAGTACGGGCTGGAGTTCACCTACGTCGACACAACCGACCTGCGGGCAGTCGAGCGCGCCATCCGGCGCAACACCCGCATCGTCTTTGTGGAGACCCCGACCAATCCGCTGATGACCCTGAGCGATCTCAAGGCCATCAGCCAGATCGCAAATCGCCGCGGCGCGGAGCTGGTGGTGGACAACACCTTCATGTCGCCCTACTTCCAAAAACCGATCGCTCTCGGCGCCGACATGGTGATTCACTCCACCACCAAGTTCCTCAACGGACACAGCGACGGCCTGGGCGGCGTTGTGGTCTGCACGAAGCCGGAGCACGCCGAAAAGTTTGCGTTCATCCAGAAAGCCGCGGGAGCGATCCTCTCGCCGTTCGAGTGCTGGCTTGTGCTGCGCGGTGTGAAGACGTTGGCTGTCCGCATGGAGCAACACGACGCCAACGGCCGCGCCGTGGCCTCCTTCCTCAACCGCCATAAGAAGGTTAAGAAGGTTTTCTACCCAGGACTGCCTGACCATCCTCAGCACGAACTGGCCGAGCGGCAGATGAGCGGTTTCGGCTCGATGATCACCATCGAGACCGGCTCGTTGAAGAACGCGCAGAGGATGCTGCGCAAGGTGCGTGTCTGCTCGCTGGGAGAATCGCTGGGCGGAGTAGAGACGCTCATCTCCCATCCCGCTACCATGACCCACGCCGCGCTGGGCGAGAAGGGAAGGCGCGAGATCGGAATCACCGACGGCATGGTACGCCTTTCGGTCGGCATCGAGGATGCTGACGATATCACCCGCGACCTCGAGCAGGCGCTGGCGGCGATTTAGCATCGGGTGATTGAAAGAACATAGCGCCGCAGGCGCGAGCGAATGTAGCCCGGCACGTCAGTGCCGGGTAGAAGCACAAAATAAACGTGAGTCCCGCAGGGACGACAGAGTTTCACGCCGGATGGTTCATCAATCTCGGGAACGCGAATGGAACTCGGAGATTTACCACCGGGTCTCGCGGCCGCAGCTCGAGTGGGGGCTGAAGGTCCTCGACCGTCTGTCGTTGCGCGGCGACGAGACCGTGGCCGATGCCGGCTGCGGCAGCGGCAAGGTCACTGCGGAATTACTGAGGCGCCTGCCGCGCGGGCGCGTGGTCGCGATGGACCTTTCGCAGAATATGCTGCAGACCGCGCGTGAGCACCTCAAGGCGAAGTTCGATGGTCGCGTGTTCTTCGCGGCTGCCGACCTGCACGACATTCCCCTCGACGGCGCGCTGGACGGCATCTTCAGCACCGCCGCTTTTCACTGGCTCGCAGACCATGATCGCCTCTTCCGCAGCTTATTTCGAGCGCTCAAGCCGGGCGGGTGGCTGGAAGCGCAGTGTGGCGGCGGCCCCAACCTGGCGCGGGTCCGAGAGCGCACCCTCGCGCTGACGTCGCGGCCGGACTTCGCCCCATTCTTTGCTGGTTGGGCGCCGACGTGGAATTATCCGGATGACGTCACTACCGCAGAGCGTATGCGTCGTGCCGGGTTCGCGGAGGTCAAGACCTGGCTGGAGGAGGCGCCAGCGACTCTGGCGGACGCGGCAGAATATGAGGAGTTTCTTGCCACCGTGACGCTTCACCGGCACGTCGCGCGTATTCCCGATTCCGCCATGCGCGGACGCTTTATGGACGAGCTCGCGCGCCAGGCCGCTACCGACAGCCCGCCGTTCACTTTGGACTACTGGCGGCTGAACCTGAGCGGACGCAAACCAAGGAATTGACCACAAAGGACACTGAGGAACCGAGAGGCTTGCTCAATAACCCAATGACCCGATCATCCGATGCTTCAATCAACCGATTCCTGGATCCAATGGAGATAGTCCTCGCTTCCCGCCTCGATGTTCAGCATCACGCACTCCGGCAGCTCGTAGGAGTGCAGCTCGCGGATGGCGTCGCGCACGCGCGGGAATGCGGCTGACGTGGTCTTGATGATCAGCAGGTGCTCGGCTGCGGTCTCCACCGCACCCTTCCAACGATAGATGGATTGGACTGGCCCCACGATGTTGACGCAGGCCGCCAGGCGGCGTTCGACCAACGCCTGCGCGATCTTGCCCGCTTCTTCTTCCGACCCGGCCGTGCTCAGGACGATGCGCTCGTCGGTCATTTACAATGCCGTGTCTGCAACGGGTGGAATTCTATATGACAACGGCCATCCAGTTCGGAACATCCGGCTGGCGGGCGGTGATTGCCGAAGATTTCACCTTTGCCAATGTGCGCCGTGCGCTCAGCGGCATTGCGCGTTACGTGGTCTCCGAGAAGCCGCACGGGGCGCGCGTTGTGGTGGGACGCGATCCACGCTTCCTGGGTGAGAGTCTGGTAGCTATGGCAGTCGAGATTCTCTCGACGCGCGGGATCGCGCCGCTGGTAATCGCCGAGCCTGCGCCCACGCCCGCCATCGCCTATGAAGTAATCCGCGCGCAAGCGGATGGCGCCATCAACTTCACCGCTTCGCACAATCCTCCGGAGTACAACGGCATCAAGTTCTCCACCTCGGACGGCGCGCCGGCGCTGCCGGAAGTCACCAACCGAATCGAGGCGGAGATCGCGCTGCCGGACGGCCAGCCCGCCGCAAGCGCCGAGAAGGCCGAAGCCGTTACCATCGAAGTGCGTACTGCGTACCTGAAACGCCTGGGCGAGCTGGTAGACCTGGAAACGATCCGCAAAGCCGGCCTGCGGGTTTCAATCGATCCACTCTGGGGAGCGGCGCGCGGCTACGCGGACACGCTGCTGCACGAGGCCGGTGCGCAGGCGTGGACGGTCCACGACTGTCGCGACGTGCTCTTTGGCGGACACGCTCCCGAACCCAACGACCAGCTGCTCTCCGACCTGCGCCGCAAAATGGCCGAGACCAATTCGCAGATCGGCATCGCAACCGACGGCGATGCCGACCGCTTCGGCATCCTCGACCAGGACGGATCGTTTCTGCAGCCCAACTATTTCATCGCCCTGCTCTTCGACTACCTGGTGGAAACTCGCGGGTGGAAGAACGGCGTGGCAAAATCCGTTGCGACCACAAATCTCGTCAATGCCCTGGCGCGGCATTATGGAATCGAGTTGCACGAGACGCCGGTGGGTTTCAAGTACATCGGCGAGCTGATCAAGCAGGACAGGATCGCGATCGGCGGAGAGGAAAGTGCGGGACTCTCGATCCGCGGCCACGTCCCGGAAAAGGACGGTATCCTTGCGGGACTGCTCGCCGCCGAGATGGTGGCGCGGCGCCGCAAGCCGCTGCGCGAACAATTGCAGATCCTATTTGGCAAAGTTGGTTCCTTTTATCCGCTGCGCGAGAACTTCCGCTTGACGCCGGAAGTGAAAGAGAAGTTCACTAACAAGTTGAAGGCGGAACCGCGCGAGTTTTTTGGACGCAAGATCGCTGGCGTGGTGCGCACCGACGGGCTGAAGCTGCTGTTCGAAGACGGCGCGTGGGCTTGTTACAGGCTTTCGGGCACCGAGCCCGTGGTTCGCGTCTATACCGAGGCGCGGTCACGCGACGATCTGGCGAAACTCAGCGGTCAGGCCAAAGACTGGATCTTCCACTGATGGACTGGGAACGGCTGGCAGACTTCCTCGCGCAACATCGGCTTCTGCTCCGGGCAGGGGAGTGGATTTACGAATCGCGGCGCAAACTGGCCACGGCAGTGATGTCGGTGCTGGTGATGATGCTGGCCTACCACGTGGTGTTCGCCGCCAACGGCATGGTCGCCTACCAGCGGAAACGCGCCGAGCATCGGAAGCTTCAGCAGGACATCGGCAGGGTTCAACTGGAGAACGATCGCATCTCCCAGCGGGTTCGCGAACTGAAGAGCGATCCGCGGGCCATCGAGCGCGAAGCCCGCGAGCAGCTCAAGTACGCGCGTCCCGGTGAAGTGGTTTACATCTCTCCCGAGCCGAAATCGCAGCGTCCTGCGGCCAGCGCGCAGAAGCGCTAGTTCCCGTTACAAATTGATTACAAGCAGGGAGGTTTTTCGCTTGAAAATCCGGTGCTGTGAAGGTAAAAGGTAGTTCCTCTCCCAGTGGGGCTGTGGGGATAGTTGGGGAAAACGAGCTTGCGGCGCCGCCGCAAGCAGCGAGGAGAACAGAGATGAAGAAGTTGCTTGTGGTCCTGCTTGTGCTCACGCTGGTGCTGGTGGTGGCAGCAGTGGCGAAAGAGGGCGCCGCGGTCAACGGCTGGGTTGTGGACGCCAAGTGCGGGGTCAAGATGGCGAGCGCCAGCGGCGCCGCGTGCGCGAAGAAATGTATCGAGGCGGGCGAGAAGGTGGCCTTCGTTCCCGATGGCACGCAGGACGTGCTGATCGTAGACAACCCCGACAGCCTGAAGGCGCACGCCGGCGAGCACGTCACCGTGACCGGAACGGAAAACAAGGACAAGAAAACCATCCACGTGAACAGCGTCAAGATGATCGCCGACGCGACGAAGTGAGGCGCCAGCTTCGCTCGCCGAACGAAGAAGAAGGGCGGCCCGAAGGGCCGCTCTTGTTCTTTCGCGCCACTCCTAGCGCACCACTCCTTCGAGCGGCGAACTGGCCGTGGCATAGAGCTTCTTGGGCATGCGACCGGCCAGATACGCGCTGCGTCCGGCGATGACCGCGTGCTTCATGGCACCAGCCATCAGCAGCGGGTCCTGCGCGCCGGCGATGCCGGTATTCATCAGCACGCCGTCGTAGCCTAGTTCCAGGGCGATCGTCGCATCGGAGGCGGTGCCCACGCCCGCATCCACGATCAGCGGCACGCCGCTAATCATCTCGCGCAGGATGCGCAAATTGGCCTGGTTCTGGATGCCCATGCCGCTGCCGATGGGCGCACCCAGCGGCATCACGGCGCTCGCGCCCGCGTCCACCAGCCGCTTGGCAACCACCACGTCGTCAGAAGTGTAAGGAAGAACCGTGAAGCCTTCCTTCACCAGCACGCGCGTCGCTTCGATGGTCGCGCCGACATCGGGATAGAGCGTGGCCTGGTCGCCGATGACTTCCACCTTCACCCAATCCGAAAGCCCGACCTCGCGCGACAGCCGCGCCGTGCGGATGGCTTCGTCAGCCGTGTAGCAGCCCGCGGTGTTGGGAAGCAAAAAATATTTCTGCGGATCGATGAAGTCGAGCAGAGACTCTTTGCTGCGGTCGAGGTTGACGCGCCGCACCGCGACCGTGACCATCTCGGCGCCGCTGGCCTCGATGGCGCGCGCCGTCTCCTGCCCGGACTTGTACTTGCCCGTCCCCACGATCAACCGGGAACGGAAGGGACGGCCGGCAATCACTAGAGAGTCCATGCCGTTATTGTAATTCAGCGGCAGGAGTGCGCCCCACCTTTCGCGGCCTGCCAGCTGGATCATTTGCTTGATGCCGATTGGGTGGAGCAGGGCTTCCAGCCCTGCATGAGGCCGCATCAGTGATCCTCGGCTTCAGCCGCTGAGGGACTGCCAGTTCTGTGCACGGCTCCCGCGATTGCTGGGATAGCTCAGGGGCTGAAGCCCATGATTTAAAGGCCTGCCCTAATTGCACGCCTGAAGGCCTGCTCCACCCTGACGAATAGGCCGGCCGCTGTTGATCCCTGCGTCAACCCCCGCCAGCCCTCCGATGGGATACCCCCCTCCCCCTGCGATCCGATGAAATAAAGGACTTAGCTCGAGGGATCCGATCGAGATCCGATCATCTAAAGGACTTACACCCAAAATCTCATTGTGTAAGGACTTAAGCCCATTTTCGGGCGGTTTTGTTGTCAAAGAACGAAAACCGCGCCGTGGAGCGGCGCGCAGCAGATGTTATCTAGGTGACAACACTGCTGTCGATGGTATATCAATTGATTCCAGTCGTCAAGCTTTCTTCTTGGGCTCGCGCACACTCTGTGGGAGATCAAGGCCAAGCGCAGCGTGATTGCAGCCGCTACTCACGCCCCACCGCCGATGAACTTGCTGTGCGCCGGTTCTGAGAACGAGCTAAGAGGGTCTTTCGGCCCCTTGTTCTTTAGTTGCACATTAAGTATTGCTTCGTGCCCCGAGTCGGACGCCTGCTCGTTTGGCGCTTTTCCAAGTGCGGAGGTGCAGCCCCGCACCGGGGTCCCCGGCGCGCCCGGTTTTGGCGCGCTGGGGTGGCGAGGGGCGGAAAGCCGCAGGCGGAAGCCCGGCACGTGAGTGCCGGGTAGGCAAAAGAAAACCAGTCGGAGTCCCGGAGGGACGGCACCATGGCCCATAAATACGCCAATGTCCTCGTGCACATCGTCTTCAGCACCAAGGAGCGTCGCAATCTCATTCCGCCAGGGCTTCAACGAAAGTTATGGAAGTACATCGGGGGTATCGGAGCCAACCGTCGCATTCCTGTTTTGGCGGTTGGAGGCATGCCAAACCATCTGCACATCCTGATTGCCTTGCCCTCCGACGTTTCGGTCGCTAAGGCGGTCCAGACCTTCAAGGCGAATTCCTCGCGCTGGATCGGCGAACATGGCATCCGGTTCGCTTGGCAGGAAGGCTATGGCGCCTTCAGCGTGAGGGCTTCCAATCTGGGCATAGTCAAGGACTACATCAAGCGCCAACCCGAACACCACGCCAAGCGCACGTTCGAGGATGAATTCGCCGCTCTGCTGCGGAAATCCGGTGTGGTGTATGAGGAATCCGAGGTATTCGGCTAGGTGCCGTCCCTTGCGGGACTCTGCTCGAATAACGCTGCCTCCCCCGGCACTCACCCACCTCAGCGCGCCAGAACCGGGCGCGCCGGGGACCCCGGTCACGTGCCGGGCTCTCGACAGCCTCGCACGCCAGAGGCGCGCGTGCGAGGCTGTCTTTCCGCCCCTGCGGGGCTGGGGTTGAGGGGCGCTCAAGAGGATTGGCCCACGCTCCGTGGGAAGTACGTTGAGGATTGTCAGTTTCAAGAGGTAGCCCGGGGGCAGTGGTGCAGTTTGAGTCAAACTGCAACACTACCAGCCCGGGAGCACTCGTGCACTTCCGCGAGCGACCGGATAATATATTGGCCCTGCTGCCGGCCGGGGTGGGGAAGGCCGGAATTCCTGCAGTCCGAGAATGCGAGGTTCTCTCATGCCCAAAACACTGATGGCCACCGTGCTCACACTCGCCGTGCTGCTCGCCGCCGCTGGCGGTGCTGCCCGTCCTCCCGAGGACAAGCCAGCTCCGCCGCCGATGAAAATCAAAGTCGGCGACATGGCGCCCGATTTCACCCTGCTTGCCTTCGACGGCAAGGAACTGAAGAAAGTTTCACTGCACGATTACCGAGGCAAGAAGAGCGTCGCACTGGCGTTCTACGTCTTCGCCTTCACCGGCGGTTGAACCAAGGAGATGAAGGCCTTCCAGCAGAACCTCTCCAAGCTGGAAGCCGCCGACACCCAGGTGCTGGGTGTGAGCATGGACAGCCCCTTTGCCAACTTCAACTTCGCGCAGCAGAACGGCGTTACCTTCCCGCTGCTGAGCGATCGGGACGGCAGCGTCGTCAAGGAATATGGCCTGGAAAAGGAATACACGCCCGGAGGCGTGAAGATGATGTCGGCCCGGCGCGCCACCTTCCTCATCGACAAATCCGGCAAGGTGATCGAAGAGCAGGTGGACAACGATGCCGTGGATCCGACCAAAGTCGTGGAAGCCTGCGAACGGCAGAAACTGAAGGGATAGGCCAGGCCAGCGGGATCGAACTGGGAGGCCTGCGAGCCTCCCTGCTTTCTGCCTGAAGCGGAGGTCTCTGAAGCCGGCCATCCATCTGCGCGCAGCCGGACGACACAGGGCTGCATTTTGCCGCTCCGTTTGCTATCATGACCCTGCGGGGTGGAGCAGTCTGGTAGCTCGTTGGGCTCATAACCCAAAGGTCGGTGGTTCAAATCCACCCCCCGCAACCAA
>DATKLD010000087.1:0-48481 GCA_035542595.1 Terriglobales bacterium
ATCCTTCAGCAGATTCGAGTTTTCAACTGGCCAACCTGCTTTCGGCGAAGGCGGGAGAGGTAGTTTATGTGCCGCGTTTTCAATGACGCTGTGCCGGGTGCTCAGCTAATTCGGACAGCAGTGGTTCGATGTATAGATTACACCACAAATGCAAGCCGCGATGCCGCATGATCAGTAGTCCGGCCATGGGTAAAACATTTCATCATCTTTGCTCGCCGTTTCCACGTTAGCCGATTCCTTGGCGGCGACAGCATCCTCTTCAGCCCAGGGGTAGTACATCCCCATATCGGGGTGCTCCTCAACGTAGCCCTGGTTGATCATTTCATCGGCAATATCCATGGCCTCTTCCTCGGCAGCATCAGCGGGATCTATGGGCGGGTCGTAGCACTTCAACTGGTGTTCGATTAGAACGTCTAGCCCAACGAATAGTCCGTGACACCCAATACACTCACCTTCACGGAGCAGACCGTTGTTATCGAGTTTCTCCCCGATGTCCGCAAGAAGCTCCAGCTGAGCAACTATGGAAGCGCCCCGCTTGTAGAACTCACGGGCACGACCCACCTGGGAAGCTTTGATGGCGAGTTTGACATCCTGTACTGACCATCTTGCGTCCAGGGCCTCCTGAAAATCCCCCGTCCAGAGCTTCTCCCAGGCGCGTGGAACGTCCACGTCTTTCCGGACGGACAGGAAACACCACAGATAATTCGCCAGCCAGCGAGCAGGTTCAGTTTCCCGGGAAGGGAGCCAGCCGGAATCGTGGGTTGGGCTTGGAACGGAGGCGTCAGAATCCGGGGTCTCTGTCTCTAGTGAACGGGGAACCTGTGTTTCAGATTCGAACGGAGAAGACCTAACGGGTGGGTTGCAAGGGAGTTCTCTCCCTGCGCTGGTACGGGGGTCTGAGGGGTCCTCCCCTCTTCCGTTTATCTGTTCTGTGTCTGCATCAGAATTTGCATTTGCAATTGCAACTTCTCGTTTGACTTCTGTTGAACTTCTCAGAACTAACTCTAACGGCTCGGTGCCGTCAGGACATCCGCTCGGTGCCGCCAGGCCTGATAGCTCGGAGCCGCCAGGCCTGGTAGCTCCGTGCCGCGAGGCTATTTTGGTTTCCTTGTTGGTGGCCCTGCTAGCGCGGTGCTGGTAGGAACTTTTGCGAGCCTTGTTCGGGTTCTTCTCCCGGATGAATCTGCCCTGCTCATCCCGAGGCATTGCCCGATCCCGAATTTTCTTCAGCACGCCTTCAGGAAAATAGTATCGGTTTCTCGGATAGCCTAGTTTGTTCCGGCGCGTTTCTACTCCGAACCAGCCGTCTGCGATGAAGACTTTAATCCAGCGGAGCACGTCTGATTCCGAACACCCGCTCTGGGCCGCGAGATAGTTCTGCGTCGCTGTACAGTACCCGGCATCCGGGTCACGATCACCGATCTGTTGGCCTTGCTCATTCTCTTTCGGTTCCCCGATGATCAGGAGAGCAATCAGAGACAGCAGAGGTTTCGCCAGGCCCTTGTGCTCGTAAAGGTTGCTGTTTCGAACTGCCATATACTCATCCCAGGCCATCACATCACCGCCTGCCTCTTCGGCTTCGGGCCGCGCTTGCGGGCACGAATGTTGAACTGCTTCATCACACGACGGATCACCGTCTCGCTGATTCCGAATTCCTTCTCGATTTGGGTGTAGCTCAAGTCGGGCCGACCGATTAGAACCTCTGCGAGTCGAGTGTCGAAGCTCAGTCGAGCCGTCTTTAGCGTGTCTTTCAAACTGATCTGCATTTACATTCCTCCGTGGCGATTGCCTACACCCCTGGGTCCGGTAGTTCACAAATTTGCGTTGTTAGCGGTGGGAATGGCGCACGAGGAGTAAGAGAGTCACGCTAAAACGGCGAAATGGGCCGGGCCGATGATTTCTCAGCCCGACCTCAATTAGGGCGCCGTCGCGTTGGGACGGAGGAGAGTCTTACCGGGATTCTCCATGGGCGAATCCCCCTACGATCCTAAGCTCCCGGGGAACATATCCCTCAGCAGCATCCTCGGGTGGAATGCATTTGGTGTTGATCGAAATGCGGAGGCCCTTGGGCTCCTTGTCATCCAAGACAGCGTGCTCGTACCAGTCATTCGCTTCGCTGGTCAATGCAATGAGCGAACCGTGCCCTGGCAAAAATATAGTTCTCGTGCTCTTCCTCACCGCGCAAGTGTTGCGATGCTTCTTCGCGGCTTTGCACTTCGCATAGTTGGAACACGGAGGGCCGTCGGGATGACACCTGCGTTGGTTGCAGGCATCGCAGAGCAGGCACTCCGGACACAGCTTATCGACGCCAAAACTGCGGCGCTCCCCGAGCGAGATGATGAAGACACGGGCATCGCGGCACTTATCCTCGCGGTGCTGGTGCCAGCCGATGTGATCCTGCTCATTCTCATAAGCCTGCAACGAGAAATAGTTAACCTCTTTCCCAGCCAAGTCGCTCAGCTTTCGCTGAAGAGAAATTATTTCTGGAGGAGCCTCTGCGAGCGGGACCATTCCGACTGAATCGGCGTATGGATCTCTAACGCTCCAGCACGTGCAGGCGCATCGCCGCAGCAGGTACCCACTCCTCTTGATTATCGGCCTGTATCTAGGCTGTGCCTTCGCCATTTCGAACAGGGCATCTGCCTCGCCTTTCGAAAGGAAAGATGGCTCGTAGTACCCCCAATCGAAATCACGCCGTTTCTCTTCGCTCATAAAGCCTCCTGATTAATCAGCTCCAACCACACCCTGGCGTGGCAAAACTCTGCCCGTCGTTTGCCTTCCTGCGCACACCAACACAGTAGATCCCTTCCCTTCAGGTGCCGTGCCTGCTGGCGGAATGCTGGGTCCTGTAGCTTCTCTACGGCGTATGCGCGGAACTCGCTCTCGGTGTTTAGCGATCCGTGATGAGAAACCAGCGGGTTGGTGCCATTCCCGAAGATCGAGCCCTCTCGGATAACACCACCCTTACGATTGCGGACCCGGCAACCGACGTACACAGCATCCGCCGGGTAGCTCTTCCCGGCGTGGCAATCCCACACTCGGGGTTGCCGAGTTACCTCTTTCCGCACACCACCACGTGGGCGCTGCAACCCGTTGGCGATTGCCAGCTGGCAAACGAACCACTCGCTCAGGCCGAACTCTTCTCCGATAACGCGGTAGGGCTTGGTCGGTTCCGCTTTGATTGCGGCCACGATCCCCGCCCGGATTCCTTCCGAAGCTTTCTTTCCCAGCGGCATTGTTGAGTCCTCCTACCTTGGGTCCCGTAGTTGCTAAATTTTGCGTTCATTATCGATCTTTCTAACTTATTGATTCCGCGAGTGTTATGTCTAATTTAGGAAAGGTACGGCACAAATTTGGCAGCTACGGGACCCCGAGGTAGAGGGCAGGGACACAAACACCTGTTCTCGCCGGGGTTCCCAGGGACCACGGGCAAGACGACCTTTCACAATGGAGGACACAAATGGCTACAACACCAGCACTGCAGGAAGAGGTGTTCAGAGTGCAGGACTTCGCAACGAAACTTAGTTTCGGAGCGGAAGACGAGATCCCCGACCAAACGGCGGCGGACCTCGCCCAAGAAGAGTTCGACGCTTTGGTGAACGACGTGGCGGCTATGAAAGACCGCCTCTCCGGTCACCACACCTTCAAGCAATGGTTCGCTACTCGCGTAGACACCATTCTCAAACTTCGTTCTCGCTTTCCCGAGAACGGCAACCAGAACACTCGTGTAGAGGTTCGCGTCGCCGGCCACAATCCCGAGGAGGTCACGTGGGAAGAGTTCGTGAACAAATACCTCGGCATCACGCCGCAGTATTTGAATCGGCTCATTCACGCGGTCAAAATAAGGCAACGCAATCCCGGTCCAACGAAGAAGAAAGCGTCCGCGAAGGACCTTCTCATTGAGCGCTTACAGGAAGAGGTTAAAGACCTGAGATCCCAAATCGCTGAACAGGAAGAATCCCCAGCTGACATTGAAGCTGCCGACGCGGTGGAAGAATCCCCACCACCCGGTCAGGAGACCGAAACCGCAGAAGCAGACGAGGAAGCAGCACCCGAAGACAACGCTTGGGAGGTTGTGCTCGCTCACTTCCGCGAATACTGCACCGCACCAGCAGCGTTCGCTGAAGAGCTACGCTCTCTGATACGCGAGTTCGGATTGACCCGCAAGATTTCCGTGGAGGAAATCTAAACCATCAACACGGGTGGCCTATCGTAAGTGGCAACACTTCCGCCGCCCCTAACCTTACAATCTAAAGTTACATTAGTCCTACGAGTCCACACCCCACCGGTTGAGGGCCCTTAGTACCCTTTACCAGAGGGTTCTCATTGCCTTACAACCGGGCTGGAGGATGTATGGCCGAGGTAGACCCCATTTTTCGCAGTTTGAATAAGATTCCCCACCTGTCGCAGTTGGTGAAGGAGGGTCTGCTGAAAGAGCACACCCTTGTCGCCGCGCATAAGAACAAGGATTTACAGAAACTGAACTGTAAATATCTTTCAGACCCTAAGTATGCGGCCGACACGCTCACCGAGAGCACCGTCCTGTACTACCCGAATGGCGATGTGATGGCGCTTTTCTTAAAGGGCGACATCTTCAAGTCTTCGCGTAAAGCGCTCACTCCGTTGATTCCCGAAACTATCCGCGACCGAGCATTCGAAGGTTTAAGTCAGATAGAGTTAAGCGACGTAGGATTTCACGAACCGAAGCGCCGCGAGACAAAGGGGGCTATCCAATGGAATCCCGACGCTAAGGAGCTAGTTCTCGGCTATACAGACAGAGGTTCAATAGAGCTTACAAATGCGACCAAGGCACAGGTCGAGCACTACGAGAAGATCCTGCCTCTGATTCGACTGATGAATGGCATATACGCCAGAGTGCTGCCTAAAGAATATGCAGAAGAAGGACGCCACAAACTATCACGAGCGCAGTTTCGACAGGCGGGCACCCCGTTCACAACAGTGACAGTTAATCGCAACTGTCCAACAGCTTTGCATAAGGACATACAAAATCATCCCGGCCTGATTGCTATGACCACTGCCGCTGCGTCGGGTACGACAGGCGGTGAGTTCTGCTTCCCACAATATGCTTTGAAGGTCCCGGTCAAGCCGGGTGATCTACTGATCGCAGCAACCTCCCGCGAGTGGCACTGCAATTTGTCACCGGTCGCGGGACTTAAATTCTCAGTCGTGTGCTACAGGCGCCGGTTGAGCAACCTAGCCATGCTTCGCACCTATGGAATAAAGCTGCGAAAGGCACGGATAAGGGAGCTTCAGACTAAGAGGCCCAGACTTCCTTAGTGCTTCCCGTTCCACACCGCGTCCATTTTTGCTCTGCCTTACTCTCCGCTTTTGCCAAGTAGCGCATCGTGCTGCTAACTAATGTCCTTGTGACCGAGAAGCTTTTGAACGGTTTTCAGGTCAACCCCGGCCTGTAGGAGCTTGGTTGCGTATGTCGCTCGGAACTTGTGAGGATATGCGTTTTTCAGCCCGGCTCTCTTCGCAATATCCTCACAAGTCGTCCCACATGTGCGTGTATTTATGCCTATTACCATTGGCGAAACGGACTCGCTTTTTCTCGGCAGCCTCTTGAGAAGGCCGCTAGCGATGCCTCGGCTCGCGCTTGTCATCGGTCAATACTCCTCCGGCAACAGGAACGTGGTGACGCTGCGGTCAGCTTCCGTGATGATCCAGATTTTGGTTCCATCGGAGAGGTTGTAGGCCGACAGTATGCGCCACCCGTGTTTCAGGCTTTCCTCGTTCTCGTGAACGTCATGGGCGTCCAGGTCGCCCCAGTCGCCCGAGAGATGTCGCTGTAAGTAGGGGAGGGGGAGGTCCCCGGATGCCTCGAAAGCCCGGAGAACGCCGGGAGTGGCCATTATACGGCCGGGGCTGAACCTCGGCTTCACTTGCTTCTCTTGCGGGACTTCTTCGCTGCCTTGGTTCCCTGGCGCCGACGCGGACGCCGAATCGTGCTCTTGCGTGGAGCTTCCGGCTTCAACGTACCCGCAGCCTTGCTCGCCTTGATCTCGGCATAGCGAGCAGCAAGCGCGGGGTCCTCCGCTATCGCCGCATCGCGTGCTTCCCAACATTTTTGGCGCCGGCCATACTCAGTGCTGGCGAGCTAGGGCTGCTGGCAATTCGCTGGGCAGACGGCAAGGAGATCGGGTAAAATCGCCGCCAATGAAAACAATTGAGCGTGTAGTGAGAGAGCTCCGGCGGGAGAAAAACCGAGTTCAGTCCGAACTTCAACGAATCAGCAGCGCACTCGATGCGCTTCAGCGGCTGGGCCGTCGTGAACTGAAGCGCGAAGTGAAGAAGGTGCACAAGTTCTCACTCGCTACCCGCAAGAAGATGGCCGCGGCCCAGCGCGCGAGGTGGGCCAAGCTGAAGAAGGCATGAGATTCCTCGATGACCTCCGTAGCTGGAAGCCTCGTGCTTAGGCAAACGCCGCGAACACCCCGTTCACTTGGCGCTTAGCGCCCGGTGCGAGGATTCGGGAAGATGAGCCGCTGATTTCCTGCTCCGCGGTGTACCGATACGCGGAGGCTGTGTTTAGCGACTTGGCTTCTGCGATTATCCAGGTGTAACGCTGGATGGCCTCTGCTAGCGTTTCTCTCCGTTCTCAAGAAAGCGGCAGGCTTCGGGGCTGGGTAGGGGGTGGCGGCAGGAAACGGTAGGGCGAGTTTGATACCCTCGACGGTCGCCGGCCAGCGGGCTTGTCAAGGTCAAAATTCGAAAAAGAAGGCCCGAAACTTCCTTAACTTTCCCTAACTTTTTTGACGTCCAGAGAGCGTCAGATCGAAGCTAATCGAAGGACAATCGACGTCAAATTACAGAAAACACTCGAAGTTACTGAAAGTACAGGAGGGCCGGAGCGGGATCAGCAAAATCCCCCTCCCGGCACCAGCCTCAGGTTTTGCCAGTCAGCAACATAAGCGAACCACGCGGCAGCCTGCTCATCGCACTCAGGTACATACGAAACCAGCGCCAACTCCAGTCACAAAACGATGTGCGTGGAATCACAGCCAAGAGAGGCGAGGTGGGGGCAGACTTTCGCGTCGAGCTGATGCTTGGCTCGAATTCTGCACATGTCTCGTGTAGTGAGCTAATTGCAATCGTCCGGCGCTAGATGCGCCCCGTCAAAGGATTCTTCCATGGAACGAGCAATCTCATTCACTCTCAATGGCAAGCCGGCACGGGTGACGGTCGATGACGAGCGCACACTGCTGTGGGTGTTGCGCGCTGATCTCGGCCTTACCGGCGCCAAGTTCGGCTGCGGCACCGCGCTGTGCGGCGCTTGCACCGTAATCGTAGGCAAGGAAGCTGTCCGCTCCTGTACGGTCCCCGTCAAGGACATCGCCGGTAGGCATGTGCTGACGATTGAAGGCCTGAGCAAGAACGGACAGATCCATCCCCTCCAGGCGGCATTCGTGAAGCAAAGCGCCCTGCAGTGCGGCTACTGCACGCCCGGGATGATCATGCAAGCCTATGCGCTTCTGCTGAAGAACCGGCGGCCGACCCGGGCAGACATCGTCCGTCACATGGACAACAACTTGTGTCGCTGCGGCGACTACAACCGCATCGTCGAGGCCATTCAGGAAGCTGCCGGGGCCACGAAAGCGAGGGCGTCATGAAACCAGACGAAGCGACTTTGACGGAGAACGGCGCCCTTAGCCGCCGCGACTTCCTCAAAATCGGGGGGACGGGACTGGTAGTGTTCTTCTGGGTTGGCCCCTTGGACGCGTTTCAGCAACCTCCACAACCCTACGCCGAAGCGCCGCCCTCAACCCCGACCGACTTCAACGCCTTCCTTCAAATCCGGCCCGACGGCCGTGTTACCTGCATGGTCGGCCGGGTCGAACTCGGACAAGGTTTGCAGACGGCCGCAGCGCAGTTGGTTGCCGAAGAGCTTGATTTTCCGTACGACTCGATCGACATGGTGATGGGCGATACAGATGTATGCCCGTGGGACGTGGGTACCTTCGGGTCCCAGTCCATGAGGGTGATGGGCGCAATCCTGCGTGCAGCGACGGCCGAGGCCAGGGCCGTTCTCCTGCAAATGGCGGCAGAGAAGTTTAATGCTCCGGTCGAACGGCTGCAGGTAAGCGATGGCGTCATCACCGATCCCGCGCAGGGCAAGCGCATCACCTACGGGGAACTCGTCCAGGGAAAGCGCATCGAGCGTCACTTGACCAAGGTGCCTTTGAAACCAGTATCGGCGTTCAAGGCGATGGGTAAGTCGCCGCAGCGCAAGGACGCGCTCGACAAGGTGACCGGTAAGGCCAAGTTCGCCGGCGATATCACCGTTCCCGGAATGGTGTACGCGCGAATTCTCCGGCCGCCGGCCCACGGCGCGAAGCTGAAGAGCGTCGACACCAGCGCCGCGGAGAAGATGGCTGGCGCTCAGGTGGTGAGGGACGGTGACTTCATCGCCGTGATCTGCGGCCGGCCTGATCTGGCAGATAGGGCGCTGGCGCTGATCAAGGCCGAGTTCGATCGCCCCCAGACGGGCCTGGACGACAAGTCAATCTTCGATCACATACTCAAGAACGCGCAGCCACCCAAGGTGATGGCTGAGAGCGGGACTCTGGCGGATGCGGACAAGCTCGCCAATCCGCTTGAGCAGACATATTTTCATAGCTACGGCGCACACGCGCCCATCGAGACCCAATCAGCCCTGGCGATGATCGAGGGCGGCAAGGCAACCGTATGGGCGGCCACCCAGATACCTTTCCTTATGCGGGACCGGGTCGCGCAGGCTCTGGGCTACTCCAAGCAAAACGTGCGCGTGATCGTTCCCTATGTCGGCGGCGGTTTTGGCGGGAAGAACAACGCTCAGAACGCTATCGAAGCGGCCCGCCTAGCGAAGATGATCGGCAAACCCGTCCAGCTCGTCTGGCGTCGTGACGAGGACTTCTTCTATGCGAGGTTCCGTCCGGCCGCGGTGGTGAAGATCCGGTCAGGAATGAACGAGGGAAAGATTGTCTCGTGGGACTACACGGTGTACGCCGCTGGTGACTGGGGTGCCATCACCTTCTATGACATCCCGAACCAGAGGACGACGACGGTACCGATAACGCAGACCGCTTGGCGGAACCAGGACAATGGTGCCGGGCTGCACCCATTCTATGTCGGGCCGTGGCGCATGCCGGGCGCGATTACCAATACCTTCGCGCGCGAATCGCACATGGATATCCTGGCCAGCAACGCCGGTATCGACCCCGTCGAGTTCCGCCTGCGGCACTTGACCGACAAACGCATGCGGCGGGTGCTCGAGGCAGCAACCAAGCAGTTTGGCTGGAAGCCGGCGCGGGCGCCGAGCGGCCAGGGCGTAGGCGTCGCCTGTGGCACCTTTTACAAAACCTATGTCGCAACTGCGGTCCAGGCCGCCGTCGACAAGCGCACGGGCAAGGTGCGGGTCGAGCGCGTTGTCACTGCCGTAGACGCGGGCGTAATTGTCGATCCGGAAGGGACGCGCCAACAGGTTGACGGCTGTATCACCATGGGCGTCGGTTACTCGCTCAGCGAGGAGGTACTTTTCAGCAACGGCGAGGTGTTCGCCCGGAACTTCGACAGCTACGAGATTCCTCGCTTTTCCACCGAGCCCAAGACGGAAGTTGTGCTGGTCGACAACCCGGAGCTGGCTCCAGATGGAATCGCCGAGCCGCCGATCATCACCGTGGGTGCGGCCATCGCTAACGCGATATATGACGCGACGGGAGCCAGGCTATATCAGCTGCCTATGACTCCGGCTCGCGTTATGCGGGCGCTGAAGCAGAGCTGAGAGGGCCATTTTGGAATCAGGAACAGGCGCGCCGGAGCCTTGGTCTCTGGCGCGCTTTTTTCAGGCGGAATGGTGCGACAGCTCCCGCATGAGCAGGACAGATGGCTAGTAGCACACCTCAGGTCGAGCCCGCGGCAAGAGTCCCGGGCGTAACTACGCCAGCACAAGGTCCGAGTCGAGTGCGCGTTTGGTTGCTCGGCATTTTGTCTTTCACCGTTCTCGTAGCCTATCTGGATCGCGTAAACGTTTCGGTTCTGATCGCCTTCCCACGTTTCCTCGCGGAAATGGGGCTCAGGAACAACCCCGTCGGGCAGGGTCTGCTGATGACGTTCTTCCTCGTCGCCTACGGGCTGGGGAACATTCTGCTTGGCCCTGTTGGCGACCGCTTGGGCCCGCGCAAGACGATGTGTGTGGCGTTGGTTTCCTGGACTGTGCCGCTGGTTGTGGCCGCGACGGCGAGAACCGTGACCGTGCTTTACGCCGCGATGCTGGTCCTGGGAGTTGGCGAAGCGCTGCATTACCCCATGCTGATCGCATTTGTGAAGAACTGGTTTCCCCGTGCAGAAAGAGGGAAGGCCAATTCCTCCTGGCTCCTCGGGCAAATGATCGGACCCGCTCTGGGGATGGCATGCTTTGCCATGGTCATTGCCAGCTACGGTTGGCGTTCCATCTATTGGTTGTGCGCGACTCTCAGCCTGCTGAGCATCCCGCTGGTCTGGTTCTTCACGACCGATCGCCCCGAACAGCATAGACGGATCAACAGGGCGGAACTGGAACACATAACCCGGGGAAAGAGGCAGGAAGCAGCAAAGGGCAAAAAGCGAGTTCAGTCGGGTAACGCGTGGCGCAGCTTTGTGGGACTGATTAAGAACCCCGATTTCTGTTGTAGCGCATTCGCTTTTTGCGCTTCCGCCAGCATGTGGTGGGGCATCATGTCCTGGCTGCCGCAGTACCTCCGAGTTGCCCGCGGCTTTACCTGGGCGAAGATGGGCTTCTTCTCCTCCTTGCCCTACCTCTTTGGACTTTTGGGACTGATCAGCGCCGGCGTCGTTGCGGATCGGATGAAAAGAGCGGCTCCCCTGAACTGTATTGGTCTGGCCGGGTGCGCTCTGTTCCTAGGCCTCGGGGCCATCGTTCACAACGGCTATCTGAGCGCGTGCCTGCTCTGTGTCGCGCTGTTCTTCAAGGGCGTCTCCATCCCAATGGCGTGGACAGTCCTTCAAGCCTTCATACCTGCCAATATGATGGGACAGGCAGCTGGCCTGCAAAACGGATCTGCGCAACTCGTCGGCTCGCTGTCGCCAATGATCGTCGGGTTCTTGACCGGTGCTACCGGTGCCTACACGGCGGGTCTGATGTACCTGGTGGCCTTCGGGCTCCTGGGAGCGGCGTGCGGCTTCTACCTCGTTCTCAGGAAGTACTAGCGTGTCGTGCGGCTGTACCTAGGAAGGACGTTGCGGATGAGCGCGGGAGAAAAAGTGAAGTGAGCACCGTGGTGCAGGCGATGGCCGATGTCCTCAGGCGGCTGGGGACACCTTACGTCTTCGGGCTCCCCGGCGGGGAAGTGGTCGAACTCATGCATGCCCTCAAAGAGGCGGACATCCCCTTTCTATTGACCAAGCATGAAAATACGGCCGCGTTTGCCGCAGGAGTGACAGGTGAAATACTTGGCATTCCTGGAGTCTGTATCGCGACGATCGGTCCTGGTGCGACCAACATGGCCACCGGCGTCGCTAATGCGTGGATGGACCGCGACCCGGTGATCGCAATTACGGGACAGATCGCATCACCCCGCTACAACACAGCCACGCACCAGGTGTTGGACTCAGTCGCTTTCTACAGACCGATCACAAAATGGAGCACAGCGATTCATCCTGGTTCTGCGGCAGAGACCCTGCATAAGGCGGTCCGCATGGCCACAAGTGAGAGGCCGGGTCCTGTTCATCTCACTCTCCAGAGTGACTTGGCCGGGGCGGAAGCCGGTGGAAAAGTTTCGACGACATCTCCCGTCCGCACATACGCTGGGATGGGCGGACCATCTGCGGAATCCATGGTGGAAGCCACAAAAATGGTCGCTTCCGCTGCACGGCCGATCATATTTGCCGGCTTGGGTGTGCTTCGTGCCAATGCCGGTGACAGCTTGGTCTGTCTTGCCGAGAAGCTGAGCGCACCGGTCATCGTGATGCCCAAGGCCAAGGGCGTGATCCCGGAAGACCACCCGCTTTTTGCCGGCGTTTTCGAGATGCTGGGAGACAAGCTTGTCCTCGAATTCGGCGCGCGTGCGGACCTGATTCTCGCGTGCGGTCTCGATGTGGTGGAATTTGACAAGCCTTGGAATTTCTCAGCGCCCGTCGTTCACATTGATGCCTTGCCCAACAGCGACGAGTTTTATCCAGCCGACGTCGAGCTCGTCGGCCACCCTGCTATCGCGCTTTCTGCGCTCGCCGAGCAGTTGCCATCTCGTCGTGCATGGACCGCGCAGGAAATCGGTGCTCACCGCCGCGACTTGTTGGAACTCATAACCCGCGCCGGCGCCGGAATGGCGTCCCACCAGGTGGTCGCTGCGGCCAGGAAGATACTGCCCAGGGAGACGGTGGCCACGTGCGATGTCGGCGCCCACAAGTTCCTGGTGGGCCAGTTGTGGACAACCTACACACCCAAATCTTTCTTCATGTCTAACGGCTTATCAGCGATGGGTTACGGATTCCCCGCCGCCATGGCGGCGCAACTGGCATGGCCGGACAAACCTGTGGTGGCCTTCCTGGGCGATGGAGGGTTTGCCATGTATATGGCGGAATTGGAAACCGCCAGGCGGCTGAAGTTGCCGCTCATCATTGTGGTCTTGTGCGACGGCGCCCTCTCGCTCATCGCCATGTCGCAGGAACGCCGCGGATTGCCGCACAACGCAGTGGACTTTGCGAACCCGGATATCGCGAAGGTGGCGGAGGCATTTGGCGCGGACGGCAGAGTCTGCGAAACGGTTTCCGAGGTGGAGAAAGCAGTAACTTCGGCTTGGACCAACCGAAGGCTCACTGTCATTCAAGCGATCGTGGATCCCGGTCCGTACAGACTTTAAAGGCGAAACCTGGCCTGCTTAGCGCTGTTGGGAGTTGCGTTCTCCGCGGCAGCAGAAGGAAATGATATGGGAACACCCAAGGCACCAGTCAAGCCTCCAGTAATCGGCATCCCCCGGAAACACAGCGCCGGCAGCAAGGATTCTTTTCTTAAGCGATATGGCCTCATCATTGGCAGCATTGTCCTGGTGGCTGTGAACCTCCTGCCTACCCCAGAGGGGCTGCCCGTGGCAGGAAAGAGAATGCTGGCCATCCTGCTTTTTTCCGTGATTGTGTGGATCACCGATTCCATTGCCTACCCCTCCAGTGCGGCTGTGATTCTGGGCTTGATGGCCTTCCTGCTCGGTATATCGCCCAATGTGTCGAACCCAGCGAAGCTGTACGGAACCAGTGAAGGTCTGACGATCGCGCTGGGCGGTTTTGCCAGTACGGCACTCGCCCTGGTGGGCGGAGCGCTGTTCATTGCTGCGGCGATGATGCACACTGGCTTGGATAAACGCATTGCGCTGTTCGTGCTGTCGAGGATCGGCGCCAGGACGAATCGCGTGCTGGCGGGCGTCATCGTGGTGGGATTCATTCTCAGCTTTTTTGTTCCCAGCACGACGGCGCGCGTGTCCTGCATGGTGCCGATCGTCATGGGAATCATTGTCGCGTTCGGAGTAAACCTGAAAAGCAGGTTTGCCGGGGTGATGATGATTGCCACGGCCCAGGCGGACAGCCTTTGGAACGTCGGCATAAAGACGGCTGCCGCGCAAAACATGATCGCGGTGGGCCATATCGAGAAAATGCTGGGAAAGACGATCACCTGGCCGGCATGGTTCATTGCCGCCGCTCCCTTCTCCGCGATCATGTCGGTGGTCTTGTATTACATCCTGCTCAAGACCATGCCTCCGGAAACCGACGAGGTTGCCGGCGGCAAGGAGGCCATTGCCCGGGCGCTCAAGGAACTCGGGCCGATGAAAACCAGCGAGAAGAAGCTGTTGTTCATGTCGTTGGTGCTGCTGTTTTTCTGGTCCACGGAGAAGATTCTGCATCCGTTTGACACCAGCTCCACCACGATTGCGATGATCGCCATCATGCTGCTGCCGAAGGTGGGGGTCATGAGCTGGAAGGATGCCCAGCCCAGGATCGGCTGGGGCACGCTGGTTCTTTTCGGTGTGGGTATCAGTCTGGGATCGGCCCTGCTAGCCACGAAGGCGGCTGCCTGGCTGGCCAGGATCATCGTCAGCTTGTTCAGGGTCGAAACCATGCCGGCTCTTTTCATTCTGGCGGTTCTAGCGGCGTTCTTGATCCTGATTCATCTTGGATTCGCCAGCGCCACGGCTCTGGCGGCAGCGATGATTCCGATCATCATCTCGGTCCTGCAAGGCGTGAAGACACCCGGCATCAATTTGGCCGGGATGACGATGATTTTGCAATACGTCGTGAGTTTCGGTTTTATCCTGCCCGTTAATGCGCCCCAGAATATGGTGGCGTATGGCACGGATACGTTTGAAGTGCGTGACTTCGTCCGCACCGGTATTCCGTTGACAATCGTCGCCTACGGCCTGGTGCTGGTTTTCGGCGCTACGTATTGGAAGTGGTTGGGGCTGGTGTAAGTTGCAGACGGCGACCTGATCTTGGGGTAGAATCGCCGCCGGGTTCGGGAGGAAAGCCCAAGTTGCCCGCTCCTGCTGGCCGCCATGGCACACCTGGGCAGGATATCGTCTTCAGCGGGGGGACGAACGATAGACGCTCGCTGATCCCCAATCGCCTCACCTCAAAAGTCCTATGTCGCCGCCGCTAGCTGAAGCCGTACGTGAGGTTCTCTCCCAAGGACGAGCTGAGGAGGCTGCTGCAATGGTCCAGCGGCTCGATCCCGGGGCCGCAGCCTCAGTTTGCGCGGCACTGCCTTTTGAACAACAGCAGGTTCTGTTCCGTACGCTTCCGAACCATTTCGCGGCCGCGCTGATCAGTCACTTTCCTTACTACCACACATACGTTCTCTTGCACTCACGGCCGCTGGCGGAGATGCGCGCCATCGTGGACAGGCTTGACCCCACGGAACGCATGCGATTCTTCGACGAACTGCCGGAAGAAGCCTGGCAACGCCTCATGGATGAGCTTGCGGCAGCCCCCGCCGAAGCGCCTCTACGCGCGGTGGCAGCGCCCGTGGCTCCCACTCCGGCCGTGGAGAAGATTATCGAGGCGCGCCAAGTTGAGAAAACGTTCCAGCAGCCGGACGGGCATGAGATCCAGGTCATCGCGCCGCTGGACTTATCCATCGAATCCGGAGCGATCATAGCGCTCCTTGGCGCTTCCGGGTGCGGCAAGTCGACGCTGCTGCGGATTCTGTCGGGATTGACGAAGCCCTCCAGCGGGACAGTGTTGTGGCATGGGAACCCTCTCGCCGCATGCGGCCCCAACGTGGCCATCGTATTCCAGAGCTTCGCCTTGTTCCCCTGGCTGACGGTTCTGGAGAACGTTGAAGCCCCGCTGCTGGCGCGCGGCATGCCTCACTTCCAGCGCCACCGCCGGGCGCTCGCCGCCTTGAATTCGGTCGGTTTGAAGGGCTTTGACAACGCGTTTCCGAAAGAGCTGTCGGGCGGCATGAAGCAGCGCGTCGGGTTCGCGCGTGCCCTGGCGGTCGAGCCGGAGGTGCTTTTCATGGATGAACCGTTCTCCGCGCTGGATGTGCTTACCGCCGAGAGCCTGCGCGGCGAGCTTATGGAGTTGTGGCTGAAGAAGCAGATCCCGACGCGCAGCATTTTCCTGGTCACCCACAACATTGAAGAGGCGGTGTTGCTGGCCGATCGCGTCATCGTTCTCGGCCGGAATCCCGCCCACATCCGCGCTGACTTCCGTATTCCGATTACCCAGCCAAGGGACCGCAAGTCCGCCGAGTTCCTGGTTTACGTGGATTACATTTACAAAGTCATGACCCAGCCGGAGCTGGAGCTGGCCCCGCCAGCGCGGCGGGAGCCGCTGGCGCGGGCTCATTTTCAAAGGCTTCCACACGCCAAGCCGGGAGGCATGGCTGGCTTGCTCGAGTTCCTGAACGATCGCGGCGGCCAGGAGGATCTGTATCACCTGGCCGACGAGCTTCTGATGGAGGTGGATGATCTGTTCCCCATCGTCGAAGAAGCAGTGTTGTTGGGCTTTGCTCAATCGCGGGAAGGGGACGTGGAGATCACGCCGGCAGGCAAAGCCTTCGCCGAGGCCGACATCGCCAGCCGCAAGCGCCTGTTTCGCGAAGCTGCCCTTGCCCACGTTGCGCTGGTGCAGCAGATTCGCTGCGCACTGGAGAAAAAGTCGGATGGAACCATGCCGCTGGAATTTTTCAAGGACATTCTCGACGAGCACCTGCCCGCAGAGGAAGTCCAGAGGCAGATCGAAACCATCCTGGATTGGGGACGGTACGCTGAGATCTTCACCTACGATTCCGAAACCGACAGGCTGCTGCTGCACCAGCCCGCAAGTGCCGCGAATTCTGATACCGCGCCGCTGCATTAGCGGAGCCCTGGGAGATGACCGGAACCGCACAACCATCGCCCGAGATGTCGGGGTGGGGAACCGTCCCCGCCGGTGGCCGATCCCTGTTCAGAGATCTGCCGATCATCCTCGCCGGGCTGGCGCTCTTTTATGGATTGCTCTCCTTTGGCCGCTATTCGGTCGGTCCGGCCAGCACGCAGGCGGAAATCGAGCTTCATCCGGCGGCGCTGCCCAGATACGCGCTGTACTCGGTTCTGCGCATCGCCATCGCCTATGGCTTCAGCCTGGTGTTTACGCTGATCTACGGTTACATCGCCGCCTACAACCGGAAGGCAGAGCGGTTCATGATCCCGCTGCTGGACACCTTGCAGTCGATCCCCGTGCTCAGTTTTCTGCCCGGCGTGATGATCTCGATGGTTGCGCTCTTCCCGACCCGCCAGTTGGGCGTCGAACTGGGGTCCATTCTGCTGATTTTTACCGGCCAGGTGTGGAACATGACCTTCAGCTTCTATTCGTCTCTCAAGAACATTCCGCGCGAGATGTATGAGGCAGCGCAAGTCTACCAGTTGAGCTGGTGGCAACGCTTCCGGCAGCTCCAGTTGCCCTACGCGGCCATCGGACTTATCTGGAACTCCATGATGTCGGTGGCAGGCGGATGGTTTTTCCTTATGGCCTGCGAGATGTTCGTGCTGGGGAACCGCGACTTGCGCCTTCCGGGGCTGGGCTCCTACCTGCAAACCGCGGCCAACGCTGGGAACACACGTGCGATTCTTGCCGGCCTCGCGGTGATGATCGGAATAATCGTGCTTCTTGACCGCTTGGTTTGGCGGCCGGTGATCGCCTGGTCGGAGAAGTTCAAGTTTGAGCAGGTGGAAGCTGCCGAGGCCGCCCGCTCACGCATCCTGGATATGCTCCGCCGTTCGCGTTTGCTCGCTCTGGTCGGCCAGAGATCGATGATGCCGGTCCGTGAGGCTCTGGACCTCCACTTCGCCAGAGCTCATGCGGCTTTGCCTGCCCCCGCGAAGAGCCGGACGTCAGCATGGGTCATGCGGATAATCGGCTTTCTCGCTCTTGCCGGGCTTGCATACGCAATCGTGCGGATGCTGACTCTGGCAGCGTCGGTCTCCTGGCCGGATCTGCGCGCAATCCTTTTGGGAGCGGGTGCGACGTTCCTGCGCGTAGAGTTCGTCCTCCTGCTCGCCGCCTTGTGGACGATTCCGTTGGGAACTGTGATCGGGCTGCACCCGACGCGTTCAGCCGTGGCGCAGCCTCTGGCACAAATCGCCGCTTCGGTGCCGGCGACCGCTTTGTTCCCGATCATTCTGCTGGTCCTAATTCGCCTGGGCGGTGGGCTGGGAATCGGATCGATCGTCCTGCTGCTTCTCGGCACACAGTGGTACATTCTGTTCAACGTCATCGCCGGGGCATCAGCTATCCCGACTGACCTGAAGGAAGTCTGCGACATTTACCAGTTCACGCGCTGGGAACGCTGGCGAAGGCTGTTTCTGCCGGGAATCTTTCCTTACCTGGTCACCGGTTTCGTTACGGCATCCGGGGGCGCGTGGAACGCAAGCATCGTCGCGGAATATTTCCATTTCCGAGGTCAGACCCTCTCGACTGTGGGGCTGGGCGCTGTAATCAGCCGGGCGACCGACGGCGGGAATTTCCGCATGCTGATGGCTGCCACCCTCGTGATGGCGATGATCGTAGTCACCATCAACCGCGTGCTGTGGCGAAGGCTCTACGCGCTGGCGGCAACTCGCTTCAAGCTAGAGGCGTGAGCTCGCTAGGTTTTCCGGACAGGCAACAAGCGAAAGAAACGATCACGAGCTTTGTGTGGTGGGGCAGAACGGGCTTTCATAAGCCCTCCACTGGGAAGTGGCTTTCCAGTGACACAATTGCTGGCCTTCAGCCGCCTTCGTCGCCGTTGTTGGGCATTGCTATCCTGCCGGGAAGCAATCAAAGCCCGAGATGCGAGCAGGAATGTCAATGCTAAGAAGCCCATTAATGCAAGGGTCGCAGTCATTTGGTCTCCCGCTGGAATTACCCCAGCTATTCCGATTTGACGACGCAGCTTACAAAAGCTGAATCGCTGACTTCCGCTTCGTTGCTCATCGCTCCTGTGCCTCCATATCCGGCAAAGGATCGCTCACGTATGCGCCGCCACAAGGAGCAACAAGCCGAAAACCACGACCGGCACGAGCATCAGGCCTGTATAGCAGAGAGCTTTTCTTGCCCATGAACTGCGCCGAAGTTTCCAGTTCCGCAATTCCACGCGCTCAGCGACACCGACCCGGTCCTGATGCTGCAGGTCCCGGGCGAATTCACGAGCACTCGCGTAACGGCTCCTGGGGTCTCGTTCCAGAGCCCGGTAGATAATCTCCTGCAACTGGACTGAAATGGTGGGGTCGATCTCACGCGGCGGGACCGGGTGGTTCAGCAAACGGTCGTTCATAATGGCGAAGACATTCGGCCCCTGAAATGGCGCCTTGCCGGTAAGCATCTCGTACAGCATGACTCCCAGCGCATAGAGGTCGCTGCGTGCGTCCCCACGCTTGCCTTTGACTTGCTCCGGCGAAATGTAATCGGGTGTTCCCATCGTGTCGGACAGTTTGGCAAATGTTATCCGCCGCGATCCCGCCTTCGTGGCGATGCCGAAGTCGATCAGCTTGATGCCATCGTGCGCCCCGACCATAATGTTCTCTGGCTTTAGATCGCGGTGCACGACGCCATTGCGGTGGATGTAGTCGAGAGCGTCACAGATCGCAAGCGTCAGCTTGACAGCGCGATCCGCCGGGAGCTTGCGCTGCTCGTTGAGCACCTGGCGCAAAAGGCGTCCTTCGACCCACTCCATGACCATGTAGGTCCGGCTTCGATCGTCGTCGACGAAGACCCTTATCACGCCGGGGTGGTCCAGTTTCGCGCCGATTTCCCCTTCTCGACGAAAGCGTTCGAAGTAAAGCGGGTCACTTTCCATCTCGGGATGAGGGACCTTGATCGCGACGGCCTGATCCGTTCGCAAATCCCTGGCGCGAAAGATGGTGGCCATGCCGCTGCGTGCTGTCACAACTTCAATCAGATAGTGGTCGAGCTGGCGGCCAGAATGAACTGGTGCGATCATGGACGCGCCTCATCACCCATGGGGCGCGCGTGGTAAGCCCTCTGCACCGCAGACCTTGCGCCCATCCTCAGCCAACTTTGCGGAAGCCCCGCTCCCCTCTCCCCGCGATGACCGTGAATTTCTGGCCGGGAGCCCACATCGCCCCTCTCGAACGCGATTCCCTCCGGGGTAGCCAATCGGGACGGCTTGTCGCCGGTTTTCTGCTGCCGCGACGTCAAGCAAAAGACATGGCCACGCGACATCGGACCCCCGTCCCTGGATAGCGCGATCAGGAAATGGGTCATGAACGCCACGCCAGCGACACAAAGCATTGTGAAGATCACAGTAACGGCCACGTTAACCTCACCGCCAAACCCCTCCTCGCGCTGGGATTCGGCATATCGTGGAGACTCTGACGTTATTGGATACCTTCCTCCATAAAGTCTGAGTAAAAGGTTCATAAAGAGTTCGTAAAGATATCAGTGGTCGACACGTGGCGACTCGATTCCAGCGGCCGGGGCCGCCTCGGAAAACGGGCGCTCGACTTTTTCCCCACGCTGTAACGGGCGTATGATGCTAACGGGGACGCAAGACGTTAAATCAGGAGGCTCGTGATGAACGTCAAACGGAACTGCGGATTGCTTATTGTTGTATGCCTCGCGGCATCGGCTGCGTGGGCCGATTCGTTGGAGCTGAAGAATGGCAGCCGGATTAGGGGGAAGTTCGTGGGCGGCACGGAGGATCAAATCAGCTTTCAGGTCGGATCTTCGGTGCAGCAGTACAACATCAACGACATCATCTCAATCAAGTTTGATTCTGGAGCCCCAGCACCTGAAACACCTGCGGCGAATTCCTTTTCCGATCAACCGGGCACGGCGCCTGGGGTGCAACCACCAGCCTATGTGACCATACCGGCCGGGACGCGGATTTCCGTGCGTACCATTGATGCCATCGATTCCACCAAGAACCACGTCGGAGATCGTTTCCAGGCTTCTCTGGAAGAGCCCTTGACAGTCGATGGTGCGGTGGTAGTACCAAAAAGGGCGGATGTGTACGGTCGCTTGGCCGAGTCCAAGACGTCCGGGACATTCACCGGCAGGTCCGAACTACGGCTGGAGCTGACCGGAATCGTGGTGAATGGGCAAGCCGTGCCAGTAGTGACCGGAGAATATGAATTGACCGGCAAGTCCCGCGGGGCAAGCACCGCGAAGAGGACGGTTGGCGGAGCGGCTGTCGGGTCGATCATCGGCGCCATCGCCGGGGGCGGCAAAGGCGCGGCGATTGGGGCGGGCGTCGGCGGCGGGCTTGGTGCAGGCTCGGAAGTCATTACGAAGGGAGATCAAGTGAAGGTTCCGAGCGAGACGCTGCTTGATTTCACGCTGCAGCAAGATGTCTCGATACCGGTGGGCCGCAACGCACAATATCCTCGTTAGCATAGGCAAGCCTTCTTGAGGACGTTCTTATAGGGAATATAGTCCCGTCTCCCCTGGAGCTTCGTGCCAGGCCCATCTGCTTGCGACGCGAGGCCGCGCACTCCCAATCAAGCCGCCGTCCGCCGTTTCGAGCCTTCACCGTTTGCGGACGGCGGCGTGGACCTGGCCTTCTTGGCACGTCAATTTCCTGAAAAACCGCCAGCCAGGGGCAACGACGCTGCCCTTGCCGTTGTGGTGAGCTAGCAAAGCCGTTCCTCACAGAGCCGGGTGACAAGTATCACTGCGCTCAAACGCAGGCGGGATTACACAGAAATTTTAGGAAGCGAGGTCGTCATGAGTAAGGCTGAAGCAGAGAATGTGACCAGTAAGCGCTCGGAGGAAAACAGTTCAAAAGAAATCAGCCGCCGCTCGATGCTGAAGACGGTTGCTGTTGGTGCACTGGCAGCGGGTGGAGGCTTAGCCCTCAATATGGCGGCGCCCGGCACGGCGGAGGCGATCGATCGAAAACTTCCAACCACATGGGATGAGACTTGGGATGTAATCGTGGTCGGTTCCGGTTTTGCCGGACTGGCCGCCGCCGCCGAAGCCGCTGGGGCGGGCGCCAAGGTCGTGATCCTCGAGAAAATGCCCACCTATGGCGGGAACTCCATCATCAATGGTGGCGAGTACAACGCCTGGGACGACGAGTTCCATCTGCGGCAGAAGCTGAACCTGGGTGACGACAGCGTAGAACTGCATACCAAGGACACACTGAAGGGTGGCGACTATTACGGCTTCTCCGATCTGGTGAAGATCTTTACGGAACAGGCCGAGCCAGCCTTGAACTGGATGATCGATGACGGCGGCTTGAAGCTGCGGCAAGTGGTGAACCGCACGGGCGGTCACTCGGCCTATCGCACGCATACCTGCGTGGAAGGCGTGGGCCGCGGTTACACCGAAGCTCTGAAGAAAATTGCGGAGGGGCGGGGCGCCAAGATTGTGTTGAACTCGCAAGTCACCTGGATCTGGCGGGCGGATGCCGATCCGCAAAGCCCGGTGCTGGGAGTGGAGGTGAAGCGCGGGCGGCGGACATTGAACCTGAAGTCCACGCGGGCGCTTGTGCTTGCCTCCGGCGGATTTAGCGCCAATAAGGAGATGCGCAAGTCCTACAATCCCTCGATCGTTCCCGATTTCAACACGACGAACCATCCGGGAGCTACGGGCGAGGTGCACCACTACGCTCAGGCCGTCGGCGCCGAAGCCATCCAGATGGCGTTCATTCAGCTTTATCCCTACGCCGAGCCGGAAACCGGCCTGCTCGATGCGCCGGCGGTATACCCCTTCCGCGGACCGGGCTTTGGCATTGTTTATGTGAATAAGGCCGGTAAGCGGTTCGTCAACGAGATGGAGCGCAGAGACGTGGTTTCGCGCGCCGAGATAGCAACGGGCATGAAGCCGACCTTCACTATCTTCAATGAAAAGATGGTCCCTCACATGGGAAGTAAGGAAGAAGTGGAAGCGGGAGTGGCGCGCGGGCGCTTCGTCAAAGCTGCGACTCTTGCCGAGCTGGCGGGAAAACTCGGGATCCCTGCGGACGCTCTGCAGGACACCATCGCCAAGCACAACCAGTACATGAAGGATGGGAAGGATCCGGAGTTCAACCGGGCCTTTACCAAGGCCATGCTGCCGCTGGACGAGGGACCGTTCTATGGCATTGCGCAGTGGCCGGCAGTCCACTTCTGTATGGGCGGGCTGCGGATTAACGAGCAGGCGCAGGTACTGGACATCTGGATGAAGCCGATCCCGCACTTGTATGCAGCCGGCGAGGTTTCCGGAGGAATACACGGCGACAATCGCCTGGGCGGCAACGCCACGGCGAGTTGCACGGTGTACGGCCGGATCGCGGGCGTGAACGCAGCCAAAGAAAAGCCGCTTGCGTAATCGGCGGGGGACCATTCCGCGCTGGAGTGGTCCCTGATCCTAACCGGTTGCAGGAATGAGAATGGCAAAAACACAGAATTCCCCGAACGCAATCCTTGAGGTCAAAAAGGACACGTCCTGTGGAATGGCAGCAACACCGGCAGCCAGTGAAGTCTCGTTGCGCAACATTCTGATTGCGACCGATTTCTCCAGGCCCTCGCCGTCACATCGAGCGTTGACGCATGCGCTGGGAATCGCGCGTCGGTATCATTCCAAGCTATTCCTTTTCCATGCGGTCCCAAGAACGGGCGTGCTCAGCGGTGCTGGAGCTTGGGACGATGCCCTAGCCGCCGCCTGCCGTCATGGCCTCCGATTAGAAAAACACCTTGGCGCAGAGGGCGCCCTCGATGGAATTGGCGATGAAATTATCATCCGAAAAGGCGAAGTGTGGGACGAAATATCCGTTGTCATTAACGAGGTGCCCATTGATTTGGTCGTGATCGGCACGCAGGGACGTACTGGACTGGCGAAACTCATCCTGGGATCTGTAGCTGAAAAGGTGTTTCGCAACGCAGCTTGTCCTGTTCTTACGGTCGGTCCGAAAACAAGAAACCCGCATCCACACGGACCAAGGCGGATCCTGTTCCCTACAGATTTCTCTGCACAGTCAGAGGTTGCGTTTCCGTATGCTCTCCTGCTATCACGTCACCATCAGGCTGGGCTCACCCTGCTGCACGTCCTGGAGGGCCCAACCGGAGACAGGGAACTGAACAGGCAGCGGGCCGACTCCATAAAATTCCGTCTCCGTGATATTGCCCAAGGAGCCGGGATATTGACATATGGGACTCCTATGTTTGTCAGATGTGGCTATCCAGCACAAAAGATATTGGACGTAGCCAAGGAAACACATTCCGACCTGATAGTCATGGGTGTAAATGCGAGATCGGCCTTCAGCTACCGACAAATGTGGCCCGTCGCTTACGCTGTCGTCTGTGGCTCGCGCTGTCCGGTGCTTACGGTTCGAAATGACCCAAGCTCTCCTTTGGTGACGAGAAACGCGAGAGTGCTGTATGAGCATGTCCCGCCAGAAGAGACTGGCACCTCACGTTAAGACCGCGCTGGCGTTGCTGTGTCTCGTATTGAGCCCGGCAGCATCGGCAAAACCATCCGAGTCACAAGCCTCAGACGGCTGTGCGGGCTGCCACGCCGACTTTTCTTCCGTGCTGCCAAAAGGGCACCCCGCGGTCAATGGCACCGGCCTGGCCTCCTGCCTACCCTGCCACTCTCTGGGGCAGGCGGGAGAGGCGAAGAAGAACGGGTTCTCGACTCGCATTCACCTCACCCACGCGGGGCCGCAGCTTCATCTTGAATGCGTCGCGTGCCATGGCTATGTGTCCGGAAAGAGCTTCGGACTGATCGGTCAAAGCATCTCCTGGGGGGCCCCGAAAGATGAGGACATGGCCATCATCAAGGAGGTGTTCGCCTCCTGGGTGAACTCCAGCTATACGGATCATCTGCACGCCCAGGCTATGGTCGACTGTGCCGGATGCCACGGGAAGGAAGTACCCCTGCCGGATACCACCGTGGAGAACAACCGATGCCTGACCTGTCATGGTCCGCAGGATCAGCTTGCGGCCCGGAGCAGGCCGCAAGATTTCCCGAAGCGCAATCCTCATGACTCCCACTTAGGAGAGATCGCGTGCACGGTGTGCCATCACGCGCACGCCGAATCCAAGGTGTACTGCCTTGATTGCCACCGCAACTTCACAATGAAAATTCCCGGGGGCAAGTAGCCAGCTAGCCGGACGAGGACTCGCGGTTTGATAATGAGCCGTGGCGGGCTGATAGCGACGCTGGTGATCGAATATACTTAAGATACGAACACGATGAGAACCCAGCTCCGCGCCTGTGTTTTTTGTTTCATTCTGCTCTTTATCGCGCCATTTCTGCACCCGTCGGAGGTCGCAGCAGGGGCCGGCCGGGAATATCGCCTTCGTTTCTATCACACGCACACCCGCGAACGTCTCGACATTGTGTACCGGCACGGCGACGCGTACTCGCCGGAGGCGCTTGCGGAACTCGACCACTTTCTCCGCGACCACCGCACCGGTGAGGTACGCCATTTCGATCCGCGGGTTTTCGACCTGCTTCACGATCTGACCGCGGCGGTCAACGATTCCGATGGTGAGATCGACGTCATCTGCGGATATCGCACGCCGTGGAGCAACGAGTTCCTGCGCAGCCGAAGCGCGCACACCGGCGTAGCCCGTCACAGTCTGCATATGCAGGCAGAAGCTATCGACATTCGCTTGCCGGGAGTTCCAACCTCGGTTGTGAGGGATGCCGCGCTGGGTCTGCATCGTGGCGGAGTGGGTTATTACGCGGCCTCAGACTTCGTGCATGTGGATGTCGGACGAGTGCGCCGCTGGTAGTCGTTCTTCACCACGGGTACGGGTACCCTTTGGCAAGCACTTTTTCCAACGCGGTATCGTGCCCGTAAATGTCATCGTAGAAGTGGACGACTCCATCCTCCGGCACAATCACCGTGCCATAAACAATCAAGACCGGGATGGGATGCGCGAGGGGCACCTTCTGCGGGGCGCTGCCATTCATGGCCGCACGAATGCGCTCCGGCGTCCATCCGGGATTGTCGCGAAGCACCCATGCAGCCAGATCGGCGGGGCGTTCCAACCTTATACAGCCATGACTGAAATCGCGCCGTGACCTCGCGAACAGTTCCGGCGCCGGCGTATCGTGCATGTAAACGTTAAAGCTGTTGGGAAAGACGAATTTCACCAGTCCCAGGGAGTTCTTCGGGCCGGGTCTCTGCCTGATAGACAGTCTTCCGGCTTTTAATTGGTTGAGCACTTCGCTCGAAACCGCTCGCGCCGTAACCACGTTTTCGCGGTTGTCCACAACCTCGAAGTCCTTCTTCGCGAGGTAATCCGGATCGCGAACGATGTGAGGGATCAGTTCAGCCCTGGTGATCGATGGCGGAACTTGCCAGTACGGGCGAAACACGACGTACTGCATCATGTCGCTGAACACAGGCGTACCATGCCCGAGAGCTTTGCCCACGACGACGTTCATTGTCACGCCAATGTTGAAATCCTTGTCGAAGGCGCGGAGGCGGAACTCGGGGATATTCACCACAATCGGAGCCTTCTGAAAGGAACTCGGCAGCCATCTCCATCTCTCGAGCACAAGTCGCATCTGCTGCACTCGCCGGCTCAGCGGCACATTCAGATCAGCCACCGTTTGAGCGTCGATTCGTCCATTCGGGTCGCGGCCAAGACGCCGCTGAAAATCCTTGACCGCGTTTACCAACGCCCCGTCATAAATCACGTGATCCGTGGGAACGTTGGCATCAGCGGGTAAGTCGCCGACCAAACGGAGCAATCGAGCGATTCGCGGCACGCCTGGATAGGAGTCACCCGGCACGATCGCTTTCCTGACGGGCGGCAGTTGCTCCCCATCATCTTCTTTCGCGAACTCAATATACTTTTGCAAAGCTTGAATGGTACGGCGATAGCCGGGGTACTGTGGCTCCACTTGCGCCAAAGCGGCAGATACGTCTGCCGCATTGACCAAATGGTCTTTGAGAAATTCAGGTAAATCATATTTCTTGGTCTCGTCGTCAATGAGAAAGGCGAGGCGGTTTGGATTGACTTTTCCAATATGGAGATCGGAGATATACCTCATCGAGCAGACCGTCAGCGCGAGGTCGAACTTCGCCGCATCCGATTCGCTCGGCTGTTGTGCGATTGGTTTCAGCTTTGCCAGCCGGTCGTGCCAACGAGGGCCGTCGTAATCGTCCGGGGAGAGCCCTTTAAGGTCTGAGCGGAGAAATAGCGCGATGATCTGCCGTGCCTGCGGAGTCGGCTCCTGCCCTTTGGTCCACCACAGTGAATAACCGTTGAGTTCGTAGAACTTCTGGAGGTGCTTGCTGTAATCGCTGAAATCGGGCCAACGCAGCTCCGGAAACTTGCCTTCGTTGATGACTGCTCGCAACCAAGTTTGGGCATCCGAACTAAGCGCCTGCGGCGTAGCAGAGATATTGCCGCCGTTCGCCAGCCGCGCCCCTGCGAAACCGGGCACAGCGACTACTGATCCGAAGAGAATGAGGAGACCTATCAGGCGAGAAAGAAAGTGAGCTCTTGAGTCTGCTATGCAGGAAAAACTCACCGGACCTCCAAGATCCGCCGATTGCTAGTAAAGCATACCGAGTTTCGATCCGAAAGTCGTTAGTGTGACAGCGGTTCCGAGGGTCCGCGCTAGCGGACCTCTACAAGGATTAGCGTGATGTCGTCGTGAACGGGCCCCGCGCTATAGGAGTTGACGCGCTCGATGATGGCTTGGCGCATGGCGGGAAGCGGCAGCGCAGCGGCGCTGCGGGCGATTTTCTCCAAGCCCTTTACGCCAAGCATTTCGTCCTCGCGATTCCAAACCTCAATCAGGCCGTCGGAATAAAGCATCAGCCGGTCGCCGGCCGACAACTTGAATGCTTGGCTGCCATCCTGAGGTACAGCATCTTCGAAGACGCCAAGCACTGTGCCGCACGGCTCGAGCAGGCGCAACTCACCGTGAGGAGAAATCAGCAGGGCAGGGGGATGTCCGGCGCCAGCATAGATGAGTTGTCGCCCGGCCTGGTCCAGCCGTGCCTCGGCCATGGTGAACATGAAGCCGCTGATGCCGATTTGCTCGAGCACAAAGCGATTCAGCGTGCGAAACATTTCGTCGGGCTCCATGCCGTGGCGCAACAAGGAAACCGTCTCTGTGTAGATGCGGTTGGCGAGCAGGGCGGAGCTGATGCCATGACCGGAGACGTCGCAGATGAGCAAATCCAGGTGCGTGCCATTGTGGGGGACCACCAGGCCGAAATCGCCGCCGATCGTGCGCACGGGCTTGTAATAGGTTTCAACGACCAAACGGCCCCAGTGGAGCGGCTGAGGCGCGAGGCTCTCCTGCACGCTGGAGGCGAGGGCCAGCTCGCGGTCAATTTCCTCAGCCCGGCGTTCGAGCTGCGCGTTGGCGTCCCGCAGGCTCTCCTCTGCCTTCTTCTGCTCGGAGATGTCTGTGCACGTGATCACGGAGAAACGGCCCCCATCAGGGGCTTCCAGCTCGCGGGCGCTAAAGATCACCGGCACACGTGTTCCGTCGGCACGGGGAACAAAGAATTCCCAGCGGTCGTAGCCCACCCCCTTTGTGCGAGCCATTCGGGCCAGCACGATCTCGTAGTCTTCTCTCGGGTAGAGAGCTTCCACTGGCTTCCCTACCAGCACTGAGCGCGCGAGCCCGAGGAGGCGCTCCATACACTCGTTGACAAAGACGATGCGCCCACACTCATCGTTGATGGCCACGCCCTCGTTGAGCATTTCAAGGATGCCCGCCATCTGTTTGAGCCATTGCTGTTTGTTGACGGTCACCGGCATCTCCCGCAGAAGACGAGTGTGTCATGCCTCTGGCCCTTCCGATCCAACGGCGCAGCCTCGAAAAGGAATGGCATGTACTCTAGCCGTTTATTCTAGGTCGAACCAGGACAACGATCGATTGCGGGACTACCCGGCAGGTTAACTGCTGCAGCGGCAAGCCGGGCTCCGAGAAATCGCTGGAACTCGGCAGGTCGGTATCCGCAATCCTCTGCTCGCTGCGGTGACCCGCACGACCTTGCCCGCGTCCGACCTATTCGCCTAGAACCGTAACCATGACCGTGCGTTGCCGCCCGCGCACATCGCACTCCAGGTGGAAGATCTGCTGCCAGGTGCCGAGCACGAGCTTGCCATCCGCGACCGGCACCGACAGCGACGGTCCTAGCAGTGTTGCCTGCAGGTGCGAGTGACCGTTGCCATCGTGCCATGTCTGCTCATGGCCATAATTGCGGCTGGGGGGAACAAGCTTGTCCAGAATGTCGGGCAAATCGCGCTCGAGGCCGGGCTCGAACTCGATGGTGCCGAGGGCGGCGGTGCTACCGACGTTGAAAAGGTTCACCGTCCCGGTCCGAACGCCTGAGGCAGCCACCAGGGCGGCGACCTCGGCGGTCAGGTCGTGCATGTCGCCATGGCCGTTCGTGCGGATGGAGATCTGCTGCTGACAAGTCATCGTTTCCGGCCCAGAGGGACACCACAAGCAGCCGACATGCTTCCCTGAGCCTTCCGTTGGCAGCGATAGAATCGGTTTCTAATGTTCGTGGTACTCGAACTCCCGGTTCATGGTGTAGACGAGATGGACGGGCGCGCCGCCGACTTTTTCCTCGAAGGCGGTATCGACGATCTGGATGCGGCCGTGATGCTTTTCCGCCAGCTTTTCGGCCTCATCCTTGGTCTCGGCGTCACCCCGGAAGTCTCGCCATCCTCCCGCAGGGTCGGCTGGGTCGAATGCGAATACCAGAAAGCGCTTCAGCGACATAGGCCCCTCGCAAAGGTCGGATCTGCAACAGCGGATTGTACCAGACGGCGCGGTCACAGGCGCAGCAGAGCGGGCGTGTGTTTGCGGTACACTGCCAGTCTCGATTTCGACTTGAATCGGAGGGACGATGCCCGACTATCGCACGCTGGAACGCCAAATCACGGAAGCTCTGGGGCCGGGCCGCCGGCCGGTGGCGGTGACCTTTGCTCGCCACGCGCCGGCGGGAGTGCGCAAGTTCAGCGGCACCGAACCTGCGGGTTGCAGCTTCTGGCGGCTGGCGGAGCGCGGCGCGGTCTTCTACACGGAGCCCGGAGACCATTACAACTGCGCCATTGGGTGTTATACGCACAGCATCGCGCTGCCTGCCGAACGCGCTTCCGAACTGGACCAGACCCTGGCGTTCATGACGCAGCTCGGGTACATCAAGAGTGAAGACTTGCCGCTGATCGCACAGTTGCGCGAGACGCCTCGCTTTGTCATCTATGCGCCGCTGGCGGAGACGCCGGTCGCGCCGGACGTGGTGCTGTTCGCGGGGAAGCCCGCAGCCATCATGCTGCTGAACGAAGCGGCATTGCGCGCGGGAGTGGGGACACAGTCCGCGAATCTGGGCCGCCCGACGTGCATGGCGTTGCCTGCTGCGCTCGAACGCGGCACCGTCCTCAGCACCGGTTGCGTCGGCAATCGCATCTACACCGGAATTGATGATGACGAGTTGTACGCGGCGGTGCGCGGTGCCGACGTCGAGCGCGTGGCCGCGGAAGCGCAGACTATCGCTGCCGCCAACGCACGCCTGGCGGAGTACCATCGCGCGCGCCAGCAGGAGCTTTCGACAGGGTAACCGTGGGCCACGTTTTCCACTGGATCAGTGATCGAACCACGCTGTTTTCCTTCAGCGTAGTAGCACGCGCGAGCTCTGCATCCGGTTGGAAATACAGGATGAATGAGTTCTCGCCCGATGCGCCTTGGCGCCTCGTGTATGCAGGTTACCTCGACGTTACCTAAGTTATATTTACAGGTGACATCATCCAGACCTAGACTCGCGGCCGTAGTTAGGCAGTTCTGGGGGAGGGCTGCCGTGGGCGTCCTGAATGAAAATTCAGGGCGCTTTTAATTTGTGCCCAGCCTTCTCTTTCCATGGCTTTTAAGTATGGAACGCCGAGCGCTACTTTGCGACTTCTCGTTGCCTTGCGCATCCAAACACAAGTGGTAGCATAGGGCGCGGCTGCGGGCGGCACCCGCCGCACTGATAAGGTTTGGGAGGAAAGATGGCAGGAAACGGCATTTTGGAATTGACTGACGAGAGCTTCGATCGCGACGTGCTCAAGTCGGAGCAGCCTGTGATGGTGGATTTTTGGGCGGCATGGTGCGGCCCGTGCAAGGCGCTGGCGCCCATCGTGGAAGAAGTGGCCACCGCATACACCGGAAAAGTCAAGGTAGGTAAGATGGATGTGGACAAGAACGTGGCGACACCGCAGCGCTACGGTGTGCGTGGCATCCCCACGCTGTTGATCTTCAAAGGCGGCAAGGTGCAGGAACAGATCGTCGGCTACGTTCCCAAAGAGACGATCCAGAAGGCGCTGGATAAGCACGTGTCCGGCTGAGCGTCGCCCAGCCACCCTTAGAAAGCCCGGCGGAGAGCCGGGCTTTTTGGTTTAAATTTCTGGTTCTCCCGCTAGTTCAGGGGCGAAGGGCACGTGCGCGACTGCCGGCAATCCGTGGTATGACCACCCTATGCGGCGTCTCGCCTTGTTGTTGCTTCTGCTGTTACCGGCCGGTTTGCGGGCCCAGCAAACCGGCGAGCGCATCCACTCCTTCAACAGCGACATCAGGGTGTATGGCGACGGCTCGATGGTGGTACGCGAGACCATCACCGTAAACGCCAGCGGAAGCCGGATCCGTCACGGTATCTACCGCGACTTTCCCACCAGCTACCGCGATAGCCTGGGGAACCGGGTTGTTGTCGATTTCGAAGTGCTCGCCGTAGAACGCGACGGACAGTCTGAGAACTGGCGCTCGGAACCACAAATCAATGGCGTACGCCTGTACTTCGGGGACAAGAACAGTTTCGTTCCTCCAGGCCGGCACGAATACGTGTTCACTTACCAGACTCGGCGGCAGCTTGGGTTCTATCCCGATCACGATGAACTGTACTGGAACGTAACCGGCAACGGCTGGATCTTTCCAATCGACCAGGCTTCGGCGACCGTCCGGCTGCCCGCCGGCATCCCTCAGGACAAGATCGAACTTACTGGCTACATCGGGCGGCAGGGTTCTCGCGAACAGGCGCTGCAGAGCGCCGCAGGGCCCGGACCACAGGCCGTGTTCGAGGCTGGTCGCCATCTCGGCGCGTATGAAGGCTTGACCATCGTGGTCGGCTGGCCGAAGGGCTTTGTCCACGAGCCCACGGCCTCCGAGCGGTTCGCCTACGTGCTCAAAGACAACCGCAACCTGCTGGCTGCAGCCGCCGGCGTTCTTCTTCTCCTGCTCTACTACCTGATCGTGTGGGTCCGCGTAGGCCGCGACCCGCAGCGTGGCGTCATCATGCCGCGCTACGAGCCGCCCGCGGGCTTATCACCGGCCGGCATGCGATACCTGGTGAAGATGGGTTTCGACAACAAAGTTGCGGCCGCGGCTATGCTCGATATGGCGGTCAAGAAATACGTCTCCATCGGAAAGACCGACAAGGTCTATACGCTGACGCGGGCCGACGGTGAGAAAGCCGTCCTGACGCCGGACGAGCGCCTGCTCGCCGACAAATTGCTCGAATCCGACAAGAGTTTGGAACTGAGCCCGGCGCATCATACGCGCGTGCAGAGCGCTATCACCGCCCTGAAGAATTCACTGAAGACCAGCGAAGAGAAGATCTACTTTCTGACCAACAGCCGCTACCTGATACCCGGCGTGGTCTTTTCAGCGTTGCTGGTCGCGGCCACGGTCCTGCTGGCGCCGTCAAAAGGCGCGATGGTGATGGGCGCCTTCATCTCAATCTGGCTGACGGGATGGAGCTTCGGCGTAGTCATGCTCTTGCTTATGGTGATGGCCGCCTGGAAAGGCGCGATCTCGGGCGAGGGGGGAGTGGCGGTCAAGGGAAGCGCCCTGTTTCTGACAGTGTTCTGTCTGCCGTTTCTGGCAGGTGAAGTCTTCGGCATCTCCATGCTCGTGCGCTCCACCGGGCTCAGCACCGCCGGACTGCTCGCGCTGGTCGTGTTCCTCAACGTGCTCTTCCATCACCTGTTGAAAGCGCCCACCCACGCGGGCCGGGTGCTGCTGGATCAGGTGGAGGGCTTCAAGATGTTCCTGGGCGCGGTGGATAAAGATCGCCTGGCGACCTGGGCCGCCACCGAGCAGACGCCCGCCGTGTTTGAGAAGTATCTTCCCTACGCGGTTGCTCTCGGAGTCGAGCAGGCGTGGGCAGCTCGCTTCGCCGATGTGCTGGAGCGCTCCAAGTACTCGCCTGCGTGGTGCTCAGACGGGTCATGGGCGGGGATGAACGTCGGCGCGATGGCCTCGTCGCTTGGAAACTCGATGTCGGGCGCGATTGCGGCGTCGTCAAGTTCGCCCGGCAGCAGCTCAGGATTCGGCGGCGGTGGTTCCTCCGGCGGCGGTGGTGGCGGAGGCGGTGGGGGCGGCTGGTGACGCCCTAGATGTCGTTGAAGCCTAGACCGCGCACTTGCTGGTCGTCCAGCCGTACCTGCGTCAGGGTGTGGCTGCCCTTTTGATCCAGATTCTGCTTCGCCTTTTCGAGCTCCTCATTCCCAACGAGGCACTCAGCGAGCCTGGATCGGAGATTCTCCCACGACGGGTGGTGGACTGTCGGCATAGCGCCACCCTTGAAGTTTCGAAGTGGAGCGTTCGCTCTGGCGAGCATGTACGTGCTGGGGAACGTATGATCGGGGGACTTGGATTCAATGATGTGCAACCAATAAGTCTGTTCCATAGAGTTCCTCACAAAATGTGAAACACGCCTTTAATACTTCCTCAGCACTCCAATCACCCTTCCCTGCACCTGCACCGCGGCGGCGGGCACGATGACCGGCTGCATGGCTGCGTTTGAGGGCTGTAGCCGCACCTTGTCGCCCTCCTTGTAGATTCGTTTGAGGGTGGATTCCATGCCATCCACCAGCGCCACTACGATCTCGCCATTGCGCACCGCGCTAGTTTTCTCCACCAGGATGTAGTCGCCATCGAGGATGGCTTCATCCTGCATGGAGTCGCCCTTCACCTGGAGCACGAAGACCTCTTTCGAGCGGGTGAAATCTGCGAGGGAGATGGTCTCCGGATTCTGCAGGGCTTCCACCGGACGGCCGGCGGCGATGCGTCCCAAGAGCGGCAACTCGGTGCCCACGCTGGCGGCCACCTGCATCGATTTCTTCAGAGCTCCCTTGGGGGGAAGCACGTCGATGGAGCGGCTGCGGTTGTAGTCGCGCCTGAGAAGGCCCTTTTTCTCCAGGTTGGTGATGTGTTTGTGCACCGTGGCCAGCGAACTCAGGTCGGTACCCTCCCCGATCTCTTCGAACGACGGCGAGTAACCGCGCTCGGCCACGAATCGGGCGATGAAGTCGTAAATTTCGCGCTGCCGCTTGGTGATGGCCATATAAACTGCAAGTATGGGCGAATGGAAGGCGAAGTGTCAAGTTGATTGTAGGTGAAACCTGGGTACCCTACCGGGCTCGGTTTTTGCGCGACCTGAGATATTGCCCGGCTCTCTGCCTCCTGAGGTGCATGACACCTCCTGTGCATTGCTGGATGGGAACGGTGCGCAATACAATACGATCACTTCCCGGGCTCCAAGCGTGTGCCGGTGTCCATGTCTTCTGAGCTTGCCAAGCGTCTTGAACGCGCCGAAAAGGCCCTCGCCAAAGGCAAGCCCGACCTTGCCCTCGAGGACTACCTGGCGGTTCTGCGTGAGGACCCCAAGAACGATAAGCTGCGTGAAGCAGCCGCCGACCTGTGTGTCACCCTCAATCGTCCCGCGGACGCGGCCACCCTTCTGAGCCCGCTCTTCGATCGCCAGGCGTCAATCGGCGACACCCCGCACGCCATCATCACGTTCAAGAAGGTCGCGCGCATGGGCACGCCCACCGTCGAGCAGTGGTTCCGCTTCGGTCAACTGATCGAGCGGTCCAGCCGGCGGGAGGCCCTGGACGCCTACGAAGCGGCGCTCAACGGTTTCAAGCAATTGGGACGCCGCCTGGAAGCGTACCCCGTGCTGGAACGAATCGTGGCGCTGGATCCCACGGAGCAGAATTACCAGCGCCAGGGCGAGCTGGCGCGCGAGCTGGGCGACAGCAAAGCAGCGGCCGCTGCCTTCTTCGAAGCGGGACGCATTGCGCGGCAAGCGGGGAACGATGGCATGACCTGGTTCCAGCAGGCCTATGCCGCGGACCCGGAAAACCTGCCGGCGGCTCTGGCTTACGCGCGCGGCCTGCTGGACCGCGGTGACGCCGCGCGTGTGATCAGCGTGCTGGAGCGCTTTGGGGCGATCGCCGGCAGCAATCTCGAACTGGGTGAAATCTACGGCCGCGCATTGCTGGCTGCCGGCAAACCGAAGCAAGCGGAGCCCTTCCTCTGGCCGCTCTACGTGCGCGACCCCAGCCAGGTGGCCTGTGTTGAGCAATTGCTGCGCGGATTCCTGAAGAACCAGGAGCACGCCCCGGCACTGGCGCTGGCCCAAAGGCTGGAGGCGTCGGAGCACAAGCTGGGCCGGCGTCGCGAGTTCGCCAAGACCCTGAAAGATGTTGCCGACCAGTACCCGCTGGACCTCGAGTTTCTGGAGTATCTGGTCCAGGTCTTCAACAATGCCAGCCGCGAGCACGATTACTGCAAGACTCTGTTGAAGCTGTTTGACCTTTATTACGCCGCCGGGAACTACCTCAAGGCGGGTGACTCCCTGGATCGTGCCGCCGAGGTGGACCCCTACGAGCCCGGGCACGAGCAGCGTTTGGAACGACTGCGGGGCAAGATCGACAACCACCTGTTCAACGCCATCGCCAATCGCTTCCAGACCGCCTCCTCGGTGCGAGGCCCGGAGGCGCAGCCCGCCCCGGAGGACGAACAGACCACGGTACTGGAGGATCTGGTGCTGCAGGCGGAGATCTTTCTTCAGTACTCCATGCGATCAAAAGCGCTGGAGCGCCTGGAGCGCATCAGCAAGCTATTTCCGTACGAGGAGGAGAAGAACCAGAAAGTGCAGCAGTTGTTCCTGAGTGCCGGGTTCACGCCCAACTACAAAGGCGTGCCGCGTCCCGCCGGGCAGCCTGCGCCAAGCCAGGCTCCGGCAGCCCCGCCGCAACCGGTCGCGGGGAACGAGGATGCGGTGGACAACTTCGCGCGCGTCACCGAGATTACCCGCAACATCTACCGGCAGGGGACCGTGAAGAGCGTCCTGTTCACCACCGTGAACGAAGTCGGACGGCACTGGCGGGTGAGCCGCTGCATCGCCGGACTATGCGCTCCCGGCAAGCCGCCCTCTGCCGCGCTGGAATACTGCGCTCCCGGCGTGCCGCAGTCGGACGTGATGGCCATCGTCAAGCTAATCGGAGCGGTGCTGCCGCTGGCTGAGCAGCGTGGGGTAGTCTCACTCCCGGACGCGGCGACTTCACCGGAACTGGCAGAGATCCAGCCGGCGGTCGCGGCGCTGGACATTCGCTCCCTGCTGGCTGTTCCCTTGATGGACGGTGAGCGCATCGCCGGGGTCCTGCTGCTGGAGCAATGCGGGGCTTCGCGGCTGTGGCGCCGGGCCGACATCGTGGTTCTAAAGACTATTGCCGATCAGATGGTGCAGGCATTCCAGAACGCGCGCCTGCGCAGCCTGGTGAAGAATCTGGCGGTGACCGACGAGCGCTCTGGCCTGCTGAAGCGGTCGTCGTACCTGGATGTACTGCTCTCGGAGACGCGCCGCGCGCAGCAACAGCAGTCCGTGGCCACGGTGATGCTGTTCTACTTCGGCAAAGCGTCGGCGCTGGTAAAGGAGTGCGGAGAGGCGGCGGTGAAGGACATGATGCTGCAGATCGGACAGATCGTGGCCTCCAACGTCCGCCAGAGCGATATGGCCGTCCGCTACGACCTGACCACCATCGCCGTGATCCTTTCCGACACCAATGCCAAGAACGCGTTCTTCGTGGCCGACAAGATGCGGAGGGCGCTGGCCGCGGTGAAGGTTCCGGGGACGGATCGCGGGGTCACGCTGACGGTGGGTATTGCTGAAGCGGCAATCCAGCACAGCTTCGATCCGGCGGACATCGTCACGGAAGTTATCAACCGCGCCGAAGCCGCGCTGGAGATCGCCAAGGCCGAGGGCGGCAACAAGGCGCATTCGCTGGCGCCCAACCTGCAGCCCGTTGCCGTAGCGTAGAGTGCTTCTGCCCCTGCCATCCTGAGCAGGCGCACCATGAAAAAGAGCCCTTTAGATATCGCTTTCGCATTTGTCGACCGCATCAACAGCCACGATGCCGTCGGGCTGGTCGCGCTCATGACGGAAGATCACCGTTTCGTCGATGGGCTCGGGCAGGAAGTGCTGGGCCGTGAACAGATGGAGAGAGGGTGGCGTGGTTACTTTGCCTGGTTTCCGGACTACTCCATCAAAGTGGATAACGCCTTCAGCGACAGCAATGTGGTCGCATTGTTCGGGACGGCCCAAGGCACCTACTCCGCAAACAGGGAGCGGCCTGCGGAAAATCACTGGGAGATTCCGGCTGCCTGGAAAGCGATAATCCGGAATCAACGTGTCGCCGAGTGGCACGTTTACGCCGATAACGAGCCAGTCTGGAAAATCATGGGCGTGAAACGATACTGAAGACAGCGTCCTTGCTGCCCCTCTTTGCCCGCTGCTAAACTTGCCAGTTTGGCAACACATCAGCGCGATCATCAGTGAGGCTCCCAATGCTGAAGCCGTCCGACATCGCCATCGTGAGCGGCGCGCGCACGCCAATGGCACGCTACTGCGGCGCGCTGCGCGATTTCACCGCCATGGAACTGGGCGCGATCGCGGGCCGGGAAGCCATTCGCCGCGCCGGACTTGATCCCAAGGAATTCGACCACTGCGTGATCGGTAACGCACAGCAGACCTCGGGAGACTCGCTTTACGGCGCGCGCCACGTGGCCCTGCGCGCGGGCTTGTCCATCGAGACGCCGGCGCTGACGGTCAACCGGCTGTGCGGCTCCGGCATGCAGGCCATCGTGAGCGCGGCGCAGATGATCATGCTGGGCGAAGCGCGAACGGTGCTGGCGGGGGGCATGGAATCCATGTCGCAGTCGCCGCACGTGATCCGCGGTATGCGCTGGGGCGTCGGCTTGGGCGAAGGCAAGCTGGAAGACTCGCTCATGGTCGCGCTGCTCGATTCCTACTGCGGGCTCTACATGGCCAACACCGCCGAGCTCTATGCCGGGCAGCAGGGCATAACGCGCGAGATGCAGGACGAGTTGGCGCTGCGCTCGCAGCGGCTGGCGGGCGAGGCCCAGAAGTCGTGTCGCTTGCAGGACGAAATCACGCCCGTCCCGCTCAAGAACCGCAAAGGTGAGCCCACGGGCGAGATGCTCGAGAAAGATGACCACCTCCGGCCCGAGACCACGATGGAAGGTTTGGCCAAGCTGAAGCCAGCGTTCGGCAAGGACGGTACGGTGACCGCCGGAAACGCCAGCGGCATAGTGGACGGCGGCGCGGCGGTGGTGGTGATGTCCGTGGAAGAGGCCGCCAAGCGCGGCCTGAAGCCGCTGGGGCGGATCGTGAGCTGGGGCATTGCCGCCGTCGATCCGAAAATCATGGGGCGCGGTCCTGTGCCGGCCTCGCGTATCGCGCTGGAGAAAGCCGGCCTCAAGCTCGAAGACATCGACCTGATCGAAGTGAACGAGGCGTTCGCCGCACAGTACCTTGCCGTCGAGAAGGAAATGGGCCTCGATCGCGAGAAGGTCAACGTGAACGGCGGCGCGATCGCGCTGGGGCATCCGCTGGGCGCGACGGGCACGCGATTGGTGCTCACGCTGCTGTATGAGCTGCGGCGGCGGAAGAAGAGGTACGGACTGGCAACTGCGTGCATTGGCGGCGGGCAGGGAATTGCGATGATTGTCGAAAGTTCGCAGTAGTTATTGCAACGAAGGCAACACAAGGAGAAACGCTTTTCCTCAGCGGCTAAAGCCGCACATTTATAACGGCCCATCCGGCACGGCTGAAGCCGTGCCCCTCCGAAAGAGGCGATCATATGGACATAAGAAAAGTCGGCGTGCTGGGTTGTGGGCTCATGGGCTCCGGCATCGCTCAGGTCACGGCGACAGCCGGATTCGACATTACCGTGCTGGAGGTCGAACAGAAGTTTATCGACAAGGGATTTGCCAGCATCGAGAAGTCGCTGGCCAAGCTTGCCGAGAAGGGCACGATCACCGCGCAGCAGAAAGATGAGATTCGCAGGCGGCTGAAGGGTACGACCAACGCCCAGGACCTGCGCGACTGCGATCTGGTGATCGAAGCCATCATCGAGAACGTGGAAGAGAAGAAGAAGATGTATGCGGCGATTGATGCTGCGGTCAAGAAAGAAGCGATCTTCGCCTCGAACACCTCGTCCATCTCCATCACCGAATTGATGACCGCGACCAGGCGTCCGGAGCGGTTCGTGGGTCTGCACTTTTTCAATCCCGTGCCGCTGATGAAATTGGTCGAAGTGGTGCGGACGATCGCGACCGCCAACGACGCTTATGAAACCGTCTTCGAGTTTGCCAAGAAGCTGGGCAAGGTCCCGGTCCGGACCACCGACAAGACCGGGTTCATCGTGAACCGGCTGCTGGTGCCGTACCTGCTTGACGCGGTCCGCGCGTATGAGGAGGGTGTGGGCTCGATTCCGGACATCGACCAGGCGATGAAGCTGGGCTGCGGGTATCCTATGGGACCGTTCACGCTGCTCGATTTCGTCGGGCTCGACACCACGTATTACATCACCCACGTGATGTACGACGAGTTCAAGGAGCGGCGGTTCGCCTCTCCTCCATTGTTGAAGCGCCTGGTGATGGCGGGCTGGTACGGGCGCAAGACGGGCAAGGGATTCTACGATTACACCGACCCGAATAATCCGGTGCCGGGAAGGTTCTAGCGTTTCACTGTCGTCTAACGACCAAAGATTGGAGCTCTTATATGGCTGCATCTGCGACGCTCACGCAATTCGAGAATCTGCTCTACGACAAGAAAGATCACATCGCTTACATCACCGTCAACCGTCCCAAGGTCCTGAACGCGCTCAATATGGCCACCATGGAAGAGCTGCGGCAGGCCTTCACCGCCGCCAAGGACGATTCCGAGGTGCGGGTGGTGATCTTCACCGGCTCGGGGGAGAAGGCGTTCATTGCCGGCGCCGATATCAACGAGCTGCAGAAGCACACTCCCATCCAGGCCAAGGAATACACCCATCGCGGGCAGTCGGTGCTGGACCTGATCGAGAACCTGGGCAAGCCGGTGATCGCCTGCATCAATGGCTTCGCCCTGGGCGGTGGGTGCGAGATTGCCCTGGCCTGCACCATGCGCCTGGCTAGCGAGAATGCCAAGCTGGGTCAGCCTGAGGTCAAGCTGGGGCTCATTCCCGGTTACGGAGGGACGCAGCGTCTGCCGCGACTGGTAGGGAAGGGCATGGCCATGCAGCTCGTGCTGACCGGGGAGATGATCGCGGCGCAGGAGGCCTGCCGCATCGGGCTGGTAAACGAAGTGGTGGCGGCGGCCGAACTTATACCGCGCGCAGAAGCCATCGCCAGGAAGATCATCGCCAACGCGCCGCTGGCGGTGCAGTATGCAATGGAGGCCGTCAACCACGGCATGGAGATGCCGCTCAAGGAAGGCTTGTATCTGGAGGCTACGCTGTTCGGCGTCACTTGTGCCACCGACGACAAGAACGAAGGAACAACGGCGTTCCTCGAGAAGCGAGGAGCAAACTTCAAAGGCAAGTAGGATCGGGTGATCGGGTGATCAGAAGTCGTCCGGAACCGATGACCCGATGAGCCGATGACCCGATGAGCCGATGACCCGATGATCAAGTCCATTCACAAGCTGCTGGTGCCCAAGCGCGAGGCGGACTTCCACGCGCTGGTGGACTTCTTCGACGCGCTGGGCCTGGCGCGGGGTGAATCCTGGAAGGGACACCGCAGCCAGGGTGTCAAGCTGGAGGCGCCGGAGGCCGGGGTCGAGATCGGTAGAGGACAGGGCTTCCCGGAGGCCGACTTGGTGCTCGAGTGCGACTCGGCGGATGTGCTCTATGAGGTGGCGAAGCGCCGTGGCTGGAAGATCGCGGAAGAGATCGCCGACTGCGACTGGGGCGCCCGTATGTTCACGGTGGAGCTACCGGCGGGCGCCGGACGGCTAGCCATCTTTTCCTACAAGCAGGACTGGCGCGCGAAGCCGGAGCTGGGCGAAGGCAAGCTCGATGCTTCCGGCAAGCGCTTCGGGATCGTGGTCAGCCGCTTCAATGCCTTCATCACCGAGCGGCTGCTGGCGGGCGCGCTGGAAGCGTTGCGGCGCGCGGGGGCGCGCATGCAGGACATCCAGGTGGTGCGCGTGCCGGGAGCATTTGAAGTCCCGTCAGCGGCGCGGATGCTCGCCGCCAGCGGCAAGACGGACGCAGTCATCTGCCTGGCATGTATCGTTCGCGGAGAGACTTCGCACTACGAACACCTGGCTAACGAGGTGACGCGCGGTATCGGCCAATCGGCCCAGGAAACCGCGGTGCCGCACGCCTACGGCGTCCTGACCTGCGATTCGCTGGAGCAGGCTATCGATCGTGCGGGCCTGAAGATGGGCAACAAGGGATGGGACGCAGCGCTGTCGGCGGTGGAGATGACCAGCCTGAAAGTCGCCAGTCGTCGGTCGCCGGTCGCCAGCAGAGCAGGCAGCAGGAGGCAGGACGCAGGACGCAGTAAGGCGCCCCGCCGGCCGTGACTTTCTTCAACTTACCACTCTATGTCATGGGTACCCGCAGAAAATCCCGCGAGCTGGCGTTGCAGATGCTTTTCCAGGCGGACATGGGCAAGCAGCAGAAGGAAGAAGTGCGCCGCAGCTTCTGGCGTGAGCGGACTGAGGTGGGCCGGGAGACCCGCGAGTTTGCCGATGAGTTGTTCGGCCTGGCCAGCGACCGCTCCAAGGAGATCAACCAGATGATAGAGGATCATGCCGAGCACTGGCGAATGGAGCGCATGGCGGCGGTGGACCGAAACATCCTGCGGCTGGGGGTGGCAGAACTGCTGGGCTACCCCGATACTCCCCGGCCGGTGGTGATCAACGAGGCGCTAGAGATTGCGCGGAAGTTCTCGGCTCCGGAATCGGTGCAGTTTATCAATGGCGTGCTGGACAGCATCGCGAAGGAACTGGTTGAATCATCCCAGCCGTGACATGGACTGACGAAGCCCGCGAAATCGTCCAGGACCTGCTGCAGGAGCTGCCGCTGCCGGTGCGGGCCGGCGTCGAGCAGGCCGTGAACTACCGGGCGGAAAGCGTCGCAAATCAGGAATCGGCGAGCGGCGTTGGCCTGGAGACCGCGGTGCGCGCCTTCATCGAGTCCACCCCTCGGGACCTGCGCGAGCGCCTGAAGCACACTCTCTCCTATAAGGGCGTCGATCCTGAAGACTACGAAGCGGCGTTCTCGTCGTGAATCCTCTGCAAGTGAGTTGAGTCATCGTCTCATTGAGTCATCTTGAAAATCAGAAGCCAGGTCTGCATCGGTTGGCTTAATGGCGCAACGAGTCGTTGAACTGGCGGGCGCAATGAATCGATGGCGCCATGAGTCAATTCACTTTACCGTCAGTAGGGTCGAGCCGGTGATACCAGCGGAGCTCGCACTGATGGTCGTGGTGCCGGTGGCTAGCGCCCTGGCCAGGCCAGTGGTTGTGATCGGCGGGGTCACGGTTAAGTTGGGACCAATGACCGCCACCACCAGATTGCTGGAAGTCCAAGTGACGAAGTCGGTCATGTCGCGGGTACTCTTGTCTGAGAACGTGCCGGTCGCTGTGAACTGCTGGGTTGCGCCGACACCGACGGTCGGATTCACCGGTGTAACGGCCAGCGAAGTGAGAGTGGCGACGACGGCGACGGGCCTGACGACAAGGAAATCCGGATTACACGCGGTTGTGCCCGGGCACAGATTCACGGAGATGCTCTGGGCATCGGTTAAGGTGCTGAGGTTGATCCGGTGGACCCTGCCATCAGTGGCTCCCACATAGAGATCGGCGCCGTCGGGCGTGACGCCGCCGGAGAGTGGCTGCGGCGCTGGCGGCCCTCCAGTCAGCATGAGTTGCGACGTCTGCTTTGTTGCCAGGTTGTACACCAGCACGCCCTGATCGGTGGTCAGGATGATCGCCAGTTGGCTATCGGGAGTCACGATGAGCTGCTTCGCGGTGAAGCTGGGAACGCCGAAGCCGTGGCTCGTGACGGAATTGGTGATAACGGGAGGACAGCCGCCGCTGGAACTGGCATCAATTTCGTCAATGTTGGGCGTGTTGGCATCCACCATCGCGGTGGCATTGGGGACAGCGGCAACGTGGCTCGGAGATCCCCCGCCCACGACAGACTGGAAAGCATCAGTGCAGTTCGGCGGGACACTGCCTGGAATGAAAGGCGCGATGAGGTCATCGCCGTCAGAAACAGCCACGTAGGCCATAGCGCCGGTGGAGAAGAAAGACACGGCCTGGGATGAGGTGGGGTCTATGGTGCCGCTCAAGCCTATGGGGAGCGGGGGCTGGCCGGAATGATAAACGTAGAGTTTCCCGGCTGCGGCGATGTAAATCTTTGCCCCGTCCGGAGCGATTGCGGCCGCCACGCCGCCCGTGACATATCCGCCGCCTGAAGGCGTCGTTAAGCCGGGTGCGGCAGTGTAGGTCAGAGTCGTCGACGAAGGCACCGACGCGACTGTGAAAACGCCGTTGTAGCCTGCCACGCCCACTCCCGCTACGAGCACGGATTGTCCCGCGCTCAGTCCATGGGGCGTGGTGGTGGACAGGGTAACTGTGCCACCGACCTCCGTGGCCCCGCTGGGCGCAATAAAACTAGAAATATTGATGGGCAGCGTTGCTTCAACGGAAGGGCCGGCCACGTCGACCACGGATATCTGGTTAATGGTCGGGTCGGCGACCACCAAGCGGCTACCGTCCGTTACCAGCGCCTTGCCGGTTATGGTCGGAACCGGACCGGACAGGGTGTTGCTCGCGAGATTGAGCTGCATCAGGCCGGCGCAGGCGATGCCGTTGAGTCCAGTGGTAACCCCGTTGGCGCAGTTAGTACCCAGTGAAGCAGGGCTTCCCGAGGGCGGCAGCACCATCGAGTTTACTTGTGTGTTGCTCGGTAAGGTGAAGGCCGTGCCGAGATTGTTGGTGCCGGTATCGATGGGGACGATTACGTTGCTGCTGCTCGTGCTAGCGGGGGCTGTAGCGGTCGCTACCAGCACGGTGCTGTCAACCGTGCCGGTGATGGTGGCGGTGACCGCATTGTCGCTGTAGATTGGTTGGGGAGGAGTGAAATTGACGTTGCACGAAGGCGGCAGGCAGGCCGCTGTGATCTCGGCGGTGCCGGGCGCCGACGTGTTCACTGTCCCCAGGCTTACGCTCGCCAGTGCCGGCTGAGAACTAATCCAGGTAAGGCCGAGAGTGCTGGCCGAGAGGTTTAGATTGTTCCCTTGACTGTCGATAACAGTGGGCACCAGGGTTACCGTAGAGCTAACCGGAGCGGTGAATGAGTTGCTGCCGGACGATGTTTGAACGTGAATGCTGGCGACCGCACAGGTAGTGAACGGGGCGGAGCCAGAGACGAGCGACCCGGATATGCCGGTAGATCCCACAACCGTCCCCTGACCAGGGACCAATGAAGTCACCACCAGGGGATCGCCGGCAGTCTTGGTCGTCGCGTCCGCCGCGGCCACCTGGGTCGGGGAGACCGCCCAGTTGATGTTTCCAATGGTGCCGTTGGGAACCTGGCAGGGCACATTGCTGGACCCGGTAATACGTTGACAGGTGGCTGGATCATTACTGAAAGCCTGGATCGTGAACTTGGCAGTATTGGCGGGTGGGGTGCCGGCCTGAGAGACGCAAGGGGTCGGATTGCTCAGATCGGGAATGACCTGGATGCTGTCGATGGGTTCGTGATCGGTGACCACCACCGTGTTGCTGGTGATGGTGACGTTGCCCGTCGAAGCGGTGGCCGTGATGTTGGCGGTCCCCAGCGGCAGTAGAGCACTGTTGGCAGGGCATTGGTTCGTTATCAGGTCCGGGTTGCTGCACGTGTAGCACTTGATGAAGTTGGCGTCCCATTGCCCGGCGCAGATAAGGCCTGAATTCGAAACCGTGATGGCGGGGTTGTCGGAGTGGTAAGAAAGGGTGGGGGTTGAAACCCCAACGTTGTCGCCGGCGAAGGCCTGAGCGGTTACCTGGGCAGTGGCCCCCCGGTTGAGCGAAACATCAGTTGGAGTCAGCTTGACACTGACCGCTGGGCCGACTGTCGCACCGCCACCACAGCCAAGGAGCATCGTTCCGATAATCGGAAATAATAAGAGGACGCCTGTACCCAGAAGCATGAACCGCCGCATGTACCCTCCACCCCGGAGGGATCCCGAGGTGCGCATCTCCCCTTCGGCCCGATTGCCATGAGGAGCTTGCCAGTTTAGAAGCTGGGATTTATTTCGGCAACTCCCGGCGCTGCTGTCCTGGGCTGGCTACATCGGTGGCGCAGATGTGGTATTGACCCCGCCAACGCAGCCCGCCGTATGTGGTTGACGCTCTGTGGCGGAAGTTGTTATATTTGAGAGGTTCTGCGAGCAGATTCGGTAACACCTGTGCTTCTACCTTGTAGATGACACACGCCCGCGGACGGCACGTCGGGTCCGCCAGAAGGGCGTCCTCGCTGAAACGAACCTGCGCTTGCCTTGCGCCGCGCGCAAGGGTATGCAGGTCGAGGCGGGCGAAACGGAGCTTAACCCCAGGGGTCTGAAAGCCACCGTCGTCGGCTGCCACAAATCAACAATCTCCCTGCCCCGCAGGGAAGTATGGCTCGGCGGAAGGGCCGCGCCAGTCCCGAGGAGGGATCAATCAGGTGCGCGTGTGTGCGCGCCAAGGAGCTGGAAAGAGTGCCCACATTCAATCAGTTGGTGCGACTGGGACGGCACAAACCGAATTACAAGACCGCCAGTCCGGCGCTGCAGTCCTGCCCGCAGAAGCGCGGTGTCTGCACCCGCGTATACACGCAGACCCCGAAAAAGCCGAATTCGGCCCTGCGCAAGGTGGCCCGCGTGCGCTTGACCAACGGGATCGAGGTTACGACCTACATTCCCGGGGTCGGCCATAATCTTCAAGAGCACTCCATCGTGCTGATCCGCGGCGGCCGTGTGAAGGATCTGCCTGGAGTGCGTTATCACGTGATCCGCGGCACGCTGGATACCGTAGGAGTGGCCAACCGGAAGCAGGGGCGTTCGAAATACGGCGCCAAGCGGCCGAAAGCGTAGTTGCGAGGAGTTGAAAGTCAGCCATGCCGAGAAAAGGACATATCAGCAAGACGGAAGTCGCGCCCGACCCGGTCTACGATTCGCCGCTGGTCAACAAGTTCATCAACTGCATGATGTGGGGCGGTAAGAAGAGCGTAGCCCAGGGGATTTTCTACGAGTCGCTTGAGAAGCTGCAGGAGAAGGGCGGCGACGAGGCGCTGAAGCTGTTCAAGAAGGCGGTGGAAAACTGCAAGCCAGTGCTGGAAGTGAAGACCCGCCGCGTGGGCGGCGCCAACTACCAGGTGCCAGTGGAGGTCAATCCTGACCGGCGCACTTCGCTGGCTATCCGCTGGCTGATTACCTACAGCCGGGCGCGCGGCGAAAAGGGCATGGTGGACAAGCTCACCAATGAGCTGCTGGATGCGGCCAACAACCGCGGCGCGGCGATCAAGAAGAAAGAAGACGTCCATCGCATGGCGGAAGCCAATAAGGCGTTTGCGCATTACAGGTGGTGAGAAGGCTTTTGGCCAAAAGCTAAGAAGCTAGGAGCTAAAAGCTAGAAGCTGCAGAGCAGCGCACGGAGAAAGAGTTAGAACACAGTGCCTAGACAGGTCCCATTATCGCGATGCCGCAACATCGGCATCATGGCGCACATCGACGCCGGCAAGACCACGACCACGGAGCGCATCCTGTTCTACACCGGCAGGACGCACCGCCTGGGCGAGGTGCATGAAGGCACCGCCACCATGGACTGGATGGCGCAGGAGCAAGAGCGCGGCATCACCATCACCTCCGCCGCGACTACCTGCACCTGGCGCGATGAGCGCATCAACATCATCGACACGCCCGGCCACGTGGACTTCACCGCCGAGGTGGAGCGCTCGCTGCGCGTGCTCGATGGCGCCGTCGCCGTGTTCGACGCTGTGCACGGGGTCGAGCCGCAGTCAGAGACCGTCTGGCGCCAGGCCGACAAGTACGGTGTCCCGCGAATTTGCTTCATTAATAAGATGGACAAGATGGGCGCCGATTTCGAGCATGCCGTCGACACCATCCGCAAGCGCCTCAACGCCCGCCCCATCGCCATTCAGCTCCCCATCGGCCAGGAAGCAAACTTCCGTGGCGTCATCGATCTCCTCGAGATGAAAGCCATCATCTGGAACGAAGAGACGCTAGGCGCTGAATTCGAGACCGCAGAGATTCCCGAAGAGCTGAAGAAGAAAGCCAACGCCTTCCACCACCAGATGGTCGAGACCATCGTGGAGAACGACGACGGTCTGCTGCACAAGTACATGGAAGGGGAGAACATCACACCCGACGAGTTGCGTCAGGCGCTGCGGCGTTCCACCATCGCCCTGAAACTGTTTCCGGTGATTTGCGGGAGCGCCTTCAAGAACAAGGGCGTGCAGCCGCTGCTCGACGCCGCGGTCGATTACCTTCCCTCTCCCATCGAAATTCCTCCCGTGCAAGGTCTTAATCCCGATCATCCGGACAAGAAGATCACCCGCAAGGCCGACGACAACGAGCCGCTCTCGGCGCTGGCCTTCAAGATCATGACCGACCCGTTCGTCGGCCAGCTTACGTTTATCCGGCTGTACTCGGGGCAGATCAAGACCGGCGACAGCGTGTGGAACCCGCGCCTGCAGCGGCGCGAGCGCATCGGACGCTTGCTCAAGATGCACGCCAACAAGCGCGAGGAGATCAGCGAGATCTACGCCGGCGACATCTGCGCATGCGTCGGCCTCAAGAACATCTCCACCGGCGACACCATCTGCGAAGAGAAACATCCGATCGTGCTCGAGACCATCGAGTTTCCGGCGCCGGTGATTTCGGTGGCGGTCGAGCCCAAGACCAAGGGCGACCAGGAAAAGATGGGCGTGGCGCTTTCCAAGCTGGCGAACGAAGATCCGACATTCAAGGTCCACACCGATCCTGACAGCGGCCAGACCATCATCAGCGGCATGGGCGAACTGCATCTGGAGATCATCGTGGACCGCATGATGCGCGAGTTCAGCGTGCAGGCCAACGTCGGCAAGCCGCAGGTCGCCTATCGCGAGACCATCCGCAAGGCCAGCGAGGCGGAGGGCAAGTTTATCCGCCAGACCGGCGGCCGCGGCCAGTACGGGCACGTGAAGATCCGCATCGAGCCGAACCCGGCCAAAGGTTACGAGTTCGTGGACGAGATCACCGGCGGCGCTGTTCCTAAGGAGTACATCAAGCCGGTCGGCGAGGGTATTCGCGAGGCAATGGAAGGCGGCGTCCTTGCCGGTTACGAGATGGTGGACGTCAAAGCCACACTGCACGACGGCAGTTATCACGAGGTGGATTCGAGCGAGATCGCGTTCAAGATCGCCGGCTCAATGGCCTTCAAGGAAGCCGCGCGCAAGGCCTCGCCGGTGCTGCTCGAGCCCATGATGTCGGTCGAGGTCGTGGTCCCCGAGGAGTACATGGGAGACATCATCGGCGACCTCAACTCGCGCCGGGGGCGGGTCGAGGGCATGGAGCACCGCGCCGGCTCGCAGGTGATCCGCGCGCACGTACCGCTGTCGGAGATGTTCGGCTACGCCACCGACATGCGCTCCCGTACGCAGGGCCGCGCAACCTACTCGATGCACTTCGCTCGCTACGAAGAAGTGCCGCGCTCGGTGGCCGAGGAGATTATCGCGCGGGTGCAGGGAAAAACGGTAAGTAGATAACTCAGGACTATTTTGACATAGGGCGTAAGTCGCCCACTGACGGAGCAAGAGATGGCCAAGGAAAAATTTGATCGCACCAAGCCGCACGTGAACGTAGGGACGATCGGGCACATCGATCACGGCAAGACCACGCTGACGGCGGCCATCACCAAGGTGCTGGGGAAGAACAACCCCAAGGTGAAGTTCCGCTCC
>DATKLD010000088.1:0-3190 GCA_035542595.1 Terriglobales bacterium
ACCGAACTGATCGCCGAGTCGGTGGTCGCGCTGGAGATGGAGTGTACCGCCGAAGAGCTGGCCAACATCATCCACGCGCATCCCACGTTGTCAGAGGCGATGCTCGACGGCGCCAACGCTGTCTTCGGCATGCCGATCAACGCATAGGCCTGTGATGCAAATCGCGGGCGCGGAGGCAGTCCCTCCGCGCCTTTTGTTTTGGGCAGCAATGCTATAGAGTTTCCGCCATATTTCACATCGAGGAGCCGATGAACAAGTACTGGAATGAACTTACGATTGCGTGTGTCGTTGTTTCGGTCGTAGTGATGGCAGGTGCCCAGGATGCGGCGCAGACATGCGTCCCGCCACAAGGAGACACCAGTGTCATGGGCGCGAATGGGACCGTCCGCGTGGCGCGCTGCGTGCCGGTGCCCGACACGCTGAGTCCAGCGGCGCAGAAGGCGGTGTCGGTGAACCGTCCGGACACGGAGCCGCCCTACGACGTCGCCAAAGACCGCGCCGCAGCCGACGCGTGGCAGGCCAAGGGCGGCGAGGAAATACGCAAGACGTATCCGGTGAATGTCGAGCAGTCGAAGATTGCGGGCGTGCCGGTGCGCATCGTAACACCACCAAAGATTCCGGTGGCGAAGCAAAATCGCGTACTTATCAACGTGCACGGCGGCGGTTTCAATGCGGACTGGGGCTCGATGATCGAGTCGATTCCGGTGGCGAACCTGACGCAGACGAAAGTGGTTTCGGTGCTCTACTCGCTGGCGCCGGAGCACAAGTTTCCCACGCAGGTGAACGAAACGGTAGCGGTGTACAAGGAGCTGCTGAAGGCCTACAAGCCGCAGAACATCGGCCTATATGGCACGTCGGCAGGCGCGATTCTCACGGCTGAGGTTGCGAGCGAGCTACGCAAGGAAGGCCTCCCCCTGCCGGCGGCGCTGGGGATCTTCTCAGGCAGCGGCGACTTCAGCACCTTCGGCGACTCGATGTTCATCTACGGGCTGTGGGGACTATCGGGGCCCATCAGCCGCTGGACGGGCAAACACGACACGGGCTACACCGGCACGACCGATCTGAAAGACCCGGTGCTGTCGCCGATTTATGCCAACCTGAGGGGATTTCCGCCAACGCTGTTTCTCACCAGCGGACGCGATCTGCTGCTGAGTAACACAGTGAACCTGCATAGGGCGTTTGTGAACGCCGGAGTCGCCGCTCAAGTCGTCGTGTTCGACGGACTGTGGCATGCGTTCTGGAATGACTGGAACCTGCCGGAGTCGAAAGAGGCGCACCACATGATGGCGGATTTCTTCGATAGTAAGCTGGCGAAATGAGAGGTCACCTCCACATTTCTCGAAAGCAGAGAAACGTGAGCCACTCAGGGGCGCTATTGGCAGGCGAAGTTCTGAGCGTCTTCCGGATTTCCCTTGCCGCTGTATTGCGCGTGCTTCGGGTAGGGACAGAGCGGACGGCTGCGGCCCGGGAACGCCTTGCCGGTAGCTATTACCGATTCCGGTGCGCTGCCCTTCTCCACCCAGTTAACGATGGGAGAGATCAGATCGAAATCGTCGAGCGCGGCTGCACCGCCCCCGCAGTGGCCCATGCCGGGGACAAAATAAAACTGGCTCCACTTGGAGACAGTGGTTTGTCCGCCATTGGCGTCGACCATGGCTTTGTAGTAACCGAACGTATCGAGCGCCGAGAACCACGGATCGCTGTTGCCGTGATAGAAGATCAGCTTGCCGCCGTTGCCCGAGAAGGTCGTAAGATTCGTGGAAAGCGCGTCAATTAGGGGCTGCGGAGCATTTTCTTCCAGCTTGTCGAGATCGACCTTCGTTTCGGTGGTGGGTGGTCCGAACGGCCCGGGACCAATGGCGAGAATGCCATGCAGTCCGGCGGTGTTTGTGATTCCTGTGTCATAGAGGAAGCTGGTGTAAACCGGATACCCGCTCGAGTCTTTGGGGCCGGCCATGACGGTCTTAATCGCGGCGACTTTCTCCGCCGTCAGGCAACCGTTCGTGTCTTTGCCCTTGCAGGTGAGTACGCCGGGATCGAAATTGCATCCCAGCGGATCGAAGATCATGCCGTCGGCAATGCCGTCGCGCCCGTCACATTGTTTCAGCAGCGCATCCATCAGAAGTTTGCGGTCGGCATCCGTAACGGCTTCGGCGGTCTTCGGCTTGCCATTGGCGTCCTTCGGTGCGATCTGGTTGTACACCACGGCAGGCCAGGTGAGCGCTGCGATGTTCGAGTATCCTGTTCGCCGGGCGGGAGCTCCAGAGACAATGCCGTTGAAAACCGTGGGGAATTCTTCGCTCAGGATCATCCCTTCGCGGCCGCCGGTGGAGCATCCCACAAAGTAGGAGTAGGCGGCAGGCTTGCCGTAATAGCTGGCGATGATCTCTTTGGCGACCTCGGCCACTTTAGGATTTGCCTGGTAGGCGAAGTCGAGCATGGCCTGCTCGTCTTTCATGAAGCTGAAGTCGAATGGGGCAGTGCCTTTGTGCCCGGTGTCAGTGCTGGCCACGGCAAAGCCGCGCAACAGGGCGGGCGTGTCGCCGGCTGCCGTTGCACCCAGCGGCTCGGCGACGAACCCATTACCGCCGCCGCCACCCTGCATAAGGAAGTCGCCGTTCCAGTTGCCCGGAAGCCCGACAGCAAAGCCCATGCCAAACTCTTTGCCATCCACACCCGTGCGGCGGTTGATCACGCCCTCCACCCGGCAGTACTCCGGCACCGGCCCGGCATAGCCGAAGCCGAACGGCGGGTTCGCTTTCCCAGCCGGAACGACAACGGCCTTGGTGATCTCGACACCCGAAATCTTGACGCTGGCCAAATCGGCACAATGCTTAGCCTCCTGGGCTACAGCCGAAGCCACACAAACCGCAAACAAGGACAAATACCTGACAGGAGCTAAGAACATTACAGCCTCCGGAAAGACTGAGGAAAAGAAATACTACACCGCCGGAACCCCTGACCGGCCCCACCTGCCCGCAGCGGACCTCCTTTGGGCTGAATAAAGCCGCGGAGGTTATCCGCGGCTTGAGTTCAATCGCAGTGCAAGCTGGCTACGAGGCCTTTGCCTGCTGCGCCGGATTCTTCAACACGTCAATCGCCTTCTTCAACTGGTCATCCGGAGCGTTTTTACGTTGCTGCTCCTCCTGCTTCTCCTCGGCGGGAGTCGCATCGTCGTCATCCGGAAGCG
>DATKLD010000089.1:0-17646 GCA_035542595.1 Terriglobales bacterium
CAGCACCTGCTGCAGAACTGCCTGTACGAGCTGCGCATGGGCTTTGTGGAGCTGACCAATGCGTTGGCGCGGCAGGCTCCGTCCGACCTGTCTGCTCCCGGCGGCAAGCCAAAATGAAGGCCGTCCTGACCGTGATGGGCAGCGGCACCTCGATGGGTGTGCCGACTATTGGCTGCCCTTGTGCGGTATGCAACTCGCCGGACCCGCACGACCGCCGCAGTCGTCCTTCGGTGATGATCGAGTACGAAGGCCACACGGTGCTGATCGACACCACGCCCGACTTCCGCCAGCAGGCCCTTCGCGAAGGCCTCCGCTTCCTGGACGCGGTGCTGTTCACTCACGCTCACGCTGACCACATCATGGGCTTCGACGACCTGCGCCCACTTACCTTTTGGCATGAAGGCAAGATCCTCATCTACGGCCACCCGCCGGTCATCGAACGCTTGCGGGACATCTTTCGCTACATTTTTGAAGGTGACTACAACTACGGCGGCAAAGGCGAGTTGGAGTTGCGCGAAATCACCGGGCCGGTGGAGTTGTTCGGCGCCTGCTTCCTGCCGGTGAGGTTGATGCACGGGCGGGAGGAAATCTATGGCTACCGTTTCGGATCAGCCGCCTATCTGACCGACTTCAGCGAGATCCCGGAAGAATCAATGCTGCAACTGGCAGGGCTGGACATCCTGTTCCTGGACGCGCTGCGCCACCGCCCGCATCCTTCGCACTCGACGCTGGAAAACTCGGTGCGCCTGGTGGAGCGCCTGCAGCCGAAGCGCGCCTTTTTTACCCACATCTCGCACGACCTGGGTCACGAAGAGACCAATCGCTCGCTGCCTGACCATGTGCGTCTGGCGCACGACGGGCTGAAGCTCGAGTTCGAGATCTGACCCGGAATGAACGTCTTCCACCATCTCGAAGAAGTGCCCGCTGACTTCGGCCCGACTATCCTCAGTGTGGGAAATTTCGACGGGGTCCACCGCGCCCATCAGGCGGTGTTGGCGCAGGTAGTGAAACGAGCCAAGGAACGCGGCGCCCGGTCGCTGGCGGTGACCTTTGAGCCGCATCCCACCCGCATCCTGCGTCCGGACGTCGCCCCCAAGCTGATCACGCCCCTGCCGCGCAAGCTGGAACTGCTGGCATCCACCGGCCTTGACGCCACACTGGTGCTTCCCTTCTCGCGCGATCTCTCGCTCACCCCGCCGCGCCGCTTCGCGGAAGAAGCCCTGGGGCAACGCCTGCGCGCGCTTGAGGTCCATGAGGGAGCAAACTTCCATTTCGGACACAAGGCGCACGGAGATGTGCGCCGGCTGACAGAATTTGGCCACGAGGTTGGTTTTGAGGTGAAGATCTATCCCGAGATGAAGGTCCGCGGCGAAACAGTATCCAGCAGCCGCGTACGCGAACTGCTGGAGCAGGGCCAGGTGGCGCGGGCCCGGCAACTGCTGGGACGCGTCTTCGGCCTGGTCTCCACCCCCGGACGCGGCCGCGGCTACGGGCACAAGTACACCGTGCCCACCATCAACCTGAGCCATTACGACGAGCTGGTGCCCGCCGACGGAGTGTACGTGACACGCGCGCGCATCAACGGCGAGTGTTTCGACTCGGTCACCAACGTCGGCTACCGCCCGACCTTTGTCCATGAGTCGTTTGCCGTTGAAACCCACCTGCTGAACTTCCATCCCATCGAGCTGACCGCCCAGACCGCGGTGGAACTCTTCTTCCTGTACCGGCTGCGCGGGGAAATCAAGTTCCCTTCCGTGGAAGCTTTGCGTGCGCAGATCGCGCACGACGTCCGGCGGGCAAGGCATTATTTTCATCTGGCGCCGAAAAGCGGCTCTTAGCTGTTAGCTCTTAGCCTTTGGCTGGTTTGAAGGGGCGCGGCTTCAGCCCCCCGTGCTCTTTTCACTCCGCCAGCGTGAGCCGTACATCCGTCGCTGTCTCGCCGCGCTTCTCCGGGATCTGGATGGCAATGCTGGCGGCCAGCACGATGACGATCCCCACCGCCTGCAGCCAGTGCAGCGACTCCGCGATAAATGCCACCGCGAACAGGATGGCGAAGACCGGCTGCAAGCAACTGGTAACCACGGCGCGCGTGGCGTCCAGGTACTGCAGGCCCACAAAATAGAACGAGAACGGCAGAAGGATCGAGATCACGGAGAACATCACCATGAAGCCCCACTGTCTCGCAGAGTAGTGCGCCGCGGCGATGGCCCAGGGCGGGTTCACCATCATCCAGAACATGGTCGCCCCGAAAAAAGCGTACACCAGCACACGCCAGCGCTCATTTTGCGCCAGCACCCCGTGGCCGTACACGTTGTAGAAGGCGAAAGCGACGGCGCCCAGCAGGCCCGCCGCAACTCCCAAGCCATTAAGCCGCAGGTGCGCGGGTCCGCCGATGCCGATGGCGAGCCCGCAGCCTACCACTGCGGCCGTAACCGCGCTGATTCGTCGGACAGTGGCCTGCTGCTTCCCTCTCGCCAGCAGGTACAACAGCACCCAAACCGGAGCGGTGTAGAAGAGGATGATGGCGGTGGCGACGGTGGTCTTGGCGATGGCAAGGTAGTAAAGGAAGTTAGCCATCGACATGCCAAAAACGCCCAGCACGAAGCAGCGCACCACTTCTTTCTTCGACAAGACCAGGGCTGAGCGGCCGCCCAGCCACAGCACGACGGGCGTCAGGATCAGCAAGGAAAAGCTGATGCGGGTTTGGGTGATGATCACCGGTCCGAGCGGAGGCAAGTGTGCGAACATGCGTCCGGTAAAGACCGCCCGGCCCAGGCTGGCGGCCCCGCCCCAGCAGAACGCCGCAGCAGCGATCGAGAGATATCCGCGGACGGGATGCCGGCGCGGGGGTGCGGCCCGGATCTGACGCACCTCTCGGATCGCGCTGCCTCGTTCCTGCATGTCACTCCGCCATAGACAGACGAACGTCGGTAGGACGTTCTTCGCCACGCCGGCTGGGAAGTTGCACCAACACGGTTGCAACCAGTACGGCGGCGATCCCCACTACCTGGACCGTCCCCAGGGACTCGCTCACGAACGCCGCTGCCAGCACTATAGCGAACACTGGCTCCAGGCAACTGGTGACGATGGCGCGCGTCGCGTCCAGATACTGCAGCCCGGCGAAGTAAAAGGAGAACGGCAGCAGCACGGAAAGCACCGAGAACACCAGCATGAAACCCCATTGCCGGGCCGAATAGTGGGCCGCTATCAGCTTCCAGGGCGGGTTGACGAGCAGCCAGAAGATGGTCACGCTCAGCAACGTGTACACCAGCACACGCCAGCGGTCGTATCGCGCCAGCAGGCCGTGGCCGTAGACGTTGTAGAAGGCGAACGAAAAGGCGGCGCCGAGCCCGGCAGCGACGCCAGCGGGATTGGCCCGCAGGTGTCCACCGACCACGAGCGCGCACCCGGCGACGGCCGCCGCCACAGCGATCACGCGCTGCGCGCTCGCACGCTGCCGTCGCCGCGCCACCAGGTAGAGCAGGACCCACACCGGCGCCGTATATTGCAGAATTATGGCCGTTGCTACCGTGGTCTTCGCGATGGCGTAAAAGTAGAAAAAGTTGGATCCGGCAACTCCGAAAACCGCCAGGATGGCGCAGCGGAGCACGTCGCGCGCAGGGAGAGCGAGCGCCGCCCGGCCGCCGCGCCAGAGTACTAGCGGCGCAAGGATCAGGAGCGCGAAGCTGACGCGCGTCTGCGTCAGGATGAGCGTATCGATGGGTCGCAACGCTTGCGACCCGGCGAGCAACCGCCCGCTGAACACTGCTTTTCCCAGGGTAGCGGCGGCGCCCCAGCACAGCCCCGCGGCCGCGATCGACAGGTATCCGCGCAGCGGGTGGCTAGGAGCCGAGGAGTTCGTCGATGCGTTCGGGATCAAATCCGATGACCACCTCGTCGCCGATGACCACGGTCGGGGTCGCGCGGCTGTGATACGTCTCGACCAGCTCGCGGACGGCTTCGAAATCGCGGCTCACGTCGCGTTCTTCAAATGGTATGCCTCTCGCCGAGAGGTAGGCCCGCGCCGTGGAGCACGGCGGTCAGCCCGGCTGGGTGAACAGAAGCATCCGCTTCGCGATTTCGGTCATATGCGCATCTGACGAGGCAAAGCGGGCGATGGCTGCATTTTTTCTGGAGGATGCGTATTTCCTGATGAGTGGAATGGCGATTCATCAACAGTAATCCGAGAAACGCGAGCCCAGATGGACCATGACTGCGCCTCGCCTTCTTGACGCCATCCTCTCCGCCGCATACCATCAACCGCCTATATGAATCAGGATGCCCTGATCGGCCAGTCGCTGCTGCATTACAGGATTCTCCGTAAACTAGGCTCGGGTGGCATGGGCGTGGTGTACGAAGCCCAGGACTCCCAGCTCGGCCGCCGCGTGGCCCTGAAGTTTCTCCCGCCTGAAATGGCACAGGACAGCCAGTTGCTGGAGCGATTCCAGCGCGAGGCGCGCTCCGCCTCCTCGCTGAATCATCCCAACATCTGCACCATTCACGCGATTGAGCAGCATGAGCGCCGGCACTTCATCGTCATGGAACTGCTCGAGGGCGAGACCCTGGCGCAGAAGATGACCAAGCAGCCCATGGAGATGGACAAGCTGCTGCCGATGGCCATCCAGATCGCCGACGCTCTCGAATCGGCTCACTCCAAGGGCATCGTGCACCGCGACATCAAGCCGGCGAATCTCTTTCTCACCGAGCGCGGACAGATAAAGATTTTGGACTTTGGCCTGGCCAAAATGAGCCGTGGTGAGATCGCGCCGGGAGGCGCGGCCGATGAGGGCGACACCCAGGGCTTCACCGGGGAGCTGACTTCACCGGGCGCAGCCGTCGGCACCGTCTCCTACATGTCGCCGGAGCAGGCCCGCGGGCAACTCGTGGACGCCCGCACCGACCTGTTTTCCACCGGCACCGTGCTCTACCAGATGGCCACCGGAACACTTCCCTTCCAGGGAGACACTTCGGCCATCATCTTCGACGCAATCCTGAATCGCGACCCCAAGCCGGCGAACGAGCTGAATCCCTCGCTGCCGGCCGATTTTGTGCGCATCCTGGATAAGACGCTCGAGAAGGACCGCAATCTGCGGTGCCAGACGGCCACCGAGCTGAAGACCGACCTCAACCGCCTCAAGCGCGATCTCGAATCCAGCAAACGGCGCGCCAAGGAGAAGACCGATTCTGATTCCGCCTCCGGCGTTCACAAGCCTACGGGAAAATCTGTGGCCGTGCTCTATTTTGAGAATTTGAGCGGCGCCAAGGAGGACGAGTACCTGCGCGACGGCATCACCGAGGACGTCATTACCGAGCTCTCCAAGATTCGCGGATTGAACATCTTTTCGCGTCCCACCGTCCTGGCTTTCCGGGACAAAACGGTGACGCCGGCGCAGGTCGGCCAGCAGCTCGGTGCGGCCTACGTGCTGACCGGCACCTTGCGGCGCTCCGGCGCCCGCCTGCGCATCAACGCCCAGCTCGTGGATGCGCGCACTGATTTTCCGCTCTGGTCGGAGCGCTTCGACCGGGAGATGAAGGACGTCTTCGAAGTCCAGGACGAAATGGCCCGCAAGATCGCCGAAGCCCTGCGGGTCACGCTCTCTCCGGAGGAACTCGAGGCGCTGGCCGTCAAGCCCACGGAAAACCTGCAGGCCTACGATCTTTATCTGCGCGGCAAGCGCTACGCCCGCCGCCAGACCCGCCAGGATCTCGAATTCGCGTTGCAGATGTTCGAAAACGCCGTCGCCATCGACCCCAGCTTCGCCCTTGCCTATGCCGCCTGCGCCAACGCCTGCGCCATGTTCTACTGCAACTACAGCCGCGATCAGGTGTGGGTGGAACGGGCGCGCGAGGCCTCCGGCAAAGCCGTAGCCCTGCGGTGGGATCTGCCCGAAGTGCAGGTCAGTCAGGCCTGGGTCCTCTATGCAGCCGAACTGCATGACGAGGCGGTACGCATGGTCAAGAAAGCCATCGAACGCAAGCGCGACTGTGAGGGCGCCTATTACCTGCTCTGCCGTGCGCTGTTCGCCGCCGGACGCTATCAGGAAATTGTAGACGTTGCCGAAGCCGCTATCGAAGCCAGCGGTGAGGACTACAACGCTTATGTGCCCATCACCAACGCTCTCGGCGCCATGGGAAAAGAAGAAGCCAGGCGCAACATGATTCAGCGCAGGACCGCGGCGTTTGAAAACCACCTGAAACAAGTGCCCGAAGACGCGCGGGCGCGCATCCTTCTTGGCTCTGACTACGCCTATTTGGGACGGCCCGACGACGCCTTGCGCGAACTCAACCTGGCGGTCACTTTGCGCGCCAATGAAGCCTCGATTCTGTATAACGCGGCTTGTGTGTTCTGCGGCTTGAAGAAAAAGACGGAGGCCCTGGATGCCCTGCGCAAAGCCTGGGAAGCGGGCTTCAGGGACTCAGTGTGGGCCCGCCGCGACCCCGACCTCACGCTCCTTCATGGTGACCCGGAATTTGATCGCCTGTATCCGGAGAGGCCCGCCCAGGCGTCCGCCTGAGCTAGGCCAGCTCGCGAGGCACACGGCCCGACAGCGCCATTGTCGTTGCTAGCCCCCGCAGGTCTTGCGACTCGCATCGAGGCCGCCGTTCCTCTCAAGTCTAAGAACCCACCGGGCCATGTGTGCCCGTCTTCCGTAACTGGCAAGTATCGGAATGTGAACCGACAATCAACTTGGGTCCTGACCTCCGATTGGCTCGGTACCAACCCCGGAGACCAGGATTCTCCCAGAATGAGCAGCGGGATTTGAGTTCGACTTTTGCAGTAAACTCTGCACGAGGGTAAGGTGCGCTCTTTAGGTCCTTTACGGTTTTTCCGGAAGCTTCCAAGTGTGGCGGAGAAGGCAGGCACCTTGGTTCTGCACCGGCACATTCGCTTACCTGTCGAAGCACGCCACCTTCGCCTGACCTTACTCGCCGTTACGTTACTGGTCGTGCCCGTGGTGGCGCAGCGTCCTGACTCGCCAGAGACGCAGCCGGGACACATTGTGGGTACTGTAACCGATGTGAACAACGACCCCATCCCTCGCGCCACTGTGGTTCTCGATGGCCCTGTCCCTATTGACCGCCGCATGGTCGTGACGAACGACAATGGATTCTTTGACCTCCACGACGTCAGGCCGGGAATTCCCTATCAGGTCACCATTAGCGCCAAGGGATTTGCAGCCTGGACATCCTCGGTCGCGCTCCAGCCAGGCCAGTACACAGTCCTGGAGAGCAAGCTCCGGATTGAAGAGGTGCGGACCACGGTGACTGTGACTCCTTCCTCCGAGGAGATCGCCGCTCAGCAGGTCCGGGCGGAAGTGCAGCAGCGGGTTTTCGGAATCATCCCCAATTTCTATGTCGTCTACGATCCCAACCCCGCGCCGCTCACGACGAAACTGAAGTTCAAGCTGGCCTTCAAAGTCGTCACCGATCCTATTACTTTCCTTGGGATAGCTTTTCTTTCGGGAGTCCAACAGGCGGGAGACACCCCCGATTACGGGCAGGGCGCGGCAGGCTACGGCGAGCGGTTCGGCGCCAATACTGCCGACGCCTTCACTGACGTTATGATCGGCGGCGCCATTCTGCCATCACTTCTCCACCAGGACCCACGCTACTTCTACCAGCGCACGGGTACGAATAAGTCTCGCGCTCGGCATGCGCTCTTGAGTCCATTTGTCTGCAAAGGAGACAACGGGAAGTGGCAGCCGAACTACTCGAGTCTGGGGGGAGATCTGGCCTCGTCGGCCATTTCGAACGCCTACTACCCCAAGTCGAATCGCGGCCTGGGGCTGACATTCGGGAATTTCGCTACCGGCACCGCCGAACGCGCGGTCAGCGGCCTCCTCCAGGAGTTCGTGATGGGCAAACTCACGCACGGTCGTCCAGCACCTGGAACTCGATGAAGGCCTGCCGCTCTAGGCAGTGCGCGCAATGAACTTACGGGATGAACTCGGGTGCTTTCACGTCGGGGATCGTCTCCAGATAATGCTGAAGCTGAAGCCTGCTGGCAGGCGCCATGTCCAGAAAGTCGATCCCATTGCCCAGCCCAGGGTTCGATGTTTTCACTACTCCCTGGACCTTGACCTCCGTGTCGCCCGTCCTGACGCGCATATCAACCACCGTTCCCACTGGCAACGGAGACAGCAACTTCACATAGCAGCCACACAGGCTGATATCGGTGGTTTCGCAGTTGGTGGGATACGCCTGCCCCGGAGGACGCAACTGAACCAAGAGCGAACAAAAACGCCGCGGAAACCGCCTACGCTCTGATTGCTTGCTTGCCACTTAACGACGCCAATCTTACGCTGAGGAATATCTTCCCAGCCTTGGACCAATTATCGCCCCGAAACGTACATAACCGATGATTACAAGGGTACAACGACCAAGTGGGGTGTGCCTCCGGCCTCGGAACAGCGCGCCCGCTTTTTTTGGCCGGACGCAGACTGGGCCCGCTTAGCGCGCACGTCGATGCGCGCTGTCGCGGACTTATCCGCGGGGTTCGGGTCATCCCTTGTCGTTTTAGGTACCAAGGTCATCTGACATGCTGCATCGCCAAGAGTACTCTATAGGGGAATGGAGCGTCGTGCCCAAGCGCGCGTGCAGGGTATTTTACCGGTTCGCATTTGGGGAATGGACCGAGAAGGAAAACCCTTCTCCGAGCATGTTTGCACTATGAACATCAGCGCTAAGGGAACCCGACTGGCTGGAGTACGCGCCCGCTTATCCGTGGGCGACAGTATCGGGATCCAGTACCGCAACCGGCAGGCACAATTCCGCATTAAGTGGATCGCGGTAGCTGGCAAGCCGCCATCCGCGACTCACATTGGGGTTGAATGTCTTCAGCCAGACAAAGAACTCTGGCCCATCAATCTGGCAGCCCAGGGAGGTGATCTGTGCGAGTTTCCTGGTCAGGACATCACCAACTCGCTGAAGTGACGAAGAAATCGCGTCGGTTGACTTGAGGGCCAGTTTACCCGTGCACGCTCCTTTTTATGCGCGGAAGCCGCCCGGCCATAGGCGTTGAGAACCGCTGTTGACACAAGGCACCCCAGCCCCTCGCGGTGCGAACCGCGGCGTGGCACCCCAATCAGGTTAATCATCTCCGGTTATCGGTCTGCGGCTCGGCGTGGATGAGAACTTTGAACAGCTCGGGAGCTTCCTGCTTGAAGCGAATCTCCAGCTCCGTGGAAATGTCGTGCACTCGCGATAGTGGAAGGGTGTCGAGGAGGGTGCAGTGGCAGGAGACATTAATGCGGCTACCGGCCCGCTTCAGGATAATCTCGTGCATGTCGAGGATCTCGGGGAACTCTCCGGAAATGCGGCGCAGCCGGCCTTCTAGTGCGGGATCGCGAATCTCGTCCGTGGCTTCAACGTGCGCCGGCTCGCTCTCGATGTGGGTGAGGATGGAGGATACCTCCGGCACTTCGGTGCGGATGTCGCCCTCCAGGCGGGTCACCAGGTCGTGCGCGTCCTTCAGGGGCATGCCCTCGTCGAGTTCCAGGTGCTGTTCCACATGCAGGAAGCCGCCGAGGTCCTGCACGCTGACGTCATGCACACTGAGGTTGCTGCGGGCGGCCACGCCGCGGATGCGGTCGAACAGATTTTCCTCGCGCGAGGCGCGCGGGATGGGATGCACTACCACGTCGGCATCGGGAAGCACGCGGTGGACGGCTTCGGCCACGTCTTCCGCCACCTGTCCTGATTTCTGGAAGGTGACGTTGCGGCGCAGCGCGACGGAAAGGTCAGCGAAGTAGCGATTCCCGGCGCGCCGGATGCGGACACGGTCCACGTCGAGCACGCCCTCCACGCGTCCCACCTCGCCGATGATGCGACCGCGCACGCCCAAGGGAGCGGCATCGAGCAGGGCGTCGATGGTCTGGCGCGCCAGCCGCGAGCTGACGTATACCACCACCCCGGCAACGAACAGGGCGGCGATGGCGTCAGCGTCGCGCAGCCAGCCGATCCCGAGCTGCCGTCCCAGCCCGACCAGCAACAGGCCCAGCACAACCACTCCGCTCGACCAAATGTCGGTTGCGAAATGCAGGGCGTCGGCCTGCAAGGCCTGGCTGTCGTACTTGGCGGCCACACGCCGCAGGGTGCGCGACCGCCACCAGTCCACCGCCATCGAGGCGAACATCACCAGGAAGGCCGCCAAGCTGGGCTCGATCTCCACATGGTGGAAGAACAGCCGCCGAATGGCCTCGTATACGATCCACACGCAGGTCAGCAGCAGCAGGCCGGTCTCGAGGAAGGCGGAGAAGTTCTCGACCTTGCCGTGGCCGTACTGATGGTCGGCGTCGGCGGGCTTGTCGGAAACCCGCACCGAGAACAGGGTGATGGTGGCGGCGATCAGGTCCAGTCCCGAGTGCGCCGCCTCCGAGAGAATGCCGAGGCTGCCAGTGGTGACCCCGACCACGACCTTTAAGACCGTGATGGCGACGGCTGCCAGCACCGAGTTGAGTGCGACCGTGCGCTTTTCCCCGCGCACCTCGCTGGCGTTGATGTTGGACGCCGCCATCCCCCGGCATTTTACGCTTGTGGTGCCTGCCCCAGAACCGGGCCCAGCGCCGCCTGCCAGCCGCGGACGCTTGTGCTAGCATGGCCCAAGACCTTGCCGGACACCCGAAGGAGTGAAAGCACCCAATGCGTTTTTTCCGACTAATATCCGTAATGTGCCTCGGCTCGCTTATCGCTACCGGACAGACAAGCTCCTCCCAGCCCTCGAGCGCGTCACCAAATCCACCCGGACAGAAGCCAGCCGCTCCCGCCGCGAAGTCGGCCTCCACCAAGCAGATGCTCGAAGAATCCAAAGAGGTAGGGCCGGATACGGCGGTCATCACCATCAAAGGGCTTTGCCCCGCAGCTAAACCCAAGACCGCCAGCGGTTCCGCGGCGGCCAAGCCTGCCACCTGCGAGACGGTGGTCACCAGGAAGCAACTGGAGACAGTGATTGACACCGTCCGCCCGAACCTGCCACCCGCGCAACGGCGAACGCTGGCACAACGGTACACGGACCTGCTGGTGCTGGCCAATGCCGCCAGCAAAGCCGGCGTCGAGAAAGATCCCAAAGTACAGGAAGAGCTCCGGCTATCTAAGCTGCAAATCCTGGCCAACTCATACACTCGCCAGAGGCAGCAGAAGGACGCAGAAGTCCCGCAAGCCGATATCGAAAAGTACTACCAGGAGAACTCCGCCAAGTACGAGCAGGCCAAACTGCTGAGGATCTACATTCCCATGGTTCCGACCGAGGATGGCAAGGCCCCCGACACCGCGGCGACAAAGGCCCTGGCGGAAAAGATCCAGCAGCGCGCCGCCGCCGGGGAGGGCTTCGACCAATTGCAGAAGGAAGCCTTCGCCACTGCCAAGAACAAGGGCACGCCACCCTCTGCGGACGTGGGTGAACATCGCCGCGGAACCCTGTCACCCAAGCAGGAAGATGCCGTGTTCGGGATGAAGGCGGGTGAAATCTCGGCCCCGCTGGAGGAGGCTTCCGGTTTTTACATCTACAAGGTTGTCAGCAAAGGTGCAATTCCCCTGGACAAGGTGCACGACGAGATCAAGGCCATGCTGGGGCGGGAACGCTTCCGCGAAAGCATGGAGAAGTTGCGCACTTCCGTGAAGCCGACCTTTAACGAAGCGTACTTTGAGGCGGGGACTCCCCCGGCGACTGCCGCAACGCCTGCGCCGCCTGCGGCCCCATCGCCACAAGCTCCGGCGGCGCCCGCGGCTTCAACGCAACCGGCGACCACCCCGGGCACCCCCGCTGTACCTCCTCCGGCCCCGCCGCAAAGCAAGTAAAGGGATGCCCGCACCCGAGAGGACGGTCGTGGTCACCGGCATTGCCGGCAATCTCGGCGTGCGCCTGCTGCGCGAGATCCCGGACTTCGACGTGTTCGGGCTCGACATGAACCCGGTTCGCGACGAGGCTGTTCTCACCAGTCATCCTTCCTTCCATTTTGAAACTATTGACCTGGGCGAGGAGGCTTCCTGTCGCGAGCTGATCGATCTGCTGCGCAAGACCGAAGCGCACTCGGTGGTACATCTGGCGTTCGTTATCGATCCCTTGCGCACCGGCGTCGTGGACGTGGACCGCATGTGGCGCATCAACGTGGCTGGCACGGCGCGCGTGATGGAAGCGGTCGCGGTGGTGAACCGCAACGGCGGTGTGATCAAGAAGTTCGTCTACGTCAGCAGCGTGTCGGCCTACGGGTCGGACCTTCCCGGGCTGGTGGCCGAGGAGCATCCCCTGCAGGGGCACACCCTGCCCTACGCCATCCACAAGCGCGAAGCCGACCAGGTGGCGCAGGCGCGCGCCAAGTCCATGGGCGGGTGCAGCACGTACATCCTGCGGCCGCACGTCTTTGCTGGCGCCAGCATGCGCAATTACCTCATCAACATCCTGCGCGGTACCCCCTACGGGCAGGGGCGGCTGGGGCGCTGGCTGGAAAAGCGCGGCCGCAAGTTGCCGGCGTTGATCCCTTACGGACGCAAGTATCTCGACACCCGCTTCCAGTACGTGCACGTGGACGACATGGCGCGCTTGCTGGCGTGGATTTTGCGACGGGCCGACGTAGGGCAGCGCCTTACTATTCTGAACGTTGCCGGACGCGGTGATGCTCTCAGCTTTGAGCGCTGCGCTCAGATCGCCGGCGCCAGGGTAATGCGCCTGCCTGGCAAGGCCGGTTGCCGCATGGTGCTCAACCTGGGGTGGAAGCTGGGCATCTCTTCCGTCCCCGCTGCGGCAGTTCCTTATTTCACCGGAACCTACCTCATGGATACCAGGCGGCTGCGGGAGTTCCTTGGGAAGGATTACGGGGACGTGATCCGCCACACTTGCGAACACGCGCTGGCGGACAGCTTTACCGGGGAGTCCCAGACGGCGGTCCGGGCGGTGGAGGCGGCTATGTCGAAGCCCCAACTGTAAGAGAAGCTACGACTTCGTTCCCCGATACAGTCCTGCAATCCCGAAGGTGTAGGGAACCCAATTAACGTCCTGAAACCCGGCGCCCCGCATGCGCTCCAGCATCTGCGAGGGATCAGGAAAGCGCTCAACCGATGCTGGCAGGTAGGAATATGGGCCGCGGACCCCGGAAATGACAGTCCCAACAACCGGCAGCGCGCGCCGGAAGTATATCTGGTAGATTCCCCCCAGTACTCCCTTTGGCTCGCCGAAATCGAGGATACCCACTTCCCCTCCCGGACGCAGCACGCGGACGATCTCGCCTAACCCGGCGTCATAGTCAGCAAGATTGCGGAAGCCGAAGGCGGAGACGACCAGATCGAAGCAGGCGCTGGGGACGGGCAGCGCGAGTGCGTCAGCTTCGATCAGCTTGACGCCGCCGCGCGCCTTGCGATGGGCCAAAGTCAGCATGGCGTGCGAGAAATCCGCGCCAAAAATCGACGCCGAGGCCACGCTGTGTCGTCGCAGGGCCAGCGCCATGTCGGCGGTGCCGCAGCACAGGTCGAGCACCCGGGCGTCAGGGCGCGCCAGGATATGCGCGAAGGTCCGCGCGGCCCGCCGCCACCAAAGGCGGTCCACGTTCATCGAGAGCAGGTGATTGAGGAAGTCGTAGCGGGGCGCGATGGCGGTGAACATCTCGCGCACGGCGCGCGCGGCAGCCTGCTTATCGCCGGTGCCGGCGGGCGCGGCGCCGCTGGCTGGCGATTTGTCCGGTGCGGCCAAGGTCACGCCTGCGAGAGGGTACGCAATTCGTCGATGGCCGCGAGCACCGCGCGCTCGGGGACGCCGCGCACGATCTCCACTCGCCCGATCTCAATGGGAAGCACGAAGTGAACTGCGCCATCGATGGTCTTCTTGTCGGCGCGCAGACGCCGGGCCACGTCCCTGCTGCGCGCCGTCACCCGCGGCAAAGACGCGTAGGCAAGCACAGCGGAGCGGATGCGGCGCGCGCACTCGGGGTTGGTCTTCTCCAGTCCGACGCCGATCCTGGAGGCGGCCACCATACCCCAGGCGACAGCCTCGCCGTGGAGATATCGTTTGTACGACGTCTCGGCCTCGAGCGCATGGCCGATCGTGTGGCCGAAATTCAAAATGCGGCGCAGGCCGCTCTCGCGCTCGTCGGTCGCCACCACCGCTGCCTTCACCGCGACGCATTCGGTGATCAGCCACTCCAGCGCCACGGGATCGCGTCGAAGAATGGCCTCGCGCTCCTTTTCCATGAAGTCAAATATCCGAGGGTTGCGGATGATACCGCACTTGAGCGCTTCGTAGAGACCGGAGCGATATTGGCGCTCGGGCAGGGTCGCCAGCACGGCAGGATCGATCAGCACCAGCCGCGGCTGGTGGAAACTGCCCACCAGGTTCTTGCCGAGGCGGAGGTCGACGCCGGTCTTGCCGCCGATGGCCGCGTCCACCTGCGCCAGGAAGGTAGTGGGCACCTGGACGAACTCCACACCCCGCATGTAGATGGAGGCCAGAAAGCCGGTCACGTCCCCCACCACGCCGCCGCCGAACGCAACCAGCAGCGAGCGGCGATCAGCTCCGCGTTCGACCAGATGCGTGGCCAGCTTCTCGACGGTGGCCATGGTCTTATAGCGCTCGCCATCTCCCATCTCCAGAATTTCAAAGTGGAGCTTGGCGCCCTTCAGCGAATGGGTCAGCGTTCTGCCCCAGCGTTTGCGCACCGCGGGGTTGGTGATCACAAACACTGAGGGGTTGCCATTGGCGCGTAGCTGGACGAGCTGCTGCCCTGTCGCGCGCAGTATTCCGTTCTCGATGCGCGCCTCATACACCGGCTCTACGGCAATCGTGACGGCCTTCACCTGAAGTCCATAATAGCCCACTGGCATGAGAATCACAGGCCCTACCCGCGCAACAGCGGCGCGGGCTGGGGGCCTGGGGCTTGGCTGGTGGTAACATGAATTGTTTATGAAGGCAGTCCCGGTCGAGACTGATTACATCGTGGTGGGCGCGGGGGTGGCGGGGATGCGAGCCGCAATCGAACTGGCCAGCGCCGGACGCGTGCTGGTGCTAGCCAAGAACGAACTCACCGAGTCGGCCACGCAGTACGCGCAGGGCGGGGTGGCGGTCGCGCTCAGCGATGAGGACGAGATCAGCCTGCACCTGCAGGACACCCTCGATGCCGGCGACGGGCTCTCCAATCCCGAGGCTGCGCGCGTGCTGGTCGAGGAAGGCCCGCCGCGCATCCAGGAGCTGATCGACTGGGGCACCGAGTTCGACCGCCAGGGCACCAAGCTCACCTTCACCCGTGAAGCCGCGCACAGCCGTTCCCGCGTCCTGCATGCCCACGGCGACTCCACGGGGCGCGAAATCGGGCGCGCGCTCTACGCCAAGGCGACCACCCTCAAACACATCTCTTTCTGGGAGTGGGAGTTCACCGCCGACCTGTGCTTGCTTGACGGGCGCGTGGCCGGCATCCGAGTGATGAACGACCGGGGCGAGACACGCGAGGTGCACGCGCGCGCTGTTCTGCTGGCCACCGGCGGCCTGGGACAGGTCTACCGTGAGACGACTAACCCGGGCGTGGCCACCGGCGACGGTGTCGCCATGGCCTTCCGCGCCGGCGCCGAGATCCAGGACATGGAGTTCGTGCAGTTCCATCCCACCGCGCTCTACGTGAAGAAGGCCCCCCGATTTCTGCTCTCGGAGGCGCTGCGCGGAGAGGGCGCATATTTGCGTAACGCGGAGATGCAGCGCTTCATGCCCAAATATCATGAGATGGCCGAGCTGGCGCCGCGCGACGTGGTGGCGCGCGCCATCGCCCACGAACTGGAGGTCTCCCGCCTGGCAGACCCGGTTGTATACCTCGACCTGACCCATCTGGACACCAGCCACGTAGCAGCGCGGTTCCCGCGCATTCACTCAACCTGCCTGCAATACAACATCGACATTGGCACCGACCTGATCCCGGTGCGCCCGGCGGCGCATTACGCCATGGGCGGAGTGCGAAGCGATCAGCATGGACGTACCAGCCTCCCCGGGCTCTACGCCGCCGGCGAGGTCGCATGCACGGGAGTGCACGGCGCCAACCGCCTGGCCAGCAATTCCCTGCTCGAAGGACTTGTATATGGCGCTCGAGCCGGTAAGACGATTCGTGAAGAGACTCCCCCCGCTATCGGTAAGCCAAATCACGCTGGTTCAAGAGCCGGCAAGGCTGCGGAAAATCCTGCAACACGGGAAGGACGCGGGGCGGAGGAGATGATTCGAGCCGTCCGTGACCTGGCCTGGAAGAACATCGGCATCGTTCGCAGCGGTGCAGGGTTGCGGGCGGCCATCGAACAGCTCGAAGAATGGCGCAAGTGCTTGCCCGCGATGACCAGCCGGAGGCAGTGCGAGGCCAACAACATCTTCCAGACCGCTCTGCTGACCGCGCGCTCTGCCCTGGCCCGCCAGGAAAGCCGCGGCGCCCATTACCGCCTCGACTATCCTTCCCACGACGATGCCCGGTTCAAGAAGCACTCCATCGTGCGCGGCGATTCCATCAGATTTGAATAGCATGATGTTTCACCCGGAATGTAGAGACGCAGCATGCTGCGTCTCTACGCCGTGATGTTCTTCTTCGGAAACGCCAGCGATGCCAGTACCGAGATCACCAGAATCCCTCCCACTACCGACAACGCCACGCCGATCGGGATCTTGAAGAATTCCGACCCCAGCATCTTCACCCCGATGAAGATCAGGATCAGCGACAGCCCGTAATGAAGGTAATGGAAGACCTCCATCATCCCGGCCAGCGCGAAGTAGAGCGAGCGCAGCCCCAGGATGGCGAATACGTTGGACGTGTACACGATAAAGGGGTCGCGGGTAACCGCAAGGATGGCCGGGATCGAGTCGGTGGCGAACATCAGGTCGGTGGTCTCGACGACGATAAGCACCACAGCCAGCGGTGTGGCAATCCACCGTGCGCCGCGTTTCACGAAAAAACTCCGGCCTTCGTACTCCTCCGAGATGGGGACGAGCCTCCGGAAGAGCTTCAGCACCGGGTTTTTTTCCGGGTGGATCTCTGTTTCCGGCGGCCGGAAGAGCCGGAAACCGGTGTAGATGAGGAAGGCACCGAACAGATAGATGACCCAGTGCACGCGGTTGATAAGGGTGACACCGCCCAGGATGAACCCGGCCCGCATCACCAGGGCTCCCAGGATGCCCCAGAACAGCACCCCGTGCTGGTGCGAGCGGTCCACGCGGAAATAACGGAAGATCAGCAGGAAGACGAACAGGTTGTCCACGCTGAGGGATTCCTCGATCAGGTAGCCGGTCACGAACTCTAGCGCTAGCTCGTGGTTGGGCCGGATGGGATTGGGAACCATGTGGTGTCCGAACAGGTACACGAGCAGGGCGAACAGCCCGGCGAGCGAGACCCAGACGAACGTCCAGGCGATGGCTTCTCTGAAGTGAACGATGTGCGACTTGCGGTGGAAGACGCCCAGGTCCAGGACCAGCATCAACAACACGAACGCGTTGAAGACGACCCAAAAGACCCAGTTGGGCATGCGCAGGCCATTGTAAAGCCAGTGCGCCTGCCAGTTCGCTCCAGCAAAATGCCTCTAAGCGACTGGAATCACTCGAATAGCACTTACGCGAACAGGCTGGGCCAAAGCGATGGCAATTCCCGCGATACCTCTGCTGAACTCCTAACGATGGTTGTCAGTTAGTGCTAACGCCCTGTT
>DATKLD010000090.1:0-7314 GCA_035542595.1 Terriglobales bacterium
GAAGGAGGGGGTGCCGCTCCTGGTGCTGGCGGGCAAGGAGTACGGCTCCGGGTCGTCGCGCGACTGGGCGGCCAAGGGGCCCTGCCTGCTCGGCATCCGCGCGGTGATTGCGGAAAGCTACGAGCGCATCCACCGCTCGAACCTGGTCGGAATGGGCATCGTGCCTTTGCAGTTCAAGGAAGGCGACAGTGCCGACTCGCTTGGGCTCTCCGGCGAGGAGACGTACGAGGTCCCCGGCCTCAAGAAGATGCTGGAGAGCAATTTCGCGGGCGGGCGCGGGTTGAAGGTCCGCGCCAAGCGCGCCGACGGAAACGTAATCGAGTTCCCCGTGACCGTGCGCATCGACACCCCGCAGGAGGCGTTGTATTACGAGCACGGCGGAATCTTGCAGTACGTGCTCAGGCAGTTGGCGGGGAAGTAGGGTGCAGCTGCGGGAGCGGGCTACGAGTGTGGGAGGGCACGGCTTTAGCCGTGCCGCCTTGGGCGCCAATAATCACCGGGCTTTAGCCCCGGGTGCCACTGGCAGTGCACAGATTCGTCGCTCGTCCTCGTCTCGCTCGCGCTCGGTTCGGGCTTCGCTCTGAATGACATAGGGCGGCATCTTTCGGCACGGCTGAAGCCGTGCCCTCCCGCCGGTCTGGACCGTCGCATTCCGGCACTCCGCGCCTCCCGGTGTCTTGTGCGGCTCTTTGATCTCCATCTATCTGCGTGAACCCGCAGCGGGCGATTCTTGCCGCTCCCGCCCGCTGAAATTCATCGTGCTGTAACTTGCCGGTCGTGGAGGCTCCGACTAGAATCACTGGTTTGCTTTGTGGGGAGGAGCCATGCCAGCGGTCAAAGTGGGGGACCTGGCGCCGGATTTCGAGCTGCCGGCGGTGGTGGGCGACAAGCGGCAAAAGTTCAAGCTCAGCGACCTGCGCGGCCAGAACGTGGTCCTGGCGTTCTATGTTTTGAACTGGAGCCCGACCTGATCGGCGCAGATGCCGGCTTACGCGGTCGAGCGCGACCAGTTTGCCGGCCTCGATGCCCAGGTCGTGGGCATCAGCGTAGATTCCATCTTCAGCCACATCGCGTGGCAGAAGAAAGACATCGGCCTGCTGAACTACCCTCTTTGCAGCGATTTCTATCCTCACGCGGAGGTCATCCAGAAGTACGGCCTGCTGCGCGAGGGACCGCCCCTGCCCGGCATCAGCGAGCGCACCATCATCATCGTCGACAAGACTGGAAAGATCGCCTGGATCGAGCAGTACCGCCTGGACCAGGTGCCGGACATCGACGCGATCTTCGAGGCGCTCCGCAAAATCAATTCGGGCGCCCAGACGGCGGCCTGACGGGTGCCGCCCTGGCGGGCTGGTTTCTCTCTTCAAATCCTTTACCCAGCGCTCACGCGCTGGGCTCACTCAAATATCGCCCTGCCGGGCTCCTGCCTGATGGAGGGATGCGAGCCGCGAAGCGGCAACATTTGGGTTAGCCCGCGGTAAGGACCGCACAGCGAATAAACCCGAACTTCACTGCTTTCTGGCGCGCGTGGTGGTTGCCGGCGTGGCCGGGCCGGCCTGTTCCAGCATGTCGTCGATCAGCCGGTAGAGATTGGTCCGGTCCACTACCTCGACGAACGGCTGGCCAGTGGTGGTGTCGCTGACCACATAGATAGTCGGCGTGTGCTGGATGCCGGTGGCCTGCCCGATCTGGTAGTCGGCCTTCACCTTGCGCTCCAGCTCCCCCTTGGGGTCGACCACGAAGGGCAGGGCCATCTTGTGCTCCTGGGCGAATTTCTCGACGAAGGCGCGCAGGTTATCGGGCGTGATCTCGGACTGGTGCTTGAAGATCTCGTTACGCAGCTCATCCCCCAGCTTCTGCGACTTGGTATCGAAATACCGCGCCATGACCGCCGCCTGGAACGACCAGTTGTGCATGGGCAGGGGGAAATCGTAGCGGACCAGCGGGATCTTGTAAGTGCGCGCCGCCTCTTCCAGCAGCGGATTGGCGCGGGCGCAATCGGGACACTGCAGGTCTTCAAAGACCACGATGGCGACCCGCGCGCCTTTCGGCGGGCGCAGGGCTCGGGTGTCGCGGGCAGGAGCGGCAACGGCCGCAGTGCCTATGAGCAGCAGGAAAAGCAGAGGTACGAATCGTCGGAAATGCATGGCTGAACCTTTTTCAGGCAAAAGCGGTACGCCTACCAGCCTCGCCCCCAAGGACCTTATGGTAAACGAAATCCCCTGCCGCGTCAGGCACCAGAAGGGCACTTTAGTAGTGGAACCTGTACTTCACCTGCACGAACACCTCGCGCGGATAGTTGAAATGCGTGCCGCCGAAGGTATTGCTGTTATCGAGCATATAGCGGCTGTTGGACAGGTTCAGGGCGCTGACCGCCACCGACCAGCGCTCCCCGAAGCTCCGGCCCAGTGTTAGATCGAAGGCGGTGTGCGACGGCAGGTGGTCGGGTCCATCCCCGTTGAGGAATCCCGAGCCAAAGCTCAGGTTGCCGGAGGCCCAGGCGCGCACGGGCAGGTTGACGGTGAAGCCGGTGCTCACGGTATCGCGCTGATCATGGTCGAGGAAGAACAAGCCCTCTTCAGGCGGTGAAAAATCGGTGAGCCCGCCGGTCACAGCTCCCTGGCCTTGCGCGAACTGGTGGGACCAGGCCAGGTGTAATTGCGCGCGTCCGCCCAGCCGCGGGCTGCGGATCGTAAGCTCCGTCCCCTTGATCCTGGCCCGCTCGATGGTCAGGGGAAAGAATATGTTGGAGTTGCCCAGCACGTCGTGGTCGAAAAAATTCTTGGCGCTGGTGCGGAAGTTGTCGGCCTCGAGCGTCCAGCCGTGGACGGGAATGCTGATGCCCACGTCGTACTGTTCATCGCGCTCGCCGCGAAGAGGGAGGAAACCAAAGCCCTGGTCCGCAGCGATATCGAGCAGAGGCCCGGAAACCGTCAGCAGCGGCGGCGCCTGGTAGAAGCGTCCCCAAAAGCCGCGCACCACCCACCCGAGATGGGGAACCTGGATGGCGGCTCCGATGCGCGGGTCGGCGACATTTTCAGTTACCTGGCCGGAGAAGCGCGTCAACCGCACGCCGCCGTTCAGAGTCAGCCATCGCGTCAGTTTGTATTGATCTTCGAGAAATCCGGCGGTCAGGCTTCCCCACTGGAGGGCGCTACCGGGAGCTACGCTCGCCCCCGGCCCGGTCAGCGCGAAGAACTGATTATCGTGCTGGGCGAAGCCCTGGAATCCCACGCGCACGTTGTGCTTGCCGCGAACCACCCCCAAGGTAACCAGACCGCCGATGTAATTCGACCCGCGGTTGTCTTCCGGAATCACGGCGTCTGAAGGTACGACGGCATTACTGGCAAAACCGCCGATGTAGTGGGCGCGGTTGAAATGGTAGAAGGGCGAGAGGGTAAAGGTCACGCCGGCGCCGGCCGTGTGCACCCAGGAGAAGTTAACGAAATCGTCGCGCTCGTCTTCTACGTCGCGGACGCCAAGGGCCTGCTGGTCCAAATCGTTGGGAACCTGGTAGTGGTCGCCGCGCACGGAGGCGACCAGCCGCAGCTGGTCTGCAGGAGTGCGGTTAAAGATAAGCGAGACGAAGCCGCTCAGACCGGCGGCCTGGGCATGCAGCGCTTGCTCGATCGGGGTCTCCAGGCCCAGGTCAGCGCGGTTGCCGCTCAGGCTGGCGTAGTAGGCGAAGCGCTGCGTATGGCTGCCGAAGCTGATCTGGTCGTCGGTCTGGTGAAAGCTGCCGTAGCTCGCAATTAATTCGCCTTCGTTGTTCCGTTCGAATCCGGAACGGGTCACCACGTTGAAGACACCGTAGGTCCGATCCCCATATTCGGCCGAAAATGCGCCGCGCTGCACCTCCAAAGTGGCAATGTCCTTGGGATCGAACTGCGGACCGACGTTGCTGGCAATATTGGTGTTGGGAACGGGCACGCCGTCCACCAGCCAGGTGATCTGGTGGCCCCCGCGAAAGTGGAGCTGGTCGTGAACCATGTAAGTGCCGGGGACAAAGTCGGTGATCATGGCCAGGCTGTTAGCCCGCTCGGCGCCCGGCGTGGCTGCGATCTGCTGGTGGGAGATCGTTGTGGTCGGAGTCGCGGACTCGGGGTCGGCCTCTTTAGCCTCAGCGGAGACGGTGATGGACGTCTTCGAGGCCGCCACCGCGAACTGAAAGTGCAGGTTGGCGACACTGCCCGAAATGAGCGTGACATCCTGCGGCGGCGCAGCGAAGCCCGGCGCGCTGGCGGAGACCTGGTACGCCCCCAGCGGCACGGCATCAAACTGGAATTCCCCGCGCTCGTTGCTGGATATTACTTGTGCCCACTCGGAAGTCGTTGAGCGGAGGGTGATCTCTGCTCCCTGCACCGGGCGGTGCTGGGGATCGTGAACAAGCCCCCGGATGGTGCCGAAAATCGTGGCGTATGCAACGGCGCAAAGAAGCAAAAGAGCGCCACAAAGCGCGACTTGAGCGTATCGCATCGAAACCCCCACTGAATCGAGACAGGAATTGACTTAGGTGTTACTTCAGCGAGAATTGGTGTGGCGGCGCGCGCTGCGAATGAGGCGGTTCACAATGCGAGAAGAACAGCTCAGGCTGGAACTCGCTGGAGAAGGGATGCGCGTGGGCCAGAGCGACCGTCCGGGCTGCGGGTGGCGGCGCTGCACAAGCGGTGCAGGCGACCGGCTTGCGGTACGGGCAGGATTGCCCCTGAACGCTGGTCCCGCCTGGGACCATGCTGGCGGTCATCGCCGAGCAGTGGTGCGCGCCTGAGGCGCGGCAGCAGGCGGGCAGCGGGGTGGTGGTAGCGGCGGCCAGCGCGGCCGGGGCGAGGAACCCACCCAGCATCAGCAGCAACAAGACAATGGCCGTGAACCCCCGCATGGATGGGCGACATTATAGTCCGAAATCCGTAGCCGGCATTGCCGCGGGCATTCTTTCGCCGACCGACCGCTATTGAGCCGCGATTTTGGCGTGTGCTAGCATCCATAGGCTTGGCCTAGTTGTCCGCCGGGCCTGAGGGGCCCGGCGCCCTGTCTGCCAGTCCGGAGCAGCAGCCCCGATCGGGGTCCCCGGCTAACCCGGGTCCCCAACGAAGCCGGTTTTGGTTCGCCGGGGTGGTGGATCCGCAGGGCCGTGAAGGAGTTATCCGTGAAGGTTTACGAAGGCGCCAACGTGCGCAATGTAGTCCTGGTCGGACACGGCGATGCCGGCAAGACCTCGCTGGTCTCCGGCATGCTGTACACCGCTGGTGCGACCCAGCGGCTAGGACGCGTGGATGACGGCAGCACGGTCACCGACTTCGACGAGGAAGAAGTCGCGCGTTCGATGTCCATCTCCACCTCGCTGGCCTATGCCGAGTGGGGCAAGACCAAGATCAATTTCCTCGATACGCCCGGCTTTACCCTGTTTGCGCACGAGGCCAAGCTGGCCATGGTGGCGGCCGAATCGGCGCTGGTCGTGGTGGACGGCGTAAGCGGCGTCGAAGTGGTCACGGACAAGGTGTGGCACTACTGCGAGGAGTTCCAACTGCCGCGCGCCATCGTGGTGAGCCGCATGGACCGCGAGCGCGCCGACTACGGGCGCGTCATGGAATCGCTGACATCCGCTTTCGGCCGTACCGTGATTCCGGTCGAACTGCCCATCGGCAGCGAAAAAAACCTGAGCGGCGTGGTCGATCTAGTGAGGATGAAGGCCTACACCTACGACCTGGGGGGCAACGGCAAAGGCAAGGAAGGCGAGATCCCCGCCAACCTGGTTGAGCAGGCCAAAGAGGCGCACGAAAAGCTGGTGGAGCTGATCGCCGAGGGCAACGATGCCCTGATGGAGGAGTTCTTCGACAAGGGCACGATCGCGGAGGAACACCTGGTGAGCGGATTGCGCGATGCCGTCCGCGAGCGGCGCATTTATCCCGTGCTCTTCGCGTCCGGGCTGGGGAACATCGGGACCGACCGCGTGCTGGACTTCATCGCCGACTATCTGCCGGCGGCCACCGACCGTGCTCCGGTCGAGGGTGCGCCCACTTCCGGTAACGGCGAGCCTCCGCGGCGCAAGGTGGCCGATTCCGCATCGCTCTCCCTGTACGTCTTCAAGACGGTTTCCGATCCCTTTGCCGGCCGCATCTCGTTCTTCAAGGTTTTTTCCGGAGTGGTGAAGACGGAGGCCGTGGTGCAGAACTTCACCAAGAACAGCGGCGAAAAGCTGGCGCACCTTTCCATTATGCAGGGCAAGAACCAGGTGCCGGTGCCAGAGCTGCACGCGGGCGACATCGGCGCGGTGGCCAAGCTGCGCGACACTCTGAGCGGCGACACGCTGGGCGACAAAGCTGCGCCCATCCAGTATCCGCAGGTGAAGCTACCCGAGCCGGCCATCAGCTTCGCGGTCGAGCCCAAAACGCGCGCCGACGAGGACAAGCTCTCCAACGGCATCCACAAGCTCATGGAAGAAGACCCCATGCTGCGCTTCTACCGCGACCCGCAGACCAAGGAATTCCTGGTGGCCGGCACGGGGCAGCAGCATATTGAGGTGGTGGTGTCAAAGCTGAGGAAGCGCTACCACACCGAGGTCAACCTGAAGGCGCCCAAGGTGCCTTATCGCGAGACGATTCGCGGGCGGGCCGACGTCGAAGGCCGCCACAAGAAGCAGACCGGCGGCCACGGACAGTTCGGCGTCTGCCGCATCAAGATGGAGCCACTGCCGCGCGGCGGCGATTTCGAGTTCGTCAACGACATCTTCGGCGGCGCCATCCCCAGAAACTTCATCCCGGCGGTCGAGAAGGGGATCAAGGACGCTGCGGCACGTGGATATCTCGCCGGGTATCCTGTAGTGGACTTCAAGGTCGTGCTCTATGACGGGTCGTACCACGACGTGGATTCCAACGACCTGTCCTTCCAGCTCGCCGGCCGCCTGGCCTTCCGCAAGGCGATGGAGCAGGCCAAGCCCACGCTGCTGGAGCCGATCATGAAGGTGGAGATCGAGGTGCCGGACGAGTTCGCCGGCGCCATCATGGGCGACCTTAATTCTCGCCGCGGCCGCATCCAGGGCATGGACAACAAGAGCGGCAAGACGGTGGTCAAAGCGGAAGTGCCCATGGCCGAAATGCTCACCTACGGCGCCGACCTGACCTCCATGACCCAGGGCCGCGGCAGCTTCAACATGGAAATGGACCACTACGACATTGTCCCGGCACAGTTGCAGGAGAAGATCATCACCGCGTCCAAGGCAGCCCGCGGCGTCGCGGAGGAAGAAGAGGAGTAGCGCCATCGTCGTTCCCATCCCGCGGATGGCCTTGCAGCCATCCCATCCCTCTACCCCCAGGG
>DATKLD010000091.1:0-3833 GCA_035542595.1 Terriglobales bacterium
TGGGTGCAGAACACCTTTTGCTTTCCGTAAGAAAGTTTGCGGATTTCGCCGTAGCGGCCGGTTTTCAATCCGGTCGACTAGGCTCCTGGGCTAGACGGGGAAGTTCAGCAGAGCAGAGAGCAGGTGAGCCTCGGTGTAGAAAGCAAATCAGCGGGGGAAAAGTTGGTGAGAGCCGCAGGAGCCTGTCGCGCGACCGGAAGCTTCAGGAGTCTAACTGCCAGCCAGCCCAAGCTCAGCAGCAACAGCAAACAGAGATGTTTCGCTCTCAAGGCTGTTGCCGGGCCATGGGTAGCCGTGAACGATCCAGCTTGCAGAGGAAAAAAGAAAAAGACAGTGATGCCCAGCAGGCCCACGGTAGCAATGAGAATGTTCGTACGCGGGAGCATTGCTCGCCTCAGACTAAGGGCCGAAATCTTTCGCTTAGGATGCCACCCGGACTAATCGGGTTGCAGAAAAATAACCGTGCGGCGGCATTTCTCTTCCAGCCGTGACTTGCTCGCGGCACTGGCGCTGATTAGGATGTTGGTCTTGGTCGCGGTCCACGAATGGCGAGCCGACTGAAGATCGTTCAGCGGGAATATTTATTGCTGGCGGGACTGATCGTGGTCATCGCGGCATTCTTCTCCCTCACTACGTTCGCAGCGCACGCCTATCACCGCAAGCAGGAGCAGTTCGGCGAAGGCTGGTACCAGCGCGGAGAGCAGGCGCTGAAACAATCGCGCCCCGCCGATGCCGTGGAAGACTTCCGCAACGCGCTGGCTTATTCCCGCGACAACGATCTGTACCGGCTGCGCCTGGCGCAGGCGCTGATGGCCGACCGCCGTCCGCAGGAAGCGCGCTCGTACCTGCTCAGCCTGTGGGAGAAGCAACCCGGGGACGGCACAATCAACCTCGAACTGGCGCGGCTGGCGGCGATGTGGGATGACAGGCAACAAGCGGTGCGCTACTACCATGCCGCCATCTATGGCGTGTGGCCGGACGAGCCCACGGCGCATCGCCGGCAGATTCGCTTCGAACTCAGCGAGTACCTGCTCCGGCGCAACACCATTCAGGATACCAAGGACGCGCAGGCGGAACTGGTGGCGCTGGTGGCGGAGCTGCCGCCGCAGGAGGCCAGCGGACAAACTCGCCTGGGAACGCTGCTGCTGCACGCCGGCCTGAACGCCCGGGCGCTGGCGGCTTTCCGAGCAGCGCTCGCCGACCAACCCAACCTCATGCCGGCGCTCAAGGGCGCGAGCGAAGCCGCATTCCGCATGGGTGAATACCAGACCGCGCGGCACTATCTGCTTCCCATCGTCGCCCAGGACCCCAAGGACCAATCCTCGCTGGAGCGCCTGAATCTCTGCGAGCTGGTTCTCAAGCTGGACCCGTTTGCACGCGGGTTGGCTTCCCGGGAGCAAGCGCGCCGCGCGTTGCGCGATTTCCAGCTTGCTCTGGCCCGGGCACAGAAGTGTGCTGTTCCCGTGACCGCGCCTGCCTCGCAGCCGGCCTCGCAGACCGCTGCGCCTCAGGGCGATCTTTCGACTTTGCTGGCGCAAGCAAACTCCCGGAAGCCCAAGCTCAGGGAACGCGTGCTGGCAGGCGACCCTGCTGTCTTTGAGATTACGATGGAGCTGACTTTCAAGCTGGAGAAGGCGTCGGCTAACTGCGGGCCTGCCAGCCTGGAAGACAAAGCGCTGGCGCTGCTGGCGCAACCATCGGAGGCGGCACGGTGAGCGCGCCTCCTGTTCCTGCAGCCGGCCCAATGTCGGGCCGGCGTTTCCTGGGTGAGGACCAGCTTTTCCTGCTGCTTTCCATCCTGATCGGCGTCTTTGCCGGGCTGGCGGTGGTGTGCTTCCGCATGTCCATCGACGCCCTGCGTTGGATCTTTTTCGGCTCCGGCTTGCTGCCGCCGCGCCAGCGTGTGGTGCTCGTTCCCGGCGCGGTTGGCTTGCTGGTCGCCTTTCTGGTGGTGCGCTTCTTCCCGCGGGTGCGCGGCAGCGGCGTCAACCAGACCAAGTCGGCGCTCTACATCTACGACGGCTATATTCCCGGCAGCACCATCGTCGGCAAGTTCATCACCTCGGCGCTGGCCATCGGCAGCGGGCAATCCCTGGGACCGGAAGATCCCTCGCTACAGATCGGCGCCGGGCTCGCCTCGCTCGTCGGGCGACGCCTCAAGCTCTCGCGCCAGAACCTGCGCCTGATCGCGCCCGTGGGCGCCGCCGCCGGGCTGGCTGCGGCCTTCAACACACCCATCGCCGCAGTGTTGTTCGTGATCGAAGAAGTAATCGGACGCTGGAGCGCCGGAGTGCTGGGCGCGGTGGTGCTGGCGGCGGTCTCGAGCGTGGTAGTTGAGCGCTGGTTTCTGGGCGCCGAACCCTTGTTTCGCGCTCCGGGTTATCGCCTCGAGAGCCCGGGAGAGCTGCTTGCGTATGCCGTTTTGGGCGTGGCGGGCGGGCTGGCCGCAATGGTGTTCGTGAAAGCCATCAAGTTCCTGCGGCCACTGCTGAAGGCGCTGCCGCGGTGGACTCAGTATCTGCTGCCGGCCATCGCCGGGGTGCTCATCGGGCTGATCGGTCTCCGGTTTCCGCAAGTGATGGGAGCCGGCTACGAATATATGGACCAGGCCATGCACGATCAGTACACCTGGGAGGTGCTGGGCATCCTGGCGGGGCTGAAGATCCTGGCCACCGTGCTGTCATTCTCCAGCGGCACGCCCGGCGGACTGTTTGCACCTACCCTGTTCATCGGCGCCATGGTGGGTGGCGCGGTGGGCGGCGTGGAGCGCCTTTTGTTTCCTCATTTCACCGGCCCGCTGGGCGCCTACGCGCTGGTGGGCATGGGGGCGCTGTTCGCCGGCATCCTGCGCGCCCCCATGACCTCGGTCTTCCTAGTGCTGGAAGTGAGCGGGAACTACGCCATCATTCTGCCGGTGATCATCTCCAACGCGCTGGCGTATCTGATCTCGCGCAGCCTGCAACCGACGCCTATCTTTGACCTGCTCTCGCGCCAGGATGGCCTCGACCTGCCTTCGCTCGAGGAGGATCGCGAGGTGACGCTGCTCCGCGTCGAGGATGCCATGCGCCCGCCCACGCCCCAGGTGGCCCTGCGTCTGGAGGTGCTGCCACCGCCGGAGGCGCTGGAAGGCCTGCCCGGCGGATTCTTTCTGGTGCAGGACCGCAGTGGATATTGGGGCGGGATGAGCAAAGCGAAGCTGCTGGAACTGGCCTCGGATCAGGCCTCAGACGCTGACGTGCGAGTGCAGCAGCTTCCCCATCTCCACCCCGACCATTCCCTGGATGTGGCCATGCGCAGAATCGGAGACTGGCCGCTGCTACCGGTGGTCCACCGCGCCGACGGCAACAAGTTGGTAGGCGTGGTCTCGCTGGCCGACATCCTGGAGGCCTACCGCAAGCGGGGCCCGGCGCTGCACGAACTGCCGGAACCGGCGGACTAGACCCGCTGACGAGGAGGTGCCGCTTTGACCGTCCCTGAAACAACTAGGTCGATAATGATCCAGGTGACCAACGACGGCATGGGCGCGGCAGATGCGGAGCTGCAGCACACCTTGCTGCGAAAGTATCTGCTTCTGCTACAGCAGAACGGCACCTTGCCGAGCGCGATCTGCTTCTATACCTCTGGCGTCAGGATGGTCATCGAGGGATCGCCGGTGCTGGACGTGCTGCAATCGCTCGAAGCCCATGGTGTCCGGCTGATCGTCTGCAAGACTTGCCTGGATTACTTCGGCTTGCTGGAGCAAGTTCGCGTCGGCATTGTCGGCGGCATGGGGGACATCATTGCCGCCCAGTGGCTGGCCGACAAAGTGATTTCGCTTTGACGATGTCTGACCC
>DATKLD010000092.1:0-7917 GCA_035542595.1 Terriglobales bacterium
CGCGGGGAGAGTTGCCCAATAGGATAAGGCAGTGATCCAAAACGGGAGGGCACGACTTTAGTCGTGCCGCAAAGGAGCGTATAAGGGAGAGGCTTTAGCCTCTGAGGTAATTATGGCGAAGCCGCCGCGTGATCACACGAGTTTCGGTTCAAGAACATACTTCATCACGGCGAACTCCTGGGCCGGACGTTCAATTTTTCAGTCGGAACGTTCGGCATCGTTGTTGATTGAGACCCTGTTTGACTATCGCGCAAATGGGAAGTATCAGTCACACGAATTTGTCGTTATGCCCAATCACATTCACCTGCTGTTTACACCAGCGCCGGAACTGACACTGGAACGTGTGATGCAGTTTGTAAAGGGAGGCTTTTCGTGTCGCGCTGGAAAGCAACTTGGGCCCAGCTTGGGCATTTGGGAACGCGGCTATGTCGATCATCGCATCCGCGACATGCGGGATTACATGTCACACCGTGACTACATCCATCAAAACCCTGTGCGCAGGGGATTGGCAACTCTGCCGGAGGATTTTCCGTATAGTTCCGCGAATCCGAAATTCGAGCTGGATCCGCTCCCGCAGGGGCTTAAGCCCGCAGCTGAGGAGGCGCTGATTCGGCACGACTAAAGTCGTGCCCTCCCGAGTTTACGAGGCTGATTCGGCACGACTAAAGTCGTGCCCTCCCGAAAACAATGGCTCTCGACTTCCTAGGCGATCTGCGGCGTACCCACACTTGCGGTGAGCTGCGTCCGCCCCATGCCGGCGAGCACGTGGTGCTGATGGGATGGGTGAACCGCCGCCGCGACTTGGGCAGCCTGATCTTCATCGACGTGCGCGATCGCACCGGCGTCACCCAGGTGGTCTTCAACGCTGAGCTGAACCCGGCCGCGCATGAGAAAGCGGCCACGCTGCGCTCGGAGTACGTCGTGGCTGTCATCGGCAAGTGCAAGCGGCGTGATCCGGATACTGTCAATCCGAATATCGAGACCGGCGAGGTGGAGATCGTCGCCGACGAGCTGAAGATCCTGAACGAGTCCAAGGCGCTGCCCTTTTCGCCGTCGGAAAGCGTGCTGCCGAACGAAGAGGTACGGCTGCAGTATCGCTATCTCGACCTGCGCCGCCCGCCCATGCAGGCCAACATTGAGCTGCGCCACCGGGTTACCATGGCCATCCGCAGTTACCTCGCAGGGCAGGGCTTCTTCGAGATCGAGACGCCGTTCATGACCCGCTCTACGCCGGAAGGCGCGCGCGATTACCTCGTGCCCAGCCGTGTGCAGCCGGGCAAGTTTTACGCTCTGCCGCAATCGCCGCAACTGTTCAAGCAGATCCTGATGATCTCGGGCTTCGACAAGTACTTCCAGATCGTGCGCTGCTTCCGCGACGAGGACCTGCGCGCCGACCGCCAGCCCGAGTTCACCCAGATTGATCTGGAGATGAGCTTCCCCCGGCCCGAGCGCGTGTACGAGGTGGTCGAGGGTTTTTTGGCGGCGGCGTTCAAGGCGGCGGAGATCGAGATCAAGACGCCGTTCCCGCGCATGACCTACGATCAGGCCATCCGGCTCTATGGCAGCGACAAGCCCGACATGCGCCTGCCCGCCATGGCCGACGTGCGCTCGGCGTTCACCGCCGCCGATCTCGAAAAGCTCAACGTCCACGCCGGGCTGCCGGTGGTCGCGATTCTCATTCCGTCCGTCGGCGAGCTATCCCGCCATCAGCGCGACGAGATCAAGACCATGCTCGGCGACAAACAGCGCGCCAAGGTGTTCGAGGATTTCAAGCGTATGGAGAAATCGTTCCCCGAAGCGGCCGGGAAAATCCGCGCGATGACCGGCGCGCGACCAGAGGACCTGGTGGTGCTGGTTGCGGGCGACAGCAAGCCGGCCGCTCATCCCTCAGAAGCGATTGTCTTGCCCGAGGTCCGGCAGCATGATTTCGCCGTCTGCACCGCCGCGGGCGCGCTGCGGCTGGCGCTGGCGCAAAAGTACGCCGAGAAGCACGGAGCGTTCGCGAACAAGAAAGACTTCCGGTTCCTCTGGGTCACCGACTTTCCCATGTTCGAGTGGGACGAGCAGGAGAAGCGCTGGGCGGCGGCGCACCATCCCTTCACCTCTCCCCACGAGCAGGACATGGACAAACTGGAAAGCGATCCCGCGGCCGTCCGCGCGCTCGCCTACGACGTGGTGCTCAACGGGACGGAATTGGGTTCGGGCTCGATCCGCATCCATCGGCAAGACATCCAGAAGAGGATTTTCCGCGCCCTCGGCATGAGCGACGACGAAGCCCGCGCCCGCTTCGGCTTCTTCCTCGAAGCGCTGGAGTACGGCACGCCTCCGCACGGCGGCATCGCCCTGGGCCTCGACCGCATCGTCATGCTGCTGGCCGGCGCCGACAGCCTGCGCGAAGTCATCCCCTTCCCCAAGACCGCCAAGGCCGTGGACCTGATGGTGGATGCGCCGACGCCTGTAAGCAACGCCCAGTTGCGCGAATTGGGGATCGAAGTGAAGAAGAAGGCGGAGTGAAGGGTTCGTATCAGGGCAGGGCTTCAGCTTTGCCGAACGGGTCCCCTTACGAAGTCAACGACAGTGACGTCCCCTCCGGCAGCTTCGGCAGGAAAACGATGAGAAGCAAGACGAGAGGTCCGAACAATATTGCGGGAATTGCCCACGCCCGGCTGCGATTCTTTCGGTCGGCGACGTAGAACGTGGCAGCCACCATCACTGCGCCCCCGATCAGCAAGCTAAAGAAGATGCTGAGTAACAGCGCCAGGACCAGTCCAATAATCGCGGCGACCTTTGCCTTTGCGGTACCTTCCTCGCGTGTGTAGAACACCGCGAAGGCAACCAGTCCTGCTAGGTATAACAAAAGCACTATCAGCCGGAGCATTGGATAGAATCCTTTGGCGGTGAACATACGCTCGCGAGTTTCTCGGTGTCAATGACGCTTTTCTGCTTGAAACTTGAAACTTGAAACTTGAAACTGACAAAAAGCCATGGGCAGAATCCACGTCCTTCCCGAGCACGTTGCCAACAAGATCGCCGCGGGCGAGGTGGTCGAGCGCCCGGCGTCGGTGGTGAAGGAACTGCTCGAGAACGCGCTGGACGCGGGCGCGCGCCGCATCCGCGTGCAGGTCGAGGCTGGCGGCAAGAAGCTCATTCAGATCACCGACGACGGCTGCGGTATGGTGCGTGACGACGCCTTGCTGGCCTTCGAGCGCCACGCCACGTCGAAGATCCGTGACGCCGAAGACCTGCTGAACGTGTCCACGCTCGGCTTTCGTGGAGAAGCGCTGCCGTCCATCGCTTCGGTTTCCCGGCTGCGGCTGGAGACCTGTGCGGCGCCGCAATCTTCCGGAACCGTCATTGAAATCGCCGGCGGCAAAATCATCAAAGTCGAGGAAGCCGGGCTGCCCGCGGGGACATCGGTCACCGTGCGCGACCTGTTCTTCAACACGCCCGCGCGCAAGAAATTCCTGAAGGCGGAATCGACGGAGTTGTCGCACATCGCGTCGCTGGTGACGCACTACGCGCTGGCGCATCCTGACAAGCATTTCGAGCTGCACTCGGCCACCAACGCCATGCTGGTCGCCGCGCCCGTGACTTCGCGCTCCGAGCGCATCTACCAGGTGTTCGGCAAGGAGACGCTCGACCAGCTTCTGCCGATCGCGGCTACGGCGCGCCTCGAACACGTAGGACTTCCCGAGCCGCCGCCGTGGAGACGCGGCGAAGACTACGAGCGTCCCGAGCCGGGCGAGGTGCGGGTGACGGGATTCGTCTCGCGGCCGGAGATCCAGAAGCTGAACCGCAACTCCATCTTCGTGTTCGTGAACGGCCGCCTGATCCGCGACCGCCTGATGCAGCACGCCTTGACTGAGGCCTATCGCAACATCCTGCCGCCCACGGTTTTTCCGGTGGTGCTGATGTTCCTGGAGTTGCCGGCGGGAGAAGTGGACGTGAATGTCCATCCGTCGAAGACCGAAGTGCGCTTCCGCCAGCAGGGGTTTGTGCACGACTTCGTGCGCGACTCGGTGCGCGCCGCGCTGATGAAGACGCGTCCGGTGCCGCAGTTCACTACCGAGATCCACGCACAGCCAACGGCTTCGCAGGCGCTCTCGCCGCCGATCACGCCGCATATCAGCGCGGTGGACGGATTCAGCCTCGAGCCTCCGCCCGAGCCCGCGCGCAATGAGCGCCTGCAGTTTGGCGAGGGAATTGAGATCAGGGCGAATGCGGCGGTCAGTGTGCTGGGCGGGGCGGAAACGCAAGGTCCCTCGACTCGCGCTCCCTCACAGTCGTTCGGTCGCGCTTCGCTCGGGACGACAATTAGTGGGGAGTGTGGTGGCATGATCGATGCCGCGCACGAGAATGGCGATGGCATCTCGCTCGCTTCGCTTGCGCCGCTCGGGCAGTTGCGCGACTCGTTCATCCTGGCGGTGAACGACGAGGGCTTGTGGATCATCGACCAGCACGTGGCGCACGAGCGGGTGCTGTTCGAACGGGTGCTGCGCCAGCGGGCCGCCGAGCGCGTCGAGCGCCAGCAACTCCTGATGCCGCTGATCATCGAACTCACGCCCAGCCGGCAGGCCGTCTTCAGCGAGATCTCCGACGAGCTGCGGCGGAACGGCTTCGAGGTCGAGCCCTTCGGCGCGCGCACCATCGCCGTGAAAGCCTCGCCTGCGGGCGTGGATGCGAGCGATGTCGAGCGCATGCTGCACGAGCTGCTCGATGAGGTGGACCGCGAGTCACAGGCCATCAACCTCGAACGGGTCCGCGCGCGGATCGCGGCTTCCATCGCCTGCCATTCCGCTATCAAGGTGAACACTCCGCTGGAGAGGAACAAGATGGAGTGGCTGCTTAAGGAGCTGGCGCGGACGGAGTGTCCTATGTCCTGTCCGCACGGCCGCCCGGTGCTGCTGCGGTATTCTGTGAGGGAGATTCAGAAGGCGTTTAAGAGGATCTAGGATTTGCGATTTGTGATTTGTGATTGATCTCGGGAGCAGTCAACCCAATCACAAATCAGAAATCACCAATCCGATGACTGACACCGAACTCCACGATCTTCGCCGCCATAAATGGCATCTCGACGGCCGTCCCGTGCACACCGTCGAGGATGCGCGCGAGTTCGTGCAGTCGGTGGGCTTCTGCCTGATGTATCCCATCTCTGCCCAGGAGCCGGGCATGCGGGCCGGCGCGGAGATCGTTTTGCCGACCTTCATCGGCGCCTGGGTCGGAGGCGACGAGGGCCTGCCGACACGGCAGAAGGCGTTTGCCGATCCGCGGACACACCAGGCTACCGAGCTGGCCGTGCGTTTGCTGCGCGAGCGTTCTGCCTACGAAGCCAGTGTCTTCGGCGAGGACAATCTTCTGGTGGCGGCCTCAGTGTTCCCTTATTTCTACGCGATGGCAGGGGACCGCAATCCGCGCCAGGATCCGCACTCGGACCGCACGCTCTTGCCGCTGGCGCAGGACGTGTTCAGCGCGATCCAGCGGGCGGGTCCGGTCACGAAGCGGCGCCTGGCCGAGACGCTGGGCGGCGACCTGTCGGAGGCGGCAATCGACCGTGCGCTGGCGGAACTGGTGGCGCGGCTGCGCATCACGCGCGTGGATTACAATCCGCACGACGGTTCCTTCTGGGACGTGCTCTACCGCTGGTCGCCGGAAGCGGTAAACGAGGGCATGCACCTCTCGGTGGCGGTGGCGCTCTCGGCGCTGTTGTCCAAGTATCTGGATTGCGTAGTCGCCGCCGACGAGAAGGAAATCGCCGACTTCTTCTCGCCGCTGGCCGCTCGCTCCAAAGTGAAAGAGGCGATAAACGCCTTGCTGGCGGCTCGCGAGCTGGAGTTCGTGCACGTCGGCAAGCGTACGCTGGTGCAGGTGGCACCGGCGCGGGCGACGGACCGGCCCAAGAATTCACGGCGCCGCGCATGAAAAAGGCCGGCAAGCTCGTGATCGCCATCGATGGCCCCGCGGGAGCGGGGAAGAGCACGCTGGCGGCGCGGCTGGCGCAGAAGCTCGGCTATGTCAATCTCGAAAGCGGGGCCATGTACCGCGCGCTGGCGCTGAAGGCGCTGGAGTCGCGCCTCACGCTCGATGATGAACCCGCCCTCCTGAGGCTTGCCGAGGGGTCGCGGATCGAGCTGCGTCTCGAGGGCGAGGGCAACCGCGTTCTACTCGACGGCCGCGACGTCTCCCAGCGCATACGCGAGCAGGATGTAACCGACGCCGCCTCCAGGCTCTCCGTCCATCCCCGAGTACGGGAGTGGATGGTTGCTCGTCAGCGCGAAATGGGCGCGCAAGGCGGGATCATCATGGAGGGTCGCGACATCGGGACGAAAGTCTTTCCCGATGCGGAAGTGAAAATCTTCCTCGACGCTGCGCCCGAGGTGCGCGGCGACCGCCGCTTCCGTCAAGAGCCCAGCCTGCCGCCGCAGGCTGTAGTCGCCGAGTTGCGCGAGCGCGACCGGCGCGACCGCACGCGCGCGGCCTCACCGCTGGTACCGGCGTCCGACGCCGTGATCATCGATTCCACGAACATGACCATCGATGAGGTGATGGCGCGGGCCGAAGCCATCATCGCCGAAAAGCAGTCGTTGGCTCTCGGTCTTCGGCCGTCGGCCGAAAAATAAACGGCGGCTAGAGGCCGCCGTGCCAGCCGGCGAGACGCCGGCGCTACCGTTAAGAGCGTTCCTATCCCTTCCTGATCTCGATGTCTCCGCGCTCGGTGGAGAGTCGGATCTGCGGGCCGCCGCTGCCGATCGCGCCCGTAGCTGTCGAGTCGTGCGCGCGGCTCTCGATGTTCAGGCCGGGGAAGTCGGACGAGATTTCTCCGCGCGAAGCGTGCGCGTCGAGCTGGAAGGCGGCGTTAGCCGGCAGCACGAGCTGGATGCGCCCGCGGCGGTTGGTGATCTGGATGTTGCCCAGGGGCAGCTTGCCCGGCGTCAGCTCGATGTCCGAGTTATTGTCCTCGATGTGGACGTTGCCGCTAAAGTCGTTCAGCCGGATGTCCTTGGAGCGGGTAATGACGCGTGTCGGCCCGGCCAGTGAACTGGCCCGCAGGTCGCCGGACTCCATCACCAGGTCGCCGTCGAGTTTGGCCATTTCCATATCCGTGCGCGACGACTGGAAGTGCACCGAGTTGGCGACCTTGGCCAGGCGCGTCGTTCCGAAGAAATCGCCGGTCAGGCGGACGCTGCCCTGCACGTTCTCGATGGTTACGTCGTTAACCCGCCCGTTCAGGCTGAAGTCTCCACGAACGTTGTCGGCCCGCACCGAGCCGCCCCGCAGGCTCACGCTGACGCTGCCCTGAATGCCGTCGACCTCGACGTCGCCGTGGCTGTTGCTGATCTTAAGGTCGCCGGTGCGGTCATGCGCCTGCACCTTACCGCGCGCCGTGGCGATGTCGGCCGCCGCCTTGCGCGGCAGGTAGATCTCGAGATCGGTGTCCACGCGGTGATTGCCGGAGGCGCCGGCCGTGTTGGCGTTGACAGTCACCTGATCGCCCGCCACGGTGATCGTGGGTTTGGTGGCAGCGTTCACCTTGTCGGCTTCGCTCTGGGAGTCGGCAATGACCTTCTTCTGCACCGAGACCTTGATGTTGTTCTCGTCCCAGGAGACCAGGCGCACGTCGCCGCGGTCGGAGACCACGCGCAGGCTGGCGCCGGCAGGGAAGGCCTGCTGCAGCTCATCAGTGTAGTTGTAAGGAGTGCCGAAGATCGTGAATCCGGGCTCGTCGTCCGGCAGTGTCCCAATTGCTTCGCCCAGAGCGCCGCGATGGTGCCAGGCGGCACTGGCGCCCAGCCCGAGGATCACCAGAAAGATCAGGAACATGACGCCGCCGAAACCGAAGCCACGCGGATGGTAGCCTCGCCGTTGCGCGTCGTAGTGTTCTGCCAGCTTGATCAGGCCCCAGAGGATGATCAACACGGG
>DATKLD010000093.1:0-12559 GCA_035542595.1 Terriglobales bacterium
TGATCCGGGACTTGCGCAAGACGTCCGAGGAGGCGAATCAGACCTTGAACCACATCGAAGCGATGCTCGGGGAGAACCGTCCCGACATCCGCCAAGCCGTAATCGATCTGCGGCGGTCATTGGCCAACGTTACTGACCTGACCAGCCGCCTGGATAAGACGCTGGATGTGAATTCTGAGAACATTGACGAAACGCTGGAAAATCTCCGTCATGTTTCCGAGAACCTGAAGGAATTCACCGACACCATCAAGACCAGACCTTATACCCTCATCCGCTCCAGCAGTCCGCCTGAGCACAAGACCGGAGACTTACGATGATCCGCGCTGACCGTGAATCGAAGATGCTGCGTGATGCCACTGGACAATCAAGTCGAGCCCGAGATGCTTGCAACAAAATCTGGGTCGCGATCTCCCTCGCGGCAATTTCCGCGTGTCTCCTGACCGGCTGCGGCGCTGCCCCGCGGAGCAAGTACTATCAGCTGTCGGTTCCCAGCGGTGTACCGACCGTGCAGGCATCCGATACACAGATAAGGCTGCTGGTTGGCAATCTGTCAGCTTCGAACCTCTACCGCGAGGACGGCATCGTGTATAGCCGAGGCACGGAGGAGATGGGCACCTACCAGACTCATCGCTGGGCCGAGCCGCCGCCGAACATGATCGAAGAAGTTCTATTGCGCGAACTGCGCTCCTCCGGCCGCTACCTGGCCGTCCAACAACAGCGCAGTAACACCAGTGGAGAATTTCTCATCCGCGGCCACGTGTACGACTTCAAGGAGGTCGACGGCAGCTTGATTGTAGCCAAAGTGACCTTCGATTTGGAGATGCGCGATCTGAAGACCGGCGCGACCGTCTGGACACACCATTACACCCACGACGAGCCGGTAAACGGGAAAAACGTTCCTGCCGTCGTCGCGGCATTGGACAAGAACGTTCAACAAGGTGTCAAAGAAGCAGCCGCAAGCCTGGACCAGTACTTTGCGGCACATCCGGTGAAGTAGTCTGCAATCCAGCCCTGACTCAGTGGCATGCCGTACCAGCAGACCGCCTTTCATCGATTGCAGATGCGGCGATCGTTCGCTTGAGGGCAAGGCCCATGCAGTATCGCATTCTCGGCCGGACAGCACTGAAGATCAGCACCGTCGGCTTCGGCGCGTGGGGGATCGGCAAGGGCTTATGGGTTGGTGCTGAGGACGATGTCTCCTTGCGCGCTCTCCATGCGGCGCGGGACTCGGGAGTAAACTTTTTCGATACTGCCCTGGCGTACGGCACGGGCCACAGCGAGGAGTTGCTGAGGCGCGCGTTCGGCCACTCCGGCGACGTAATCATCGCCAGCAAGGTGCCGCCCAAGAACTTTACCTGGCCGGCGCGCCGGGGCACGCCCCTGCGAGAAGCCTTCCCCAAACGCTATGTCTTCGATTCGCTCGACACCACGCTGAAGAACCTCGGGCGAGACCGGGTGGACGTCTATCAGTTCCACGTCTGGAGCGACGAGTGGGCGGATCAGGATGAGTGGCTCGAAACGGTGCGCCAGATGCGCAGTTCCGGCAAGGCACGCTTTGTCGGCATCTCCATCAACGACCATGAGCCCACCAATGTCTTGAAGGCGCTTGGCAGCGGTTTAATCGATACCGTGCAGGTCATCTACAACATCTTCGACCAGTCGCCCGAGGATAAGCTCTTCCCTTATTGCCAGCGCCACGACATCGGCGTGATCGCGCGTGTGCCTTTTGACGAAGGTAGCCTCACCGGCAAGGTCCGTCCCGACACGCAGTTTGCACCGGGCGACTTCCGCGACCAGTACTTCTCGGGGGACCGCAAGCAGCAGGTGTGGGACCACGTTCAGCGTCTGGTCGCCGACATCGGCATAAGACTCGAGGAGTTGCCCAGCGTCGCCCTGCGCTTCACCTTCTCGCATGAGGCGGTATCGACGGTGATCCCCGGCATGCGAACGCCGGAACATGTGGCGGCTAATGTGGCCGCCACCGAGGTTGCGCCGCTGTCGCAGAATTTGCTCGCCCGACTGCGCAAGCACCGCTGGGAACGCAATTTCTACAGCTAGGCAGCTTTCGGATCAGACAACCGGAAACCCACCGCTCCCGCTTGCATGCTGGAAGGTGAATGACTACAACTCATCTTACAAAATTCGCTACACTCGGTTTCGTCCGGAGGGCATTCGGAACCGAAGGGCGTGATTCCCGGTGAGGAGGCCAGCCATGTCCCTGCGCAAACTCTACTTGTTCACAACCCTGGCCATGGTTGTAGCCTTCGCAGCGTTCGCACACCATGCGGCGCTTGTTCCGGATAGGTCGCCGGCGTACCCGACCGGGCAGCCGGTATTTCGCACGATAAGCGGAGTCCCACAGGCCGTTTTTCGTCCGATGCATTCCAAGGACGCCAAGGATCTTGGTGCCGGAAAGTTGCTGGTCGCGAGCCGGAACCTCGGTGATCCGAATTTCGCCGAAACGGTGGTTCTGCTGGTCCACTACGATGCCGAAGGTGTGGTCGGACTGATTCTCAACCGGCGCACCCGTGTCCCACTTTCACAAGTGCTCGACGGGGTCAAGGCGGCCAAAAACCGCTCCGACCCGGTCTATCTCGGGGGACCGGTGGAAGTTGCAGCGGTGTCTGCCTTGCTCCGGTCGCCTGCGAAAATCGAAGGGGCCAAGGACGTTTTCGGTGGGGTTTACCTGATTTCCGCGAAGTCCCTGTTCGAACAGACCATCTCGGCTCGGGCTGACCCTAGCGTTTTTCATGTTTATCTGGGCTACGCCGGATGGACAATGGATCAACTGCGAAGGGAAATGGAACTCGGCGCATGGTTCATTTTTCCGGCCGATGCCAAAGCGGTTTTCGATTCGGACCCGGATTCTCTGTGGTCAAAAATGATTGCCAAGACCGAGCTGAAGTTGGCGGGGAGCGAACCGCAGCCCCTCTCAGTGGGAGGAAAGCACCTCCCAGAGGACGGGCATTCCGGAAGTAATCTCACGAGCGAACCGCCCGCCGGAGGCCCAGCGCGACCTATCAGGTACAACAGGCACAATATGGAGATGGCCGCCAAAGTGCGGGGGAATCCCGGCAACCGCACTGAACATCATCATCGAGTCGATGACCCGGTTGGCGGAAGGGGGTGGCACTGTGGAGTCCCTCCACATCAGTGTGGAGCCCGTTTTCGACGCCCAAAGCGTTCTCAGAGCGGCGTGAATTTATTCTTCCACTCGCGGAGCGCAGTTGGCCTCGGCATTGTGGTCCTGACGTCCTTGATCACCAGCGAGATTGAGGCTGCCGATTGCAACTGGGCCATCCACAGGCTCTTTGAAAATCGCAGTCTGGACAGGCACTCCTTTCCAGACGAGCTTCCGTGGGAGTCCGACATTGACGGAAACGATTCTCATCGTCTTCACAGCCGCACCACCAGTTTGCCATTTGCCTGATTTAAGCGGCTTGAGTTTGGGCCGCAAGACTGCGGCTCAGGAAATCGCGAATGGCACCGGCGATCTCCTGGTGGTGCGTCTCCAGAGCGAAGTGGCCGGTGTCGTAATAATGCACTTCCGCCTTGGAATTGTCGCGTTTGAAGGCTTCGGCGCCTTGAGGTAGAAAGAACGGATCATTCTTGCCCCACACTGCCAACAGCGGCGGCCGCTTGGTGCGGAAGTACTCCTGGAACTTGGGGTACAGCGCAACGTTGCTGGCGTAATCCAGAAACAGGTCAAGCTGGATCTCGTCATTGCCGCAACGGCCCAGCAGCGCGGAGTCTAGCTCGTAGGCCTCTGGCGCTACCAGGCTCGTGCTCTGCACGCCGTGGACGTACTGCCACTTCGTCGCTTCCGGCTTGAGAAATTCTCGGAGCGCAGCTCGATTCTCTGCAGTCGGCTGTTTCCAATATTTCTGGATAGGATTCCAACCTTCGCTTAGGCCTTCCTCGTAGGCATTGCCGTTTTGCGAGATGATGGCGGTGATTAGTTCAGGATGGGCCAATGCGAGCCGGAGGCCCACGGGGGCGCCGTAATCGAAGACATAGATTGCGTAGTGGTCAAGGCCAAGCGTTTGGGTGAAGCGATCGATAACCTTGGCCAGATTCTCGAAGGTGTAGCGGAACTGCTTGCGGTCAGGAGAATCGGAAAATCCAAAGCCGGGCAGATCCGGTGCGACCACGTGATAGCGGTCAGCTAGAGCCGGAATCAGATTGCGAAACATATGCGACGAAGTCGGGAAGCCATGGAGCAGCAGGAGAGTAGGGAAATCCTTCGAGCCTGCCTCGCGATAGAAAATTTTCAAGCCGTCCACGTCAGCGTATCGGTAAGTTGTCATGACGGACCTCCTCTGAGATTTTTGAATCGCTGAGATCCCATATGAACCATCTCTTGCGTTCATTCCATCAGATTTGACTAACCGATAAAAAGATTCAGTATCGGTGTTATAATTTAGCGGAGAGTTGAAAAACGGCAAACGTCAAGACATCAACCGCTTCCGATTGGCGCGATGGATTCCTCTTCGTCGGCAATCATCTGGCTTTGGATTTCCTGAACACATGTCCTGTGCAGAATGGTGAGCCGCTCGAACTGCTCCCTGATTTCAGAGCCGTCTTACGTTGGTTTCAGGCGGCGGGTCTGCTGAGTTCTCGTCAGGTAGACGATCTTCAGCAACAGTGGCACGGGTCTGCACAGGCTCGGGGCTTTACCGCTGCAATGCGTGAGCTGCGGGAAAAACTGAGAAAAGAGATCCTCGCCTGGGAAGATACCGGCAAACTCCATCGCGGGGTCATTGATGAACTGAATCAGATCATGACCGAACATCCCATGCTCACCAGATTGAAGCGGGACACAAACAAGGCGATGACAGAGCTGTGGTTCGAAGCAAGCCAGCCGGAAGACCTGTTCGCGCCTCTGGCGTACAGTGCGGCGGTGTTGTTTGCCAGTGTCGATCGGAGCCGTGTTCGTAAGTGTGGGCACTGCGTGCTGCATTTTTATGACACCAGCAAGAAGGGCACGCGACGATGGTGCAGCATGCAGCTATGTGGGAACCGGCTTAAGGTCGCAGCCTATGCCGCCCGCCAGCGCGCTCACACATGACACTTGGCGAATGACGGAGGGTGTTCCGGACCGGCCCCCGGCGCGAATCATCCGAGGCACCGAAGGTGATCGATCCTGTCAGACGCGGAGGTTTAGGCCGACGGGCTCCACGCGAGGACCCTCCATCACTCTCCTCCGCAGCCAGCCGCCGCGATCCTGCCAAGTAGGATTTTTCCACTAACTTTGGCCGCGCCCTGCTGCGTCCGGGCCGCTTCGACCGGCAAGTGGTCGTAGATGCTCCCGACCTTGAAGGGCGAGATGCCATCCTCAAGATCCATACTCGCGGCAAGCCTCTGGCGCCCGATGTTGACCTCCACAAGATCGCCCAGGAAACGCCGGGCTTTTCCGGTGCTGATCTGGCCAACGTGATGAATGAGGCGGCGCTGCTTACCGCCCGCCACGATGGGAAACAGATCGGGCAGAAAGACTTGGAGGAGGCAGTCGAGAAGGTAGTAGCGGGACCGGAACGGAAGAGTCGCCGCTTAAACGCCGCGGACAAGCGCCGGGTGGACGGCGGACACCTACACGCAAGCAGTGACCCCCACGAGCGCCGCACAAACCAAGTTGGTGAAGATGATCTTGCCGGTGCAGAAAGCCGCGGTAGAGCGGAGCTGAGGGCCGGCTTTTTCTTACCGAACCCTTTCGAGACCCTCGGGCCCGAAAGACGACTTCAGTAAGCCCTTTGGAATCTTGGCGTCCCCGGCGGGATTCGAACCCGCGTTACCGCCGTGAAAGGGCGATGTCCTGGGCCGGGCTAGACGACGGGGACGCAGTCACGAAGGAGAAGAAGGCACAATCAAATACTCTACCAAATGGCCTCTTCTGGGCCAAGCTGAGTGCAGAGCGAGAGGCAGGGGGAGCCAGCTTTGGTTGCGGACTATCGCGGTGGGGGGGTCGGGATGGAGGCCAGCGCAGCAGCTTCGTCGTCGTAGAAGTCGAATAGTTTGTCCAGGTGGGTGACGTCGAGCGTCTGGCGGACCACCTCGTTGGCGCCGACCAGCTTTACCCTTCCGCCTACCGCCTTCAAAGACGCATAACAACGCATCAGGCTGCCCAGGCCCGAAGAGTCGATCACCGGCACGCCACTCAGAACGATGACCAGGAGCCTGGCGCCGTCGTTGATGGCCTGGGTCCATTGAGCGCGAAACTGGTCGACGGCTTCGCCCATCTTCAGCTTGCCGTCCACTTCCAGTACCGCGGCATCCCCGCTCTTGCGCAGCCTGGTCGTCATGGGACGCATATCATACTCCGGTTCCGGGCCCACCGCACCCGGTAGAATAGCGTCGCGGTCCTATTGACATGGCCGACCGGCTCTATCTCAGTTTATGGTTCCCCGGCTTCTCGGAAAGCGACATGCTGGGGAAGATGCTGTGCGTGCTGCGCCAGTTCCCTTTCGCGGCCGCACGGCCGGGCATCGGCTACCTGGCGGTGCATCCGATTTCATGGAACGAGCCGGTCCTGTACCAGGAGACGTTCGATTACCGCGCAACTCCTGAGCACGCCATCGAAACCGCGAGCGAGCTCCTGCACGATGACAACGCCTACGAACTGGAGGCCCTGTGGGACCTGTGGGCCCCGGGCGAAGACGCCGGCTGGGTGCGGGCTCCGCGCGCCGTGGAATTCGTGGCGCACGGCCTGAACTTCGACAACGGCGCCTACGAGCAGGAAGGCCACATCCAGGTGGACTTCGGCCTGGACACGCCTTTCCTTTACGAAGACGTGAAGCTGACGCCACTTTCCGAGGCGCGCGTCCGCGACAACGTGCAGCAACTGATTGGGTTCACCACGGCGGTTGAGAAGAACTGCGGGACCAGCGCCAGGCTGCTGTGGTCCGAATCGGACGAAAATCTTGCCCAGAAACTAATCGCCCGCCTGCAGAAAGTGCAATGAACTGAAAACCGCAGAGGACGCCGAGGACGCAGAGGTTTTCAGGGATTCTGAACCGCTGATAGTGTTCGCATGGAGCGTCTGAGGTTATTCACCAGGCGCTTAATTCCGTCCTTCAGATGTATGACGTTGAAATTGATAAGCAGGCCGACTCGGTTGCCGCTGAGTCTGAGGTACGAGAGCAACTGAGCCCTGTGGATGTCGAGCAGCCCCTCGGTAACCTTCAACTCGACTACGACTTGCCCTTCCACGAGCAAATCAATCTTGTAACCGCCTTCAATCAAGATTCCGTCGTAGGTTACTGGCAGCCAGACCTGCGACTCCACTCGCAGCCCGCGTTTCGATAGCTCGTGCTTTTAAGCACTTCTCGTAGACACTTTCAAGCAGGCCGGGACCGAGCGCCGTGTGGATCTTCATTGCAGCATCCACCACGGCGCCCCGTGATTTCGTCGAGCCTTCTTCCCTCGGCGTCCTCTGCGTCCTCGGCGGTTTTCATTTGGTTCTGCCCGTCTCCGCCTTCAGTTCCTCGCTGGCGGCAGCCTGGGCGGCAGCCAGTCGCGCGGTCAGCACGCGGAAGGGCGAGCAGGAGACATAGTCCATCCCCACCCGGTGGCAGAACTCCACGGACGAGGGCTCGCCGCCGTGCTCGCCGCAAATGCCGACCTCGAGATGCTCGCGGGTCTTGCGGCCCTTCTCGATACCCATCCGCACCAGCTCGCCCACGCCCTCCTGGTCGATCACCGCGAACGGATCCTGCTTGAGAATGCCCTCTTCCACATACGTAGGCAGGAACTTGTTGATATCGTCGCGCGAGAAGCCGAAGGTGGTCTGCGTGAGGTCGTTGGTGCCGAAGCTGAAGAACTCGGCGTCCTTGGCGATCTCATCGGCCACGACGGCCGCGCGCGGCAGCTCGATCATGGTGCCCACCAGGTAGTGCACCTTGGTTTCTTTCTCGGCGAACACTTCTTCAGCCACGCGCCGCACGATCGCCGACTGGTTGGCCATCTCCTTTAGCGTGCTGGTGAGAGGGATCATCACCTCGGGGATCACCTTCACGCCTTCCTTCGCGACCTGGACCGCGGCCTCGAAAATGGCGCGCGCCTGCATCTCGGTGATCTCCGGATAGCGAATGCCGAGACGGCAGCCGCGGAAGCCCAGCATGGGATTGAACTCATGCAGCTCCTCCACGCGGGCCAGCACCTTCCGAAGCTCTCTCAGCTTGGGCGACTTGGGCTTGGTGGCCTCCAGCACCGCGATCTCCACCATCAGCTCTTCGCGCTTGGGCAGGAACTCGTGCAAGGGCGGATCGAGCGTGCGGATGGTGACCGGCAGGCCGTCCATGGCGCGGAACAGGCCGACGAAGTCTGAGCGCTGCAGGGGAAGCAGTTTCTTCAGCGCGGCGCGGCGGTCCCTCTCGTTGTCGGCCATGATCATGGCCCGCACGTGCTGGATACGGCCCTCGCCAAAGAACATGTGCTCGGTGCGGCACAGGCCGATGCCCTCGGCGCCGAACGCGCGCGCCTTGATGGCGTCACGCGGAATGTCGGCATTGGCGCGCACCCCGATCTTGCGAAAGGGCTCCGACCAGCCCAGCAGCTTCTGAAGATTGGGATCGTCGGGCGAAGCGTCGAGCAGGGGCAGCTTGCCCTTGATCACGCGGCCGGTGGTGCCGTCGAGCGAAATCCAGTCGCCTTCATGGAAGACTTCGCCATGCACGCGCATCTCTTTGGCATGCTCATCCACCTGCACGTCGCCGGCGCCGGCCACGCAGCACTTGCCCATGCCGCGGGTAACAACGGCGGCGTGGCTGGTCATGCCGCCGCGCGACGTGAGAATGCCCTTCGCGACCTCCATGCCGTGGATGTCCTCCGGCGTGGTCTCACCGCGCACCAGGATGACCGGGTTCTTTTTGTTGGGGCCGGCCTTGGCGACGGCCTCGTCGGCTGTAAAGACAATCTGACCGACGGCCGCACCGGGCGAAGCCGGCAAGCCGGTGGCCAGCACCTCGACCGCGCCCCTCTCATCCAGCTTGGGTACCAGAAAGTCGTAGAGCTGGTTGGGATCGACGCGGAAGATGGCTTCTTCCTTGGTGATCAGGCCTTCGTTCACCATGTCGATAGCGATCCTCACGGCGGCGATTCCGGTGCGCTTGCCGTTGCGCGTCTGCAGCATGTACAGACGGCCGTCCTGGATGGTGAACTCGAAATCCTGCACGTCGCGGTAGTGCTTCTCCAGGCGCGTGGTGATCTCGCGGAGCTGGTTGTAGACGGCAGGCATGATCTTCTGCAGCTCGGAAATGTGGACAGGCGTGCGGATGCCGGCCACCACGTCCTCGCCTTGCGCATTCATCAGGAACTCGCCGTAGAACTCCTTGGCGCCGGTCGCGGGGTTGCGAGTGAAGCCCACCCCGGTACCGCTCGACTCGCCCAGGTTGCCGAACACCATGGCCTGCACATTGACGGCGGTGCCCAGATCGTCGGAGATATTGTTGATGCGACGATAGTGCCGGGCGCGGTCGTTGTCCCAGGAGCGGAAGACGGCATCGCGCGACATGATGAGCTGTTCCTTCGGGTCCTGCGGGAAGTCACGCTTGGCGTACTTCTTCACCACCTGCTTGTATTCCTTGATGACTTCCTGAAGCGCCTTGGCATCGAGTTCGGTATCGAGCTTCACCTTCTTGTGCTTCTTCTTGGCGTCGAACACTTCTTCAAAATGCTTTTTTTCGATATCCAGCACCACGTTGCCGAACATCTGGATGAGGCGGCGATAGGAGTCATAGGCAAAACGCGGGTTCTTGCTGCGCTTGGCCAGCGCTTCCACCGATTGGTCGTTCAGCCCGAGGTTGAGGATTGTGTCCATCATGCCGGGCATGGAGAACTTCGCGCCCGAGCGCACGCTGACCAGCAGCGGATTCTCGCCCGTCCCCAGCTTCTGTCCCTGGAGCTGCTCCAGGCGTTTCAGGGCCTCTTCCATCTGGCGATCGACCTCGGGCGAGAGCTTGCCGCGCATGGATTCGCGGCAGGCCTCGGTTTGGATGGTGAAACCCGGGGGGACGGGCAAGCTGGCATTGGTCATCTCGGCCAGGCCGGCGCCTTTGCCGCCGAGTTCGTCCTTCATCTTGCCGTTGCCGTCGGCTTTGCCGTTGCCGAAAAAGTAGACGTACTTCGCGGCGGCGGGGGCGGTCTTGGTCGGGGTGGGGGCGGGAAGGGTTTCTGTACTCATGTGGTTTTTCCTCTCTAGGATTGCGGATTAGTGTGTTTCTGGCCCGGAAATAAAACCCTCTATTATGAACCTTTTCCTTCCGTAACGATCTCGGAAAAATCAGCGATGGTCGAGAAATTCTTCAGCAGGGACTCCAGCAGCGCCAGACGGACGGCGCGCACGTGCTCGTCCTCGACCATCACCATCACCTTGTCAAAGAAGGTGTCCACCGCGGGACGGAGCCGGGAGATCTCCGCCAGAGCCCCGGCGTAGTTCGCCTGCGCGCGCAGCGGCTCGACTCTGGCCGCGATGGCCTTCATCTCGGCAGCCAGCGCCAGCTCCGCGTCTTCGCGCAGGTCCTTCGGGTTGAACTCCGGCGCAATTCTCTTCCCAGTCTCCTGTGCCTGGCGGAGTATGTTCTTGATGCGCTTGAAGGCGATCGCGATGTGTTCAAAATCCTCGGTGTGGCGGACCGCGGAAACTGCCTTCGCGCGCGCGACCGCGTCCACCACGTCATCCAAGCCGGCAGCCAGAACCGCATTCACGGTGTCGTACTCCAGGCCGAGAACGTCGCGCAGGTAGTATTCCAGACGCTCGCGGAAGAAACCCGCCAGCGCATCGTCGAGTCCAGTCGCTGCCGAAAAGGCCTTCTCGGCTTCCGAACCTTGATATCCGGTGAGAGCATCGGTCCAAAGTTGCTGCAGGCTGAGGGGCAGCTTGTGCTCGGCCACGGTCTTAACGATGCCGTTGGCCTGGCGCCGAAGCGCAAAGGGGTCCTTCGAGCCGGTGGGCTGCATTCCCAGCGCGAACATTCCCACGATGGAATCCGCTTTGTCGGCGATGGAGAGCACAGCGCCCTCGACCGTGCGCGGAACGCTGCCCTCCATGGATTGCGGCTTGTAGTGATCGTAGATCGTTGTGGCGATGGCGGCGCGATTATCGTCGTTCATGTGGGGATCGAGCTGCTGCTCACGGGCGTAGAGCCCGCCCACGATCCCTTGCAATTCGGTGAATTCCTTCACCAGTTCGGTTGTCAGGTCAGTCTTGGCCAGAAGCGCAGCCTTGTGCACGATGCCCGGGCGCACCTTCACTCCCGCGTCCTCCAGGCCCTGGCAGATCTGGCTGGCCAGCTTCTGCACCCGCATCGTCTTGTCGTAATAGCTGCCGAGGTCCTTCTGGAAGGTGACCTTCTTCAGGTCCGCGACCCGTTCGCGCAGCGGACGCTTCTGGTCGGTCTGCCAGAAGAAGCGCGCGTCGTTGAAGCGGGCGCGCAGCACCCGTTCGTTGCCGTGACGGATGACGCCCGCCGGATCGCCCTCGGTGTTGAGCACGGCCAGGAAGTGCGGCGCCAGCTTGCCGATCGCGTCCTCGACCGCGAAATATTTCTGATGGTCGCGCATCACGGTGACCAGGACCTCCTCGGGCAGGTCGAGGAACTCGCGATCGAAGTTGCCGAGAATCGCGGAGGGCCACTCCGTGAGATTCACGACCGTGTCGAGGAGCTCGGGGTCCTCGCGCCAGCGCGCGCCCGACACGGCGCGGGTAGCAGCATCGAGAGCTTTGCGGATGCGCTGCTCGCGCTCGCCGCGGCTCGCGATCACCTTCACCTCGCGCAGCGTTTCCTCGTAGGCGCCGGCGCGCGGGATCGTGGTCGAGCGTCCCAGGATGCGATGGCCGCGCGTGCCCGCCTGCGCCGGCATGCCGAACAGTTCCATGGGAATCGCGTTCTCATCGAGCAGTGCGACGAGCCAGCGCAGCGGCCGCACGAAGCGCTCGTTCTTCGCGCGCCAGTACATGTTCTTAGGCCAATAGAGCGCGGCAATCTCTTTGGGCAGCGTATCGGCAAGGACCTCGCCCGCGGGACGTCCGCGCTTGATGACTTTGGCCGCCAGATATTCGCCCTTGGGCGTAGTCACCTTCTCCAGCTTCTCGACGGACAGCCCGACTTTCCGGGCGAAAGCCTCGGCGGCTTGCGTGGGCTTTCCCTCCTTAAATGAAACCTTTAAGGATGGCCCTAAAACCTCTTCATCCATGTCCGGTTGCGCTGCAGTGATCCCTCGGGCCAAAAACCCTAGGCGACGGGGCGTGGAGAAAGACTCCAGCTTGCCGTTGGGACAGAGGCGCTCGCGCACGAGAACTTCGCCGACGCGACGCGCCAGGTCCTCCTGCGCTGCGTCAATCATCCGCGCCGGGACTTCTTCCAGTCCGATTTCGAGCAGAAAATCGGGCATTAGTCGGCGGCTCCTTGCTTGCGCGCAGCCACTTCCGAAACAGCAGTTCCCTGCTGATCGAGATACGCTTTCGAAACGCCGACGGCCAAATTGCGCACCCGAGCAATCACGCCCACGCGTTCTGTAACAGAAATGGCGCCGCGCGAATCCAGCAGGTTGAACAGGTGCGAGC
>DATKLD010000094.1:0-2746 GCA_035542595.1 Terriglobales bacterium
GTCAACGGTGAGAAGCAGGTGAACGTGGTTGCGCATGACCGCGAAATCGTGGACCTTGAATTTTCCCGCCAGCGTGTAAGAGCGAAGCACGTCAATGAAGAGTTGGGCCATGCGATCCGTCTGGAACAGCGATCTACCGCCCGCCGTTCTCGTGGTCGCGAAGAAGGTGCGCGGTTGTCCCTTCGAGTCACGCGGATCTGACGGCCTAGATGGTTTCGACATAGCAGGGGCTAAAGCCCGTGACACGCTTCGCCTTACGGCACGACTAAAGATCGGGGCTTTAGCCCCCCCCTGGTTCATAAGGCTAGGGCAGCCGCTGAGAAGAACAAGGGGCCGAAATACTCTACCCTTGCCATGATCCACAAGGAACCACTAGAAATTACACACGTGACTCCTGCCCGCATCGCCGACCTGCTCGCGCCCTTCCTCCAATCGCCACCCGGCCCGCCCGCTTCTCTCACCGACGCGCAACTGGGGCAGGTCTCGGCCTACCTTGATCTGCTGCTGCGCTGGAATGCCCGCATCAACCTGACCGCGGTGCGCGACCCGGAAAGCATGGTCACGCGACACTTCGGCGAATCCTTCTTCGCCGCCCGACAATTGCTAAGAGAACAGGAGGCAGGAGGCAGGGGGCGGGAGGCGGGAATGCGCGCCATCGACCTGGGCTCCGGCGCCGGCTTCCCCGGGCTGCCGCTCAAGATCTTCGCGCCCGCACTCGTGCTCACGCTCATCGAGTCCAGCCAGAAGAAGGCAGCGTTCCTCAAAGAAGCGCTGCGCACGATCGCATTGAGGGGTGTCAATGTATTCGCCGGACGCGCCGAAGACTTCCCTTCCACGGCCGAACTGGTGACGCTGCGCGCGGTTGAGCGCTATGAGCGCGCGCTCGGGATGGCGGCGCGCCTGGCCGCGCCCGGCGGACGGCTGGGGCTGCTGATTGGGTCCGCCCAGGCCGCGCGCACGCCGCAACTGCTGCCGCCTTTCGCCTGGGCGGCGCCGATCGCGATTCCGCAGGCGTCGGCCCGTGTCCTCTTGGTAGGCACGAATCAGCCACGTTAAGAATTGAGAAAATAATCAGTGGGAAGAAGCCCACGCTCTCCGGGCTCAGCGTCTCGATCAGATCGCGGCAACCGAAGGAATCCCGCGGCAAGGTGGGACGTGCCACCGCAGTTCGGATCCATGCTGGCTAACGATGCTCAGGCTGGTTCCTCGGCGTCCAAGTGGCTATGAACCAGGACAGTAACAAGTGGGAAGGATTTATATCGACACACGATATATTGCAGATGCGAGGGCTCGCTCGTGCCGGTGGCGACCGCAAAAGTGGATCGCGTCCGCGATTGTTCCGCGGGAGGCATTGATCGCAGTGGTGCGCACGAGCGTGGGAATCAAACTGGTAACAAGTGGGAGGCTGCTCGCGTTTCGTGTGCTGATCTCCGTTGCCAATGCCCGGAAGCTCCGCTGAATTTTGGCCGCGGTGGGAGTGAATTGCCGATTCGTTTTTCAAGCGTGCTCCTCTGCTGGGTTTGCAAACTTCGAGGGATGTTCCACGTGGAACATTTATCTGCTGGGCTGGGCAAGCAAGAGCGGCTGCTCACAGCTCGGACCCAAAATGTTCCACGTGGAACATTTTCACAGGATTCTTCCTTTTGCACAGCAATTTGAAGTTGAGTTCAGAGCGCCGCCTGGCGTACTCTCGTTTTGCCAGCCGATTCTCTGCACTCGACATGGGTCGTGTAATAGCGGTTGCCAACCAGAAGGGCGGGGTGGGCAAGACTACCACTGCCATCAACTTGGCGGCGTCGCTGGCAGCCGCTGAGGTTCCCACATTGCTCCTTGACTGCGATCCGCAGTCCAACTCCACCAGCGGGCTTGGGTTTGCACGCGACGCCGAGCGGCTCAACACCTACGACGTGCTCATGGGAACTGCCGCGGCGGCGGACGCGCTGCAGCCTACTGCGGTCGAGACCCTGTGGGCGATCCCGGCGCACAAGAACCTGATCGGTGCGAACATCGAGCTGGTGCCAGCCGAGCGTCGAGAATATCGCCTGCGCGACGCCATCGCTTCCATCCGCGACCGCTTCCAGTTCATTGTGCTCGACTGCCCGCCGGCCCTTGACCTACTGACGCTGAACGCTCTGGTCGCGGCCGATTCGGTGCTGATCCCGATGCAGGCGGAATATTTCGCGCTCGAAGGCCTCAGCGAGTTGCTCGACACCATGGAGCGCATCCGCCAGGGGCTCAACCCCGGCCTGGAGATCGAGGGTGTCGTCCTCACCATGTTCGACGAGCGCACGAACCTGGCGCAGCAGGTCGCCGGCGAGCTGCGAAACTTCTTCGGAGAGAAATTGTGCGCGGCCACCATTCCGCGCAACGTACGGCTCGCGGAAGCGCCCAGCCACGGCAAGCCGGCGCTGCTCTATGACGTGCGCTCGAAGGGCGCGGAGAGTTACATCCGCCTGGCCAAGGAGATTATGGACCACGCCACCTGCCGCGCCGAGCCCGCGCCGGAACCAGCACCCCAGCCGCATCCCGAGCCGGTGCCGATGCCGGAGCCAGCGGACATCCAGTCCGCGCGCGTCACCACCGTCGAGTTGCAGGTCGAGCCCAGCGAGCCCGCAGAAGTAGTCGCCGAACGGGGAAGCAGCGAGTAAGAAAAATTCTCACCGCGGATCTACACGGATGATCGCAGATCACATCAGGTCCAACAAATCATGAGCACGACGCCCGACACCATGACCACCATCGACCC
>DATKLD010000095.1:0-3876 GCA_035542595.1 Terriglobales bacterium
ACGATGTGCGTGGTCTCGCCCTCGGCCAGCAGCGTCATCTCCGGTTCGCGCAGGATCTCGTAACCGAAGTGGATGAGCGAGGAGCGCAGGTTCTTGAAGAAGGTGCGCACCACAATCTGGTCGTCGTAGCGGGCCGGGACCTTGTAGCGGCAGCGGGCGTCCACCACGGCAATATAGCAGCCGTCCTCGCATTCCATGTCGCGGTAGGTGAAGCCGAGCTGACGCAGGAACTCCACGCGCCCAACCTCGAACCAGATCAAGAAGTTCGTGTGATAGACCACGCCCATCTGGTCGGTTTCGACGTAGCGCACGCGCAGCCGGGTCTCGCAGACGGCGCGATGGCGCGCTGACTGGTCAGGGCTATTCATGATGCAGGGATCTCCCAGGGTGGAACAGGGCCTCCAGCCCTGCATACTGGCTGCCGCCGCTGGCCTTCGGCTTTAGCCACTGAGTGAGTCTTATGCTCCGCAGGCCTCAGGGGCTGAAGCCCGCTGTTCCCAAAGCATCTCCTCAATGCAGGCCTGAAGGCCTGCTCCACCCTAGTCAGCAACCCAGCCTTAGGATCCATCATTTACTTACCGCCCCAGCGCGGCTTGCGCTTCTCGAGAAAGGCGGCAATGCCCTCGCGGAACTCGTCCATGGAGCGGATGCGGGCGTTCTCCTCGGCCGCCAGCGCCAGGCGGCGATCGAGCGTGTCTTTGGCGAAGGCCGAGAACAGGCCCTTGGTGGCGCGTATCGACGCCGGACTCGACTGCATGAGCGTTCCCGCAAGCTCGCGGGCCCACTCCATGAGCTGTCCCGCGGAGACAACATCGTTCACCATGCCGAACTGCTTGGCTTCTTCGGCGGAGAAGATGCGCCCGGTCATCAGCAGGTCTCTAGCGCGCTTTTCTCCGACCTGCTGAATGAGAAAAGTCGAAACGATGGCGGGCAGGAAGCCGATCTTAACTTCGGTGTAGCCGAACTTGGCCTCGTCCGACGCGACCGTGAAGTCGCAGACCGTAGCGATGCCGCATCCGCCGCCCATCGCCGCGCCGTTGACCGCAGCAATCGTGGGCTTGGGGAATTCATAGATGGTGCGGAAAAGTTTGGCCATGGTCTGCGAGTCGGCCAGGTTCTGCTCGGGCGAGTGCGTAGTGATGGCGCGCAGATTGTCCAAGTCCATGCCCGCGCAGAATGCCACGCCGGCTCCAGTGATAATGAGGATCTCAGCATCGGACCGTTCGACAGCCGCCAGCGCAAGGAACATCTCCTCGATCAGCCCGTAGCTGATGGCATTGCGCTTCTCAGGACGGTTGAAGGTCAGGGTCGCGATGCGGCCGGATTCGGTGAGAAGGATGGTTTTCAGGTCCATAGCGTAGTAGCGAGTACCGAGTTGCGAGTACCGAGTGGCGCACCTTCCTGCCTTTTAGCTCCTGGCAAAGAGTCATGTGCTAACTGCTAGCAGCCAATTTACCGCAACAGCGAGTAACTAGTACTGGGTACTCGCAACTCGGTACTTCCTACTGCTTCACCGGCGCGGCGTGCTTGTCCGCGATGTCGGCGTTCATCCTGAGCACCGAATCGAGCGGTTTGCGGATGGGCAGATCCGCGTCGCGCTTCGCGAGTGCCTCCAACACGATCTCGGTGGGAATATTGCCGACCAGCAGGTCCTGCGCGAAGGGACATCCGCCCAGGCCGCCGACTGCCGAATCGAAACGGCGGCAGCCCGCATCGTAGGCCGCCAGAATCTTCTCGGCCGCGTCCTCGCGACGGCTGTGAAGGTGGACGCCAATCTCTACGCCGGAGAACTGCGAAACCACGGCGGAAACCACGTCGTCGACACGATCGGCGTCGGCCAGGCCCACGGTGTCGGCTAGCGACACAGTATCGATGCCCATGTCGGTGAGCAGGCGCACAGCTTCAACCACCTCGCCCGGGTTCCAGGGATCGCCATAAGGATTACCGAAGGCCATCGAGATGTAGGCGACCACGCCCATGCCGATGCTATCGGCCTCCTGCTTTATCTTCTCCAGAATCTCGATGGACTCCTCCAGCGTCTGGTGCACGTTGTTCTTGAGGAACGTTTCCGAAACCGAGTAGGGATAGCCGACCACGGTCACCGTCTCGGTGTTCATGGCTCGCTCCATGCCGCGCTCGTTGGCCACGATGCCGAGAATCTCTACATCGTCTGGCGGATCGAGTTCGCGCAGAACGTCTTCAGAGTCCGCCATCTGCGGCACCGCTTTGGGCGAGACGAAAGAGACGGCGTCCAGGTGCTTGAAGCCGGCGCCGACCAGCGCGCGCAGGTAAGCCACCTTCACCGCGGTGGGGATTATCCCTGCCAGGCCTTGCCAGGCGTCGCGCGGACACTCGATCAGTTTGACGCGCTCAATCATGGGAGATCAAAGCGACACTTGCTATTGAGCCATTGTGCCATTGAGTCATTGAGGATCGCTGAATTGCGCCCCTCCAATGGCTCAATGACTCAATGAATGAATGGCTCAATTTCTTCATTCACGTTTGCAGCACTCCCACCTTGAACTCGGGCACCTCTGGGTTGAGCGCGGCCGCTTCCAGGGCGCGCACGATGGCGTCGCGCGTCTCCATGGGATCGATGATGCGGTCGATCCACAGGCGCGCGGCGCCGTAGCGCGGGTCCTGTTGCGCGTCGTAGGTCTGCTTGACCGATTCGTACAGCTCTTTCTTTTCCTCCTCGCTCAGCTTCTTGCCGCCGCGCTCCAGTTGCTTGATCTTGATTTCGACCAGCGTTCCGGCGGCCGAGTCGCCGCTCATGACCGCGTAGCGCGCCGTCGGCCAGGCGAACAGGAAGCGCGGATCGTAGGCTTTGCCGCACATCGCGTAATGCCCGGCGCCGAAGGAGCCGCCGATAATAATGGCGATCTTGGGCACCACCGAATTCGAGACCGCATTCACCATCTTGGCGCCGGCCTTGATGATGCCGCTCCACTCCGCGTCGCGGCCCACCATAAAACCGTTGACGTCGTGCAGGAAGACCAGCGGCACCAGGTTCTGATTGCAGTCCATGATGAAGCGCGCAGCCTTCTCCGCCGATTCGGTGTAGATCACCCCCCCGAATTCCACCCGCTTATGGCCGTGGTGGTCGAACACGGTGACGTGTTTCTTCTGGTTGGCGACGATGCCCACGGCAAAGCCGCCGATGCGCGCGAAGCCGCAGATCACGGTCTCGCCGTATTCCGGCTTGTACTCTTCGAAGCGGCCGCCATCCACGATGCGCGCCAGGACGTCCTTCATGTCGTACGGACGCGCCGGATCGGCTTCGAAGATGCCATAGAGTTCCTCGGCGGAATAGAGCGGCGGCTCGGGCTGCTTGCGGTCCCACACCGACTGGCGGCGATAGCCCATCTTCTCCACCAGCGAGCGAATGCGCGCGATGCAGGCTTCGTCGCTGGGCTCGCGGTAATCGATGGTGCCGGAGATCTGCGAGTGCATGGCCGCGCCGCCCAAGGTCTCCGCATCAACCTTCTGCCCGATGGCGGCCTGCACCAGCGCCGGGCCGGCGAGGAAGAGGCCACTTCCGTCGGTCATCAGGATGTGGTCGCACATCACCGGCAGATACCCGCCGCCGGCCACGCACATGCCCATGATGGCCGCGATTTGCGGAATGCCCATGGCCGACATCACGGCATTGTTGCGGAAAACGCGGCCGAAATCGTCCGTGTCAGGGAAAACGTCCTCCTGAAGGGGAAGAAAGACGCCGGCAGAATCCACCAGATAGATCGTCGGAATGCGGTTTTCGATGGCGATGTTCTGGGCGCGGATCACCTTCTTCGCGGTCATGGGGAAGAAGGCGCCGGCCTTCACCGTGGCGTCGTTGGCGATGATCATCAGCAGCCGGCTGTGGATGCGTCCCAG
>DATKLD010000096.1:0-5036 GCA_035542595.1 Terriglobales bacterium
CAACCTCTCTAAAGCGGATGCGGTCATCCGGAAACCCCGGTAGCCGTATCAGCACCCATCAGGGGCAGCGCAAGCTGCCCTTTTTGTTTCTACGACTTCGGTAATGCAGGCGGCACGGCACAGCGGCGGTAGCATCGAATAAGACGCGCCCTTCGTGGGAAGGAGTGGCTGCCTTGGTCTGCAAGAGCTGCGGGCACCACAACCCGGAGAAGAACCGCTATTGCGGCATGTGCGGCGTCCGCCTGGAGGCGACGGCCGCGCCTGCCAGGGAGACAACGCCGCCCAGGCCGGCAGCGCCAGCTCCGCAAGCACCGCCTGCGACGGCGTCACGCGTGGCTGCGGCTGCCTCGCGCTCGCGCCAGACGTCCATCCTGGGCCTGGACGGGGATGCGCCCGCGCCGCCGGCGCAGCGTCCGCGGACGAACGTCGCCGGACCGTCATTTCTCGGCCTCAACAGCGAGCCAGATCCCACCAGCTACCTTCTGGACGAAGAGGACGAGGCAGGCGGCCATCGCGGCCTCTGGGTCGCCTTGGGCCTGCTCGTAGCACTAGCGGCCGCGGGATTTTATTTCCGTGCTGAATTAAGGACGTGGGCCGCGCCGCTCTACGCCGCGGTGCTCGAGCGCGTGAACCCGAAGCCTCCAGCGCCGGCTGCACCACCTTCGGCCCCCGCAGCCACGGATTCCGCCACTGCGACATCGGCGCCGCCTGCGACCGCGAACGATACGCCTTCTCCAGCCGCAGCCAGTCCTGCAGCCACTCCTGAAGACAAACCCGCCTCCACACCGGATACGAAAGCGGATGCCAAACCACCGGAGCCTGCCAAGCCCGCCCCGGACGTCGCCGCAGAGACCGCTCCCAAGAAGAAGCCCGAGGAACCGGCCAAGCTCGCGCGCGCCAGCCGTCCGAAGCCGCGTGTCGCCGAAGCCGTCGCGCCGAAGGACGATCCCTTGCTGAAGCTGGCGCAGAAGTACATCCACGGACAAGGCGTGCGCCAGGACTGCACCACCGGCATGGCCTATCTGCGGGAAGCGGCGAAGCGTTCCAACCCTGAGGCTGCCAGCCAGATGGGCGCGCTTTACGCCACCGGAACCTGTGTGGTGCTCGACCGCGTAGCGGCCTATCGCTGGTTTACGTCGGCCATGCAGATGGCTCCGAGCAATCCCTGGCTGGGACAGGAGCGCGACAAACTTTACGGCCACATGACCATTGCTGAGCGCCGCCAGGCCGATCAGCAATCTCCCCGTTAGTGCGTCTCGCCGTCTCCCGGAGCTTGATCGGGCGTGTCGAGCGTCTGGGCGACGGCGGCATGAGGAACGGGTTGAGGTGGAGTGAAGCTCTCACTGTCATGGCCCTCGATCGCCACCCGCATGAAGTCTATCCAGATGGGAAGGGCCGCGCGCGCGCCGGTTTCCTTGTTGCCCAAGGTCTTCTTCTCGTCGAAGCCCACCCAGACGCCGCAGGTGATGGAGGGCGAGAAGCCGATGAACCAGGCGTCGGTGAAGTCGTTAGTGGTGCCGGTCTTGCCGGCCAAGGGATGCTTCAGGCTGGCGGCAGCATAGGCCGTGCCGTGCTGCACCACTTGTTGCAGCAGCGAGCTCATCACCCGCGCCGTCTGCGGCGTGATTACGTCCCTGACCTCGGGAAAGTCTTCCTCGAGCACTTGTCCCTGGTAGTCGGTGACGCGTCGGATGTAGCGCGGCACCACCCGCACGCCATCGTTGGGAAAGGTCGTGAAGGCCGCAGTCTGCTCGATCAGCGTTACCTCAGCAGCGCCGATCGCGACCGGCAAGTACGCCGGCAGTGGAGGCGTGATGCCGAAGCGACGCGCGGTTGCAATGACGGCATTGATCCCGAGCCGGTCGGCGAGCTTCAGCGCCGGGACGTTGCGCGACTGCGTGAGCGCCCGCCGCAGCGTGATGGCGCCTTCGAACCTGCCATCGTAATTGTGGGGAGAGTAAGGGCCCGATCCCGTTGTGAAGGTGACGGGCGCGTCGAGGATCACGTCGTCGGGCGATGCGCCCTTCTCGATGGCGGTGGTGTAGACGTAAGGTTTGAACGCAGAGCCCACCTGGCGCAGCGCCTGGGTGGCGCGGTTGAACTTGGACTCATCGAAATCGCGGCCGCCCACCATGGCCTTGATGGCGCCGCTGGAATTGTCGAGCGCAACCAGCGCGCCCTGTGTGCCCGAATCCTGCTCCAGACTGACCTTGGCCGTGCCGTCGCTCTCCAGCGACAGCACCTTCACGTACACGATGTCGCCCTCGGCGAGCAATTCGCGCGGCGAGCGCTTTCCTGTCCACGCCATCGCACCGGACTCGATGGTTGCCAGATACTTGCCGAACTTGACGATGGCACTTGTGCTCGACACCGAGCGCACCAGCGCGTGCACGTAGCCGCCGGTATCGAGTGGCTCCTTCCAATCCGGATGCTGGAAGCCGTCGAGCGTTGCCCCGCTGGCCAGCACGTTCCTCAGGCTCCCTTTCCAGCCGTGCCGGCGCTCGTAAGCGGCCAGGCCATCGAGCACGGACTGGTTGGCCGTCTTCTGCAGATCCATGTCGAGCGTGGTCTGGACCCGAAGCCCGCCCTCATGGACCTTGTCGCTGCCGTACTTCCTCTCCAGATATTGGCGCAATTCCTCGACAAAATAGGGCGCCAGCGCATTGGTGTCCCACTGCACGTTCAGCTTGAGCGGCGCATTTTTGGCGCGAGTGGCCTCTTCGGTGGTGATCTTGCCGTCCTCGAGCAGATTGTTGATCACCAGGTTGCGCCGCCGCAACGCCCGCTCTGGATTGTTGGTGGGGGAATAGAGATTGGGCGCCTTGGGCATGCCGGCCAGCAGCGCCGCTTCTTCCAGCGTCAGATCTTTGGCCTTCTTGCCGAAGTAAAATTCTGCCCCGGCTTCGAAGCCGTACACGCCGTGTCCGAGGAAGATCTGGTTGGCGTACATGGTGAAGATCTGCGGCTTGGTGAAACGGCGCTCGATCTGCAAGGACAGCATGATCTCCTGCAGCTTGCGCCGGTAGGTGCGCTCCGGCGTAAGGAACAGATTGCGCGCCAGTTGCATGGTCAGCGTGGAGGCGCCCTGCGCCTTACTGCCCGACACCAGGTCCCGCCAGGCCGCGCCGAAAATGCGGTAAAAATCCACGCCCCAATGTTTCTCGAACTCCTTGTCCTCAGTAGAAATCACGGCGTCGCGCAGCGATTTAGGGAAGTCATTGTAGGAAGCGATCACGCGCCGTTGCAGCGCAAAGGAGCCGATAACACGGCCCTGGTCGTCGTAGAGTTCGGTGATCGAACTGGGGCGATAACGCTCCAGTTCCTCCACCTGCGGCAGGTCGGTGGAATAGACGAACAGTACTCCTGCCAGCGCGCCGAACGCCGCAGAAGCCAGCACCAGCAGGCCGAACACTGTCCATCCCAGCAGATGCTTCTTGGCTGCGGTTTGCGGCAGATCCTGTGTCAGCAGAGTGTGCATGGGCGCCGGGTGGCAACGATTTCAGGATAGCAGTTCCGGGCAGGGTCGGCAGGTCAATCCCCGGGGTCCACTGCGTAGGCCGCGAGATCGACAGATTTCGTCGCATGACCCCTAGTGTTCACCAGGGTGACCCCCATGAAGGCCAGCCCGCCGCCCACGATCGAGAGCGCGCTGGGCACCTCTCGCAGGACGACCCAGCCGATCGCGATGGCGAAGATTGGCGGCGTGTAGAGCGAACTTGCAGCAATGGAAGCAGGGATGCGCTTCAAAACGTATCCCCACGTCAGGTAGGCGATGGCGGCGGGAAACGCGCCAAGGTACACCACCGCCAGCGTCGGCTTCAGCGGCGCATGGCGAATGGCTGTCCCCAAGCCTGGCAGAAACGGCAGCAGGAACAATGTGCCCGCCAGGATCAGATGGGTGGAAAAATCAGTGACGTTGTAGGTCTTCAGGTAATGCTTCTGCAGGACGACCGAGATACCCGTCGACAAAGCCGCGATCAGCACCAGGAACGCGCCACGGTTGAAATGCACGCCGCGTCCTTCCCCGATGACGATGAGTGATACTCCGGCGAAGCTGATCGCGATCCCGACCCATCCCCACACCCGCAGCCGCTCGTCGAGGGCGACACGGGCCAGGAGTGCGGAAAAAATCGGTGCCGAGGCCACCAGCATGCTGGCTGCGCCACCGGTCACCGTCCGCTCACCGGCGTTGAGCGCCACGTGGTACACGGTGATGCTGATGAAACCCATAATCAAGATGTAGGGGATATCTTTACGCGCGGGCGGGCGCACACCGGCGACCAAGGCGTAGACCAGGATGGTCGCCGAAGCCGAGAGGAACCGCAGCAGCGCCAGATGCGACGGCGAATAGGCAGGAAGCGCCATGCGGATGCCGATGAATCCCGATCCCCACAGCATCACGCTGATGAGCAGGGCAAGCCAGCCGCGGACTGAGAGCTTGTGGGTCATCTGTCGTTGGACGATACAAAAGCAGCCACGGATTCACACAGATAATCACGGATATGTTGAAAACGAATCATCCGTGACCATCCGTGCAAATCCGTGGCGTTCTTCTTCCTTTACTTTCTCTCGACGATGGAGATGCACTCTTCGAGCACATCCAGCGCGATGTCAGCCTGTTCCGGCGTGACCACCAGAGGCGGGCACACGCGCAAGGTGTTCTCACCCGCGCCCAGGAACAGGATGCCGCGCTCGAAGGCCAGCTGCACGATCTGGTCGCGCTCGTGGTGCGCCGTCTCCCGGGTGTGCTGGTCCTTGACGATCTCGACGCCGATCATCAAGCCCAGCCCTCGGACATCGCCCACGATCCGGTGACGCGCCGGCCAGGTGCGCAAGCGGTCCATGATGTGCCGTCCTACGCGCTCGGCATTGCGCACGCCCTCACGCTCCAGCACGTCCAGCGTTGCGAGCGCCGCGGCATTGCAGACCGGGTTGCCGCCGAAGGTGGAAGCGTGCGAGCCCGGCACCCAGTCCATGATCTCAGCCCGCGTGAGCGTCACGCCTAGCGGCATGCCGGAGGCGATGCCTTTGGCGAT
>DATKLD010000097.1:0-3964 GCA_035542595.1 Terriglobales bacterium
ATCCTCGGCTGCAATTATCAGTTCGTGTTGCCTGTCGCGCCCACGGTCGATCCCTGGTGGCTTGATGTGCAGGTGCAGAAGATCAATCCCAGCTACAACTTTATTCTGTTCACCACCACCGACACGCGCGCCCTGGCCCACGCCCGCGCCGCCGTGGTGGCCAGCGGAACCGCCACCGTCGAAGCGGCGATGATGGGCACGCCCATGGTGGTGGTGTATCGCGTCTCCCCGTTGACCTGGGCCCTCGGCCGCCCGCTGGTACACGTGAAGAACTTCGCTATGGTGAATCTTATTGCCGGAGAGCAGGTGGTTTCCGAGCTGATCCAGCGCGACTTCACCGCGGAAAACGTGGCGGCCAGGCTGCGGGAAATCCTGCCTGACGGCGCGGTTCGTGAGAAAATGGAGCGAGATTTGGCCCAGGTGCGGGCGCGGCTGAAATCCAGGGATGGCGCTGGCACTGCTGCCGAACGGGCTGCCGACGCGGTTCTTCGGGCGCTGGCCTAAGACTGCACACTTTTTGGTGCAAGCGCATCTTGCCAGCTCGGTTTATCATCCTAGTTTCCAGCCGGCTTTCTGGAGTGCTCAAGGTTATGGGTTGGTCCCGACGGCCCCTGCGACACATCAATGCTATTGTCTGCGCGCTGCTCCTACTTGCCATCGCTTCGTCCGCCGCGGAGAAGCAACGCATCCGCGTGGACGGCTACGACATCACCGCCGAACTCGCGCCCAAGGCGCACAAACTGACGGCGCGCGCCCAGGTCCGGTTCACCGCGCTGGACGACATCAGCGTAGCCACCTTTGAACTGCACAACGCGCTTCGCGTCACCCGAGTGGAAGATGCCGACGGCCATCCGCTCTCGGCCGAGCGCGTCATCCAGGACTCGACCGTGCGCGTCCCGCTGCCCGCCGGCCTCGCCAAGGGCGCAAGCTCGACCCTGACTTTCTTTTACGAAGGCGTGCTGCAGTCGGCTGATGAAAGCCCGGTCGAAGGGCTGAAACTGGCCTATGTCGGCGAACCTGAATCGTATCTGCTTTACGCGGGGCGATGGTTCCCGATGATTGGGTATCAAACCAATCGCTTCACCGCGGCCTTGCACATCACCGTGCCCTCGTCGCTGATGGTGGTGGGCAGTGGAAAACAGTCCACCAGCCTGGCCGCGGCGCAGGTCGAGGAGCCGCCGGAGCAGGAAACGGTAGTGCGTAACGGCAGGCGGGTGAAGGTCGAGAAGCCCCGCTCCCCGAAAAAAGTACCCGCTGCCGGCACAACCACCTATACATTCCTCTGGGACAAGCCCAGCTTCCCTGGGACCATCGTCGCCGGGCAATTCCGCGTCACTGACACCAACCGCGGCGGCATCAACGTCCAGACCTATCTCCTGCCCGACAGGCAATCGGTGGCGGAAAGCTATGGCGAGACTGCGGCCAAGGAATTCGAGTATTTCACTTCGCTCTACGGACCTGGCCCCTCGACTACTCTGAAAGTCGTCGAGCTGCCCGATGACACCCTCCCTTCGGCGTGGGCGCCGGAGATGGCGGCGCTGGCAGCACGCATGTTCCACGGAAAAATCAATTACCGGTTGCTGGCCAACACCATCGCCCACCAGTGGTGGGGGGCGCTGGTGAGCCCCGCCAACCGCGAGAGCTTCTGGCTGAGCGACGGCTTCGCACGCTACTCTGAGGCGCTTTATGTCGAGCACGCCGCCGGCGAGGCTGGCTTCGAGGAAGTCACCAAGGACATGTCGGTGGGAGCGCTGGCCTATGACACCGTGCCGCTGGGCAGCAGCGGCAAATTGGACGTGTTCTCGCCGGAATTCCAATCGCTGGCCACCAATAAGGGCGGGATGATCCTGCACATGCTGCGATGGGTCATCGGTGATGATGCCTTCGACAGGACCATGCGCGCCTTCGCAACCCAGTTCGCTGGAAAGCCAGCCAGCTCAGATGACTTCCGCCAGGTCGCGGAGGCACAATCCGGCCAGCGACTGAACGGATTCTTCACGCAGTGGCTGGACTCCACCGGCGCCCCCGATTTCAGGAACAAGTACACCGTGTACCGGCTGGGAAACAACAAGGGATTCCGCATCGCCGGGCAGGTGCAGCAGGACCTCGACCTGTTCCGCATGCCGCTCGAAGTCAAAGTGGATACCGACGGCAAGACCGAAATGAAACGCATCGAGGTGGTGGGGACCGATTCACCCTACGTGATCGAGACCTTCGGGCGGCCGCGACGGATCGTCCTCGATCCCAACAACCGGGTGCTGAAGAACTCCCCTGACCTTAAGGTGCGGGCGTCGATCATGCGCGGGCAGCAACTGGTGCAGCAGGGGGACTACTCCGAGGCTTTGAAGGAGTTCAACAAGGCCCTGGACGAGAACCACAACAGCTCGCTGGCGGCTTACCGCATCGCCGAAGTCTTCTTCCTCCAGCACAATTATCAGGCGGCCGCCGACTACTACCGGCGCGCCATGAATGGCGATGGCGAGCCCAAGTGGACTGAAGTGTGGAGTTATCTGCAGTTAGGGAAGATTTTCGACATCACCGACCAGCGTGACCGCGCCGTCAACATGTATCGCCAGGCGCTGCAGACCCACGACGACACCCAGGGCGCTCTGGAGGAAGCCCGCAAATACCTGCAAACGCCCTACAAGCGCGAGGTGGCGAAGGACAGCAGCGGGGAGTAAGAAGGTTTCCCGTTTCTCGTTTCTTGTTTCTCGAGAGAGGCTGGACGCGTACAACCTTGGCTTCTGTCGAGAAACGAAAAACTAGAAACGAGAAACGAACTTCAGCCCGCTCAGCCCAGCCGTCTTTTCCTTCTCCACGCCCCTCGCCATCACCAGCACCTGAAACGTCTCTCCCATCCCCGCCGGCGTGACCAGGTGCTTGAGCTGCAGCGCGCGCTTGGCACGCTCCTGCGGAAGATGTGCGTCTTCGAACGCGTCGGAGAACTGCGTTTCTTCGCCGATGCCCATCAAAAGTTGCGCCTGCGTGACCAAGCCAAGGCAGTCGAGGCTGGCCTTCTCGCCGGCGGCGCGCAAGGCGGTGAAGTTGACGTGTGCGGTAATGTCCTGCTCGCCGGGGGACTCGTAAGGGTTGTCGCTCGCGGAATGCTGCCGGTAGCACATGATCGTCCCCCGGTGGCGTCCGGCCAGCAGCTCCTCGCGCGTGTAGCCATAGTCAATGATCACCACGAAGCCCCGCGGCACGGTGGCAGCAACCCGAGGCATCCAGCGCTGCGCCTCGAGCCCCGCTTCCACCCGCTCGCCTTCTTCCGGATGGATGGAATATCGGTCGAGATATTCCATCTCGGCTGCCGAGGCGGAGACGAAGCTTTCGACGAACCGCCCGGCTTCCCAGCCGACTCGCAGCACGCCGTGGCTGCTGAGCACCTCGACCGGCAGCGCGTCGAAAAACTCGTTGGCGAAGACAATGACGTTCTCGGCAAAGACATGGCCTGGCGGATCCCCGAGAACGGCCGCCTTGCCCGCCGCGATATGTTCCTCCAGCGTTGCAGTCAGCTTCTCCCGTAACGCAGCCGACGCCTCCACGAGCGCGTAGTGCAGCGCGCTGAAAAAATCCCCGAACTTCCGCCGCGACCAGTCGAGCAGGTCGCGCGCAAACAGGCCGCGCCCGGGCCCCAGCTCGACGATCTCAATGCGCTCGGGGGATCCCAGCACCCGCCACATCTCCTCGAACTGGCGGGCCAGGAGACGCCCGAAGACGGCGTGCACGTCGCTCGACGTGTAGAAATCTCCGGCTTTGCCGAACTGCTCCGCGCTCCGCGCGTAGTAGCCCAAGCCCGGCTCATACAGGCACAGCTCCATGTAGCGCGAGAACGGAATGGGGCCTCGTTCGCCGATCTCCTGCTCGATGCGCTGGCGCGTCATGTCCGCTCTTTCAGGTCCTGCGGCGTGCGGATGAACATCTCGACGAAGTAATCGTGCAGGCAATCGTAGAGCTGGCGCTG
>DATKLD010000098.1:0-10242 GCA_035542595.1 Terriglobales bacterium
TCGAGCCCGGCGAAGATCTTGTCTTTGAGCCGGTCGCGCAGCGCCCGCAGCCGCGCCGCTTCCGCCGCCATCTCCTGGCCGGCCAACTCGCAAGCCTTGCCCAGTCCCACGATTCCCGGGACGTTCAGCGTGCCGGAGCGCATGCCGTGCTCGTGCCCGCCGCCATCAATCATCGGCGCCAGCTCGACCCGCGGGTTCTTCCGGCGCACGTAAAGCGCGCCGATGCCCTTGGGCCCGTGAAGTTTGTGGGCCGTGATGGAGGCGAGGTCGATATTCTGCTCCTCGACATTCACTGGAACTTTGCCTATGGCCTGCACCGCGTCGGTGTGGAACAGGACGCCGTGCTCGCGGCACAGCTTGCCGATCTCGGGGATAGGCTGCAAGACGCCAATCTCGTTGTTGGCGAACATGATCGAGACCAGGATCGTCTTGTCGTCAAGCGCGCGCTTAAGATCGCCGAGATCGATCAGCCCGTCTTTGCCCACCGGTAGATAGGTGACGCGGTAGCCCTCTTTCTCGAGGTGCTTGCAACTGTCGAGCACCGCCTTGTGCTCGGTGACACAGGTGATGACGTGGTCACGATTGCGATCACCCACTTCTCCCAAAACCTGGGAGAAGTGGGGCACCCCTTTGATGGCCAGGTTGTCGCTCTCGGTGGCGCCTGAGGTGAAGACGATCTCTTTGGCGCTGGCGCCGATCAGTCTAGCAACCTGCTCCCGCGCCTTTTCGACTGCCGCCTCCGCCTCCCATCCGAACTGATGGCTGCGGCTGGCGGCGTTACCGAACTTCTCCCTGAAGTAGGGCAGCATCTCGTCGAGCACGCGGGGATCGACCCGGGTGGTAGCGTGATTGTCGAGGTAGATGGGCAGCTTCACCTCCTGACCATCTACGGTGACGGTGTTGGGCGTCATAAGGGCGTTTCCCCGGTCGCAGCGGCTCATTTCATTCTAGACCAGCGCAACCGCGAGGTGTAACCGGATGGAAGCGCCTAGAGTGTAAAGGCGTCTTCGTTGAAGCTGTCATCCTTCGCCAGCCGAAGGCGAGCGGAGGATCTGGCGTAGCAGCCAGCGCTACCGGGGTCGGTTGCGCCCTCGTTACCGTCAGATTCTCCCGTTTCGGATCGCTCGACGGAAGAATGGCATTTGATTGAAGGATAGGGAATGGCCTCACACTCGTTTCATACAGCGGCAACCCGGCCTTACTTCTCTTCATCTGCACAGTGCTGCCCCTGCGGGTCACCAACCCGGGGATGACCGGCGAGTGGGGACCCCGTTACCGGGGTTCCCGGGAAGCTCTTGACAAGCTATAGGGCCGGGCTAAAATACCGGCGTTTCCGGTGCACTCCTCCGGATATGAGTTCACTCCAGCCTCTACCATCCTCCGAAGCAGCACGCCAGCGAGTCAAAATGGACACGCCCTGCAAGCATCCGCGTGTGCGCGTCGTGGCGCGCGACGAAGACAGCGAATTCGTCGAGTGCCTGGAATGTGCCGAGGTCTTTGAATCCAGCGAATTCAAAGACATGGCCATCGAAGAACGCACCGGGACCGAAGACGCATAGCGCAGAGCCCGTCCGATCTCTGGCCGTATCCCTGATCACGTCGGGGTGTGTGTGAGAACCGAGTTCCAGGTACCCAGTACCAAGTAGCAAGTACCAAGGGGGCGAAGGCGTCTACTTAAGCGGGAGGGCTGCTTCCGCCGACAACGCCAACCCAGCAAAGTCGCCGGCCAGGAACTTGGGATAGGCGGCAGCCGCGATCATGGCAGCGTTGTCGGTGGAGAGCGGACGCGAAGGGAAGTACACGGGCACGCCAGCCATGGCTGCTTCGCGCTCGTAGGTCGCGCGCAGTTCGCTGTTGGCGGCGACGCCGCCAGTGATGAAGAGCGTAGCGGCGTCCAGTTCGCGGGCGGCGTTCAGGGTTTTACCCACCAGGTCGGTGACCATGGCGCGCTGAAACGAGGCCGCCAGGTCCAGCGTCTGGCGGTCGCAGAGCTTCAGCACGTCATCGGCCTTGGCTGATTTCATCTCCGCCAGCGCGCGTCGGCGCTGCTCAATCGCCTGCTGCATGTTGTGGGTTTCGGTGTAGCGCAGCACGGCGGTCTTGATTCCGCTGTAAGAGAAGTCGAATGTAAATCCTGGAGTATCAGCTCCAGCGCGGCGGCGGCTGCGGCCGGGACGCGGGCGTCCCTTGATGTACGCGGGCGGAAACTTGACGGCCTCGGGGTTGCCGTGGCGTGCCAGCCGGTCGATGATCGGACCGCCGGGATAGCCCAGCGCCAGCAGCTTGGCCACTTTGTCGAAGGCCTCGCCGGCGGCGTCGTCGCGAGTCTGGCCGACGTTCTCGTAGATCCAGCCGCGCTCCTGTTGTTCGGCAAGGTAGAGGTGGGTGTGTCCGCCAGAGACCACCAGTGCCAAAACGGGAAAGCCAATCTCACGGTTGCCCTTCTGCTTCTCCTCGAGCAGCACCGCGTGGACGTGGCCTTCGAGGTGGTTGACGGCGATCAGTGGCTTGTCCAGCGCGAAGGCCAGCGCCTTGGCATAGCTGACGCCGACTAGCAACGCCCCCGCCAGCCCCGGCCCCTGGGTGACAGCCACAGCATCTATGGATTCGTAGGTCCGGCCGCCTTCCTCGAGCGCCCGCCGGACCACCGGCACCAGGGCGCGCAGGTGCTCGCGCGAGGCCAGTTCCGGCACCACGCCGCCATAGGGCCAGTGGGTGGCGATCTGCGATGCGACCACGTTCGACACCACCTCTTCGCCCGCGCGCACTACGGCAGCCGCGGTTTCGTCGCAGGAAGTCTCGATGCCCAGGATGTAAGCGCCCGCCATGTATCTATACTATTCGATGGTATTCGCCGACACGTTGAAGCAATTAGCAATTAGCACTTGGCACCTAGCTTCTGGGCCTCCGGAGGACTAAATGCCAATTGCCAAGTGTTAACTGCTAAACAATCCGCCACCGAGATCGTCCGCATCCTTCGCGATCGTGGCTACCAGGCCTATCTGGTCGGCGGATGTGTGCGCGACTTGCTTCTAGGACGCGAGCCAGACGACTACGACGTCGCGACCGACGCTACGCCTGAGGAGGTGATGCGCCTCTTCCCGCGCACCTGGGCGGTGGGGGCGCAGTTCGGCGTGGTGTTGGTGCCGGTGGACAACGAAAAGCAGGTCCTTCGCTTCGCTCAGGATGAGAAGGCTTTGGGAGTAGTCGAGGTCGCCACATTCCGCAGCGATGGTCTCTACACCGATGGCCGGCATCCCGACCAGGTCACCTACACGCGCGACGCCAGGGAAGACGTGCAGCGCCGCGATTTCACCATCAATGGCCTGCTGCTTGATCCGCTGAGTAACGAAGTGCTGGACTACGTTGGCGGGCGTGCCGACCTCAGGGCGGGTATCATCCGCACCATCGGCCAGCCGGAGCGCCGCTTCGCCGAGGACAAGCTGCGTATGCTGCGCGCCGTGCGCTTCGCCGCGCGCTTCGGGTACCAGATCGATCCTGCTACCTTCGAGGCCATCCGCCAGTTGCGTTCGCAAATCCATCAGGTCAGCCGCGAGAGGGTGCGCGACGAACTGGTAAAGATGCTCACCGAGGGTCACGCGCGCCGCGCCTTCGAGTTGCTGGACCAGACCGGGCTGCTGAAGGAAGTGCTGCCGGAAGTCGACAGGATGCACGGGGTCCAGCAGCCGCCGCAGTTCCATCCCGAGGGCGACGTGTGGGTGCACACGCTGTTGCTGCTCGAAGGCTTGCCGGAGAAGGCGTCACCGACGCTGGCGATGGGCGGGCTGCTGCACGATGTGGGCAAGCCGCCAACTTTCCGAGTCGCGCCCGACCGTATCCGCTTCGATGGCCACGTGGAAGTGGGAGTGAAGATGGCGGAGGAGATCTGCCATCGGCTGCGCTTCTCCAAGCACGACACCGAGCAGGTCGCGCGCCTGGTGGCCAACCACATGCGCTTCGCCGACGTGCGGGAGATGAAGCCGGCGACGCTGAAGCGCTTTTTCCGTCTGCCCCGCTTCGAAGAGCACCTGGAACTGCACCGCCTCGATTGTCTGGCCAGCCATCGCGACCTTACGATGTACAACTTCGTGCGGGAGCAACTCGCGTGGATCCCGGCAGAGCAGATCCGCCCCAAGCCCCTGCTCACTGGTGACGATCTGATCGCTATGGGCTACGCGCCCGGACCGCGGTTCAAGCAAATCCTTGCGGCGCTGGAGGATGCGCAACTGGAAGGGCGTCTGCGGAATGCGAACGAGGCACGGGAATTCGTCCGCCGGGAGTTTCCAGCCTGATTGCCACGTTCAAACTTCCGTAACAACCGGCGGGCATACTGGTAATGGCGGCCGGGGATCGTCTGGCAACCAGATGCTACAATCGGGGGCTCATATTGTATGAACACAGTGGCTGTATGCGCGCCGCGGAAAGTTGGACAACTGGTCGAGAAAGAGGCGAGTATGGAACCTGCGCGAGCGGGCTTCCAGAAGATTGTTGCCGAGATATTGCGCCGTGCGCCCGCGGAGGATGTGGCGGGCATCGCCTGGCACATCGCATGTGGCCGCACGGTGGCAGAGAAGACGGAAGTCGTTGATTTTTGTGAGGGAGTCTTGCGGGTGCGCGTTCCGGATGAAACCTGGCGTGCCAATCTCGCCGGCTTCGTGCCGCGCTATCGTGATCTGCTGAACACCATGCTGAGCAAGAAGGTGGAAAAGATCGAGTTCGTGTCCCCGCATAAGACGCCACAGAAGAAAGGCGCGGTTTGAGGGGAATGAAGGTCAGCGAAAAAGACGTGCTGTACGTTGCCGACCTAGCCAACCTGGAGCTCACGCCGGAGGAGCGCACCCGCATGCTGCGCGACTTGAACTCCATCCTGGAATACGTGGACAGGCTGAACCAGTTGGACACCAGCGGCGTACCGCCGATGGCGCAGGTCTCCGACCGCTACGGCGTTCCGGCGAAGAGCGGTACGACCAGGTTCGAATACGCTATGCGCGCTGACGAGTTGGGCGAGTGTCTCGACCGCGAGCTTGCGCTCGCAAATGCTCCCGAATCGGACGGAACGTTCTTCAAGGTCCCCAAAGTCATCGAGCGGTAATCGCCTACGGAGGCGCGGGCAGGATGCCCCGCGCGACAGCCGCCGGGACGGGCGGCGTATAAGTGGACTTAGGCTTCCTCACCATCGCCGGCACCCTTACCGCCATCCGCGAGCGGCAGGTTACCGCTACGACGCTGGCAGAAGATTTCTACCGCAAGATCGCCGCGGAGGATGGCGAGATCCGCTCCTTTCTCTCGCTTTCGAAAGAGCGCGCGATGGAGGCCGCTGCGAAGGTGGATGCTCTTGCCGCGAAGGGCGCTCCTCTGCCGCCGCTCGCCGGCGTGCCCATGGCCGTCAAGGACGTCCTGCTCACGCGGGGCGTACGCACCACGGCCGGATCGAAAATCCTGGGAAACTACATCCCTCCGTATGACTGTACGGCCGTGTCACGCTTGGAAGCAGCGGGGGCAGTGGTGCTGGGCAAGACCAACTGTGACGAGTTTGCCATGGGCTCCTCGACCGAGAACTCGGCCTATGGGCCGGTACGGAATCCGCATGATAAATCGAGAGTCCCGGGCGGTTCCTCGGGCGGCTCGGCTGCCGCCGTAGCGGCGGGCTTCGCGGTAGCGACGCTGGGTTCCGATACCGGCGGTTCCATCCGGCAGCCAGCCTCGTTCTGCGGTGTGGTGGGCTTGATGCCGACCTACGGACGCGTATCGCGCTACGGACTGATCGCCTTCGCGTCGTCGCTGGACCACATCGGCCCGTTCACGCACTCGGTGAAGGACGCAGCGATCCTGCTGGGGATCATCGCCGGACGCGATCCGCTCGATTCGACCTCCGCCAACATTCCTGTGCCCGACTACGCGGCCGAGATCAATAAGCCGGTACGCGGGATGAAAATCGGCGTCCCCAAAGAGTACTTCACCGAGGGCATGGACGCGGAGGTCCGCACGGCCGTGGAGGACGCGATCCAGTTGCTGGCTGCGAAGGCCGGATGCGAGGTCGTGCCGATCTCCCTACCGCATACCCCGTATGCGATTCCCACCTATTATTTGGTGGCGACCGCCGAGGCGTCTTCCAACCTGGCGCGGTATGACGGCGTGCGTTACGGTCACCGCTCACGGGAGAGCAGTACGCTCAGCGAGATGTACCGGCGCAGCCGCGACCAGGGCTTCGGACCCGAGGTCAAGCGGCGCATCATGCTCGGCACCTACGCCCTCAGTGCCGGCTATTACGACGCCTACTATCTGAAAGCGCAGAAGGTTCGAACCCTGCTGACCCGTGACTTCGAAGAAGCGTTCGCGAAAGTGGATGCCATCATCACACCTACCAGTCCCACGCCAGCGTTCAGACTTGGCGAAAAAGTGGACGACCCGCTCTCCATGTACCTGGCCGACATCTTCACCGTGACCGCCGACCTGGTGGGCGTGCCGGGGATCTCGATTCCTTGCGGCAATTCGCGCGAAGGGCTGCCCATCGGGATGCAGATCATGGCGCGACACTTCGACGAGTCCACGCTGTTCCGCCTGGGACACGCCTATGAGCAAGCGCGCAGTGCCGCGTGAGAATCCACCCGGAGGCACGGAGACACTGAGGAGGTCCTGCAGTCTCCGTGCCTCTGTGTCTCCGTGGCGGATTTTCGGGGGCCGCGCTATACCAGCTCGTAGTAGCTCTCCCCGGCGCAGGCGCGGCACAGGACTCTCCCGCGGCGGCGCACTTCGCGCTTGAAATTGATCCCCTCGCCGCATTTCTCGCAGACCACGCGCTCGCCTTTGTAGCCGGGGAACTCCTCGGGCGGCAGCTCGACCTTCACCCACTGCAGGTCGAACAGGTCGTCGTCGCGTATCTCGCGGTAGGCCAGCATCTGCTGCTGGTTCTTATTGGCGATTTCGGGATGCAGGGAGCGGGCCAGCGCCTTGGAGGATTCCCTCGCCGCGACGCGGACGGCCTTGCCGCTCGCGGTATCAACAAAGGTGGCCGCCACCTTGCCCCAGTCGCGGAACTTAAGTGCGCGCTTGCCCAACCGGCATCCGGTAACCACGGCGACGGCATCGGTGGCGCAGCGATCAATCTCCACAAAGGTCACCAGGCGCTTGCGGTCCTTGCCTTGCGGGTCTTCGATCCCTAGCTGCGCCAAACCGAGCATGGCCATGCGCACGCCCAGCACCTGCCCGGCGCAGAGGTGGCCATGGGCGCGTTCGGCATCCTGCAAATATTCCTCGAGCGATTTCATTGTTCGGGCTCCTGTTCGGGAGAGACTTCCGCGGCCTGGCGATGAATGGCAAACGTGACCGGCGCCCCCTCCTTTGGGGCGATGGTGACGCGCACTGGCGAGCGCTGCCAGGCAGGCACGTCGCACTCCGAGTCCGGCATGTCGCCGCCGTGGAGGCGTCCCAACTCCTTGCGCACCAGCGGCTTCTTCACTCCCACCTGCGCCACCACCGCGTACACCTTCTCGGCATCGCCAGATATCCCGCAATAGGCCACGTAGTCGCGATACCAGCTTGCCGTCGAATAGAACGGGTCGAAATCCGGCAGGTGCAGTTCGGTGACGCGGCCGGTGGGGCGGTCCACCAGCAGCCATCCGGCGCGCTGCCACTTCCATTTCGGGGCCTGCTTCGGGTCGGAGGGCAACCGGTCGTTGACGCGGTAAACTCTGCGCACCACGAAAGCGCGATCGGTGATGTCGCGCGGTTGGCCCGTGGTGAACTCCTTCAGCCTCCCGTCTACATACAGCGGGCGAACCTTGAGTTTGAGTGCGCTCTCCTCCTGGATGCCCACGAACCATTGCACCTGGATGGGAGCGCCGAAATGGATAACGTGGTCCCTGGAAGCCGCCAGCGCGCAGACGGCGAGCGCCAGCCATACCAGGACGAGGCTCGTGCGCATGGGACCAAGCCTAATCTCTCACCGGCGGGCCGCGCAAATCGGAGCCATCTCCCCTTTGCGGTTTTGGCTTAGAATGTGTGGCGGGCCGAAACCATGCATCCCTCGGGCAAGACGGAGCCTTCGCCGGCAGTAGCCGAAGTACCGGGGCGCCAGCCGCAACGGATTCTCCTGGTTGACGACAATCCCGACAACATCCTGCTCACCCGTGAGCTCCTCTCTTCGCGCGGCTACGAGGTGGCCAGCGTCTCGAGCGCCGAGGAGGCGCAATCAACGATCCAGAAACAGCAGCCGGACCTGATTCTGCTGGACGTGATCCTGCCCGGCAAGTCCGGATACGAACTGTGCCGTGAGCTGAAGGACGATCCCTTCACCCGGCTGGTGCCCGTGGTCATGATCACGGGCCTGAGCGATCGCGAAGACAAGATCCGGGGCATCGAGGCCGGCGCCGACGATTTTCTCAACAAGCCGATCTTCCCGGAAGAGCTGTTCGCGCGCGTGCACTCGCTGCTCAAGCTGAAGGAGTTCACCGACGAACTGGAAAGCGTGGAGGTCGTGCTGTTCACCCTGGCGCTGGGCGTGGAGGCGCGCGATCCCTACACCGAGGGCCATTGCGACCGCCTTTCACGCTATGCCAGCGATCTGGGGCGCCACTTGAAGCTGGACCACGAATCGGTCACGGCGCTCAAGCGTGGCGGCGTGCTGCACGACCTGGGCAAGATTAGCATCCCCGACGAGGTCCTCAAGAAGGGGGCGGACCTCACTCCCGAGGAATGGGAGATCATGAAGCAGCATCCCATTATCGGGGAGAACATCTGCAAGCCGCTGAAGTCGCTGCGGCGGGTGCTGCCCATCATCCGCAGCCACCACGAGCACTGGAATGGCAGCGGATATCCCGACGGCCTGCGCGCCCAGGACATTCCCCTGCTGGCGCGCATCCTGCAGGTGGTGGACGTTTACGACGCCCTGCGCACGGCGCGGCCGTACAAGCCGGCGCTGGGCCACGACGAGTCCCGGCGCACCATGGAGGAAGAGGCCCGGGCCGGGCTGTGGGACCGCGAGTTGGTCCGCGAGTTCTTCAATATGCTCGACCAGCAGCGGCGAGCGGCATAGAAAACCCAAGCACCGTGGATCAAGGGACTCTACCCCGGTGAGAATCCCCAAGAATCTGTGGCGTTTTTGTCAGTACGAGGCGCGCGCCCGCCCGCCAACGCCCTACAATAAAAGCTGCATCCCCGGCCGGGTGCGGAGCTGCCTACGTACAGCATCGTCATTCCTGCTTACAACGAAGCCGAGCGCATCGGGGCTACACTCGAGAAGGTGGTGGCCTACGTCGCAAGAATGGGGTGGACTGCGGAGGTCATCGTGGTCAATGACGGCTCGCGCGATGCTACGCCCGGGATCGTGCGCGAGTGGGCACAGAAGAATCCGAATATCCGGCTGCTGGAGAATCCGGGGAACCGCGGCAAGGGCTACAGCGTCCGCCACGGCATGATGGAGGCCGCCGGTGACCTGCTGCTGTTCAGCGACGCCGACCTGTCCTCGCCCATCCACGAAGCAGAAAAGCTGATTGCCGCACTCCGGCAGGGCGCGGACATTGCCATCGGCTCACGCTGGGTGCAGGCCGACCTGCAGACCGAACGCCAGCCTCTCTACCGTCAGTTCTTCGGCCGCATTTACAACCTGCTGCTGCCCATTATCCTTGGGCTCCACTTCAAAGATACCCAGTGCGGCCTCAAGGCGTTCACCCGGCGGTCGGCGAGCGCTATTTTCCCGCGGCTGCGCATCGATCGCTGGGGGTTCGATCCCGAGATTTTGTTTCTCGCGGTCAAGGCCGGCATGACGGTCGCCGAAGTGCCGGTGATGTGGGCACACGACTCTCGCTCCAAGATCAATCCCGTCACGGACGGCTTTCGGATGTTCGCCGAAATGCTGCGCATCCGCTGGTACGGCTTGACGGGGAAGTACCAGGAAGAAGCAGCCAGGCTGGCCGAAACCAAGTAAAACGCAGCCACGGCTCCCGGCGGGCAACAGTAGACGGTAGATTGACGTTCTTACGAAGCTGCAGCGCGCGGGAGCCCTGTCGTGTCGAGGGTAACGGTCTCTACCTTGCCGCCGCTCATGATCAGCGTCATTGAAATGGAGCAGGACCCGCAAAGCCAGAAATGCTCGACCCTGCGCGCCGTCTTCCTGGGAAGCTCTCCAAACTGGGGGCCGAGAGCCTGCGCTTCGGCGTCGTACTCCATGCGGAAAAGCTTGCCATCGCGCATGTAAAGGAACGGCACCGAACAGGCGGGGTTGGCACACTTCGATATCATGAC
>DATKLD010000099.1:0-10319 GCA_035542595.1 Terriglobales bacterium
ATCGTCCGAAAGGCCTGGGAGCAGCGCTACTTGAAATATTTCGTAGCGCTGGGCTCCGGGTTCATGCTGGCCACGGCGCTGATGGAGATGGTGCCCGAGGGCATCCGCCTGGCCGGCGCGCGTGGGCCGTTGTTCGTGCTCGCCGGATACCTGCTGGTGCACTTCTTCGAGCACACGGTCACGCCCCACTTTCATTTCGGGGAAGAGACGCACGCCGATGAATTCGTGCACGCCCACACCAGTTTCTCCGTCCTCTTCGGCCTGCTGGCCCACACCTTCTTCGACGGGATCGCCATCGCCTCCGGCTTCCTGGTTTCGGAGTGGCTGGGATGGGTGGTTTTCCTGGCCGTGTTCCTGCACAAGATTCCGGAGGGATTCACGGTGGCCTCGGTGATGCTGGCCAGCGGACGCAGCCGGCGAACCGCCTGGGGCTCGTCCGCGCTGCTGGGCGCCTCCACCGTCGCTGGCGTGCTGGCGATGTCGGTGCTCCAGCGCTACCTAGGGATCGGGCTCTCGCTCTCCGCGGGCGTCACCATCTACGTGGCCGCCTCCGACCTCATGCCCGAGGTCAACAAAGAGCCCGGCGTGAAGATGGCCCTGCTGGTCTTCCTCGGCGTCGGCCTGATGTTCCTGCTGGACCGGCTGTTCCACCTGCACTAGGGGCATGATCGGCGGCACTGTATAGCTACCCCTCCCCCCGGGCGTACGCCCGAGGCTACTTTCCGCCGCCCCTCCGGGGCTCGGGAATTGCCTCTGTCGCAAACCGGCGACTAAAAGTCGGCAGCGGTTCGTGCCGATCTGAAGATCCATGGATCTCTCAGCGATCGCCTTTCAGGGGTTGGAACAGGGAGAAGTGCAACTAGACAAAGCCGCAGCCAGGGTGGCCGGTGCGGGAGCGACGTCTGCCGACGGAACCAGCCTGGACACTGTGGATCTCAGTGCGGAAATAGTAGCGCTGATGTCGGCGCAGACCCAGTTCTCGGCCAGCCTCAGCATCCTGAAAACCGCCGGCGAAATACAGGAAAATGCGCTCGATGTGATGGCCTGACGCGCGCTCTTCGACTCTGTTGAGGGCAAATCGGCGGTGGGGAGCTCAGAAAAATCCCCACCCCAAGATTCTCGACGACCTAAAATTTTCGGCACCCTCAGAGTCTGAGGCGGCTACTCCACCTGCTGCTTGGCCTTGTAGCCGTCGCGGGCCACGACCTGGTATTTCAGGTCGTGGCCTTTCTGGTCGTGGACTTTGAGCGGGTGTCCTTCGCCGTCGGTCACCTCAACCTTGATCTTGCGATAGGTGCCATCCTGCTTGGCGTTGGTGGGGTGGTAGGCGAGGATGTACTGGTTGCGGATGGACTGGGCGATGTCGCCGAACACCTCGGGAAACGCGCCCTGGAAGCGGGGAAAGTAGGCCTGGCCGCCGGTCATGTGAGTGAAAGTATTCAACTGGTTGTCGGCCTGCAGGTAATCCATGCGCACGTCGGAGCAGCGACGGAAGACGTCGATGGAAGTCCGGGGACAATCGTAGGCGGTGCGAACCCACTGTCCGGTGCTGATGGCGAAGATGGTGACATTCCGGGTTTCGCGGAGTTTGTTGAGGACGTGATCGTAGTTCAGTTTGCTGAAGGTGTCGCGGCCGCTGGTGATCAGGATGATGTACTTGCGGCCTTCCAGGCGGTCCAGCCGGTCCACCGTGTCGTAGAGCGCGTCGAACAGGTTGGTTTCAGTCCAGGTGGGAATCCTCAACTGGCGGAGGGCGCCGAAGACGTCCTGCTTGTCCTGGGTGAAGTCGACGAGGATGTGCGGCTTCAGGTCGTAGTACATCACCGCGACCCAGTCCTCGGGCTTCAGGGAGCGGGCGAAGCTGTAGGACGCATTCACGGCGTCGTTAAGGAAGTAGTAACTGGTAGAGGCGAACTCGGTGAGCAGCACGGCGGTGATGGGCGCGTCCTTGGTCTGGTTGAAGCTTGTAATGGTCTGCGGCACGCCATCTTCCAGCACCCTAAAGTTCCCCTCTTTCAGCCCGGGAATGAACTGCCCTTCCTTGGTGGTAACCAGCACCGGAACGGTGACCAGTGGCACTTCCACCCGCAGAGAGTATTCCGGCATGCCTTCCGGCTTGCGGGGGGGCCTGGGTTTTTCCGGCGGCGGCTCCTCAGTCTTCTTTTTCGGGAGGGCTATGGGGCCGGTGTCGCTCTGTGGGCCCCCCGCTTCCGGCGGCGGAGGCTCAGCCGGTTGCTGCTGGGCGGAAGGGGCGGAAGCATTGGATTGCCCAAGCAGCGATGGCACAAGGACGCCGGCAGCCACAATCCCAACCAGCGTAGTGACCAGGATTGCGCCCGACCGGGCCGCCAAGCGGCGGAAAAAGCGGGTATTCAACGACATAGCTGCGACTCGGGGAAAACTCCCTTTCATGCTAGTATAGACGCAAATTTCCAGAATTTGGGTTTCCTCCCCACATGACTCTCCCCATTGTGTGCGGGAAGAACTGCAATCAGGTGGTATGAATCCGAGATTCCTTCGCGCGCTGTTTCCATGCTTGCTGGCGATTGCCACAGCCAGTTCAGCAACCTCCGAACCGCCGAACACCGCCCCTCTGAACGCTCCTCTGATGAGCGTGGACCAGGTGCGTCCCGGGATGAAAGGCGTGGCCTACACCGTGTTCCAGGGCACGCAGCCGGAAGCGATGGAAGTCGAGGTCCTTGGTGTGCTCAAGGATGTGAACGGCCCCAAGAGCGACATCATTCTGGTGCGCCTGAAAGGCGACAAGCCCGAATACAGCGGCGTGGTCGCGGGGATGAGCGGCAGCCCGGTGTACGTGGATGGCAAGCTGCTGGGAGCGCTGGCCTTCCGCATCGGCCAGTTCGCGAAGGAGCCGATCGCGGGAGTGACTCCCATCGCGGAGATGCTGGAAATCAGCGAGCTGGACCACAGCCGGCCGTCGGACACCGTGCCGGCTTCGACCAAGGCGCGCGCCGACACGTCGCGAACATCTGCGCCCGGCGACGCAGCCGGCCTGGACCAGTATCGCGACTTCCTGACGCCGATCGACACGCCGATGGTGTTCAGCGGCTTCAGTGAAGAAACACTGCGGCGGTTCGCGCCGCAGTTCGCCGCCGCCGGCGTGACTCCGGTCAGCGGCATCGGCTCCGCTGATCCCAATGCGCATGATCCCTCGCCCCTGGTGCCGGGCTCGGCGGTGAGCGCGGTCCTGATCGAAGGCGACATGAACGTAGCCGCCACCTGCACCGTGACCTACGTCGATCCCCAGCGCCTGCTGGCCTGCGGACATCCGCTGCTGCAGTTCGGGATGGTGGACCTGCCCATGACCAAGGCGCAGGTCGTGGCCACCCTGGCTTCGCCGCTGAACTCCTTCAAGATCGTCAATACCACCGAAGCCGTGGGCTCGTTCGTGCAGGACCGCCACAACGGCATCCTGGGCCGCTTTGGCAGGACCCCGGAGATGATCCCGGTCACGCTCACGGTGCGCGGCGGCTCCAAGCCCAAACAGTTTCACTATCAGGTGCTGAACAACGCAAAGCTCACGCCGGTGGCGGTGATGGCCACCGTGTTCAACTCGCTGCAGGGGGTCAACGAGTACGGCGAGGAAATCACCTATCGCATGCAGGGCACCATCCAGGTGCAAGGCTATCCCGACGTGACCCTGCGGAACATGTTTGCACCCTTCGACAGCAACACGCCTGCGGCCGCCGCGGTGGCCATTTCGCTCGGCGACCGCTTCGGGCGCATCTTCGACAATCCCTACGCAACACCGGAGATCACCGGAGTAAACCTGGAGTTCGACCTGGCGCGGGAGCGCCGCTGGGCGCGTCTGGAAAGCGCGCGCACGGACGTGACCGAGGCGCGGCCGGGCGATGACATCGTGATTGAATCCGTGCTGCGTCCCTACCGCGGCGAGCGCATCGTGCGCCAGATTCCCGTCAAGGTGCCGACCTCGACTCCGAAGGGCACCTTGCGCATCCTGGTCAGCGACGGCGACACGCTGGACCGCATGCGGCGGGCGGTGCCTGCCTTCGTCCGCAAGATGGACCTGGCCTCCACCATCGCGATGATCAACAAGGACCACGCGAACACCCGGCTGTACGTCTCGCTGCTCGAAGCCAATCCCCAGGCTATGGTGGAAGACAAGGTGATGCCCACGCTGCCGCTCTCCGTCATGAACGTGATGGAGGGTATGCGCGGCACCCAGGACATGGTGGTGATCGGCGAGTCGGCGGTAAACGAAGCCTCGGCTCCGATGGACTACGTTGTGGCGGGCGCGCAGGTGATTAGCGTCAGCATCAAGTAACGCCGCTTTCGCGGGCCCTCGGGCGCCCCTGTCGCGATGTTGCACCTCTGGTAAACTGGCACGAATCCCCATGAAGAAGTCTGTCTTCGCTCTTCTCACACTGATCCTTCTTAGTGCGCCGTGCCTGTTTGCCGAGGGCACGCGCATCTGGAAGCAATCCAGCTTCGACGATTTCGAAAAAGGGACCGCCAAAGGGGTGGCTATCACCAGCGACGGCGCGCTCGAACTGGCCCCTGCCTTCAAGGCGGTGCACACCACGCCTTCGACCTACATCTGGGCGATCGCCGCCGACGGCCAGGGCAATGTGTTTGTGGCAGCAGGCGCGCCGGCGCGGGTCTATCGTGTGACGCCCGGGGGGCAAGCCAGCGTGGTCTTCGCTCCGCCGGAACTCGGGGTGCAAGCTCTGGTTGTGGACACCAACGGCCTGCTGTATGCGGCCACCTCGCCCGACGGCAAGGTGTACAAGATCGAGCGCTCGGCCAGGACCGGCAAAAAGCCGGAAGCGACGACTGCCGGCGAAGACAAAACCGGTCTCGATCCGAATTTCACGTCGGCGGTCTTCTTCGATCCCAAGACGAAGTACATCTGGGACCTGGCGCTCGATGCCAAGGGCCAGCTCTACGTCGCCACCGGAGACCAGGGTCAGATCTTCCGCGTGGACCGCAAGGGCGAGAGTTCGTTGTTCTTCAAGAGCGACGAGGCCCACATCCGGGTGCTGGCGTTCGACACCAAGGGGAACCTGATCGCCGGGTCGGACGGCAGCGGACTGATCTACCGCATCTCGCCGGCGGGCGAAGCGTTTGTGCTTTACAGCGCCGCCAAGAAGGAGATCACCGCTCTTGCTGTGGACGCCGCCCGCAACATCTATGCTGCGGGGGTAGGCGAGAAAACACGACCGGTGGCGCCGGCGACCACGCCACAGCCGCAGCCAGTTCCGGGAGTTCCCTCGGGACACGGCGCAGCGGCCGGTCCCCAGGCGTTGGCGCAAGCTGGTGGTCCGGGCTTCAATGTACCCACGGTTGCCATCCCGCTTTTCCCGCCTGCGCCGGGCTCGGAGGTGTACCAGATCGCGCCGGACGGCTCGCCCAGGCGCATCTGGTCGTCGCGCGAAGATATCGTGTATGCGCTGGCCTTCGACGAGCAGGGACACCTGCTGGCAGGCAGCGGCAACAAGGCGCGCATCTACACCATCGAGAGCAACGGCGATTACGTGGACCTGCTGAAGGCCAGCGCCACCCAGGTGACCGCCTTCACCAAGGGCCCCAGAAACGGCCTGTATGTCGCTACCAGCAATCTGGGCAAGATTTTCCTTCTCGGACCGCAGCCGGATTCCGAGGGCAGCTATGAGAGCGACGTCTTCGATGCCCGCATCTTTTCGCGCTGGGGGCGGCTGGAGGCGAGGGGGGCGGGGGACTACGACCTCTACGCGCGCAGCGGCAATGTGGATAATCCTGACCGCAATTGGAGCCCTTGGAAGAAGGTGGATCTAGCGCACAATGCGGCTGCCGACGTGCCGCCTGCGCGTTTTGTCCAGTGGAAGGCGGTGCTGCGTCCTGGACGGACTCCAGCCCGCATCGACGAGGTAAGTGTCAACTACCGGCCGAACAATGTTGCGCCGGTGATAGACGACGTCACGGTGCAGGTGGGGGTGCGCTACAACGTCGTGCCCACGCCCAAGACCAGTGGAGAAGGTTCGCCCATCACCACCGGGCCGAGGTTCGAAGCCCCTCCGCAGGGCATTCGCGACCACGAGTCAATCAGCGCCCGTTGGAGTGCCCATGACGATAATGACGACGAGCTGGTGTACTCGGTCTATTATCGTGGCGATAACGAAACCCGCTGGAAGCTGCTCAAGGACAAGATCACCGACAAATTCCTCACCTGGGACGCGGGTCTGCTCCCCGATGGAGGCTATGCCATTAAAGTGGTCGCCTCTGACGCGCCCTCGCACTCGCCCGACGAAGCTTTGAGCGACGCCAAGGAGAGCACGCGGTTTGAGGTGGACACCACGCCGCCACACATCGAGAACCTGAATGCCACCGTGGACGGCGGGCAGATGCACGTCACCTTCCGCGCCGCCGACGGCTTCTCCCCCATCAAGCGCGCCGAGTATTCGGTGGACGCCGGCGAATGGCACTTCGTGGAGCCCGTGGGACTGCTCTCCGACAACCGCGTCGAAAACTATGACTTCAGCGTTCCCGTGCCTGGCGACGCTGCCGCGCCCGCCCCAGCGGCCAGGGAGAAGAAGCACGCCAAGTCGGAGCTGCCTGCCGAGCACGTGGTCGTGGTCCGCGTGTACGACCGCTTCGAGAATATGGGGGCGGCCAAGATCGTGGTGCGACAAGGCGGTAAGTAGCCACAGTCGGATTGAGTCGTTGATTCATTTGAGTCATTGAGCCATTGGTTCCGGGTTTCAATGAACCAATGACTCAATGGCACAATGACTCAATTCTCTTTCCCTGATTACCAGCTAAAATCACCAGTATGTTCTCTTTGTTGAGGACGGCCGGGTGGCTGCTCGCGATCGTGCTCTCGAGCGTCCCATCGTTCTGGCTGCTGGTGCATCCCCGAGCAGAATATTGGCGCAACCGCCGCGGCGCGCGCTTCCGCATCCTGGGGCCGCTGTGGATCGCCATGTGGCTGGCGGTGGGCGCCATCACCCAGCCTTGGCGGCACGTCCAGCTGTACGAAAATGCGCTTGCCTGGGTGGCAGCCGCACCGTTCTTCGCGGCCGGCCTTTATCTCTATTACCGCGGCAAAGTTCGATTCAGCTTTGCGCAACTGATCGGGCGTCCGGAAGTCCATGGGGAGGGGTTCGAGCAGCGGCTGGTGACCACCGGCATTCGCGCTCGGGTGCGCCATCCGGTGTACCTGGGCCATTTGTGCGAGTTGATCGGATGGAGCCTGGGCACGGGACTCGTAGTGATCTATGTTCTGACGGGATTAGCGATCATCACCGGCACGGTCATGATCCGCATGGAAGACGATGAATTGGAGAGGCGTTTCGGCGAATCCTTCCGGCAGTATCGCAAAGCAACGCCTGCGGTGATTCCCCGTCTGGTTGCGCGGGTCAGCCCTGCGACACCAGAGCTAAGAGCCAAAAGCTAATGGCTAAGAGCCGCTTCTAATGCGATTCGAGCTTTTTGTCGCTTCCCGCTACCTCCGCGCCAAAAGGAGGCAGGCGGTGATATCCGTCATCACTGCCATCTCCATCATTGGAGTGGCAGCGGGAGTGGCTTCGCTCATCATCGCGCTGGCCATCAACAACGGCTTTCGCCAGGACCTGCAAGAGCGGCTGCTGGGCTCAACCGCGCACATCAACCTGATGCGCGTCGAGAACGACGGCATCCGCGATTGGCGTCCGCTGCTGGAGCGCCTCTCGAAGGAGCCGCATGTCAAGGCCGCGGCACCCGCGCTGTTCGAGCAGGTGCTGATCTCGCGCGGCGCCCGCGCCCGCGGCGCAATATTGAAGGGCGTTCTGCCCGACTACGAGAAGACAGTCAGCGAGCTGCTGCAGACGGTAAAGTTCGGATCAGCCGAGGCATTAGGGCCCGCCCGTGACTCCACTTCACAAATCACAAATTACAAATCACAAATCCCCGCTGACTCGCCCGCCCGCATTGCCGGAATGCCGCCCATCATTCTGGGCAAAGACATGGCTGACGAACTGGGCGCGACTGTGGGCTCGGTGGTGCTGGTCACCAGCCCGCAAGGCGAGTTGACGCCCTTCGGCCTGGTCCCCAAGTACGTGCGGTTCCGTGTCGCCGGGATCTTCAAATCCGGATTCTACGATTACGACACGAGCTGGGCCTTCATCCGGCTGGCGGACGCGCAGTCGCTGTTCGGGCTGGGTGACGTAATCTCGGTGATCGAGTTCAAAGTGGACGATATCTACCAGGCCGGGGTGATCGGAAAGCAGATCGAGCGCGACACCGGCAAGGGCTTCATGGCCACCAACTGGATGGAGCAGAACCGGCAACTGTTCCACGCGCTGAAGCTGGAGCGCGTGGTGACGTTCATCACTATCGGCCTGATCGTGCTGGTGGCTGCGCTGAACATCCTGATCTCGCTCATTATGATGGTGATGGAGAAGACCCGCGATATTGCGGTGCTGATGTCGCTGGGCACGCGCCGCACGCAGGTGCGCAATGTGTTCGTCTTGCAGGGCGTGCTGATCGGCGTGGTGGGGACGGCCATCGGTTTGGCGCTGGGATACGTTCTCTCCTGGATCGGCGGGCACTACCGCCTGGTGTCGCTGTCGCCGGAAGTGTATTCCATTGATTACGTGCCGTTCGCGGCGCGGGCGCTGGATGGCGTGGTGGTTGCGGCCGTGGCGTTAGCGGTGTCGTTCGTGGCTACGATCTATCCGTCGTGGTCGGCGTCGCGCATCCTGCCGGCCGAGGCACTGCGTTATGAGTGACTCGGAGGACGGGAGGTTGCCATCTGCCCGAAGGGCTTCTTCCAGATAGTGACTCTGGTTATCCCCGGGGCACTCGTTCGGGGGAGGTACTTTGGTGATGCGCCGCCGGAAGATTTAGCTGGAATGGGTCCAAGGATGGCGGGATTATCCTCCAAAGCGCCGCATGGGCGCGGTTTGCAAGCGGGCCTTTGGCGGGTAACTTGCTAATTTGTGACCCGGGAGTTCGCGCTTGCATCCAACAGAAGTGGCAGAAATCGTGCGCGTGGAGCGGTTGAGCAAGGTCTTTCGCTCTGGCAGCACGGATTTAGTGCTCTTTGAGAATTTGTCCTTCCGGGTGATGACGGGAGAGATGCTGGCCATCGTGGGCGAATCGGGCGCGGGCAAGAGCACTTTGTTGCACATCCTCGGGGCGCTTGATAGGCCTTCGGAGGGTAACGTATACTGCGATTTGATGCCGCTGCGCTCGCTGTCCGACGACGCCGCGGCTGATTTTCGCAACCGGGAAATCGGCTTCGTGTGGCAGTTTCATTACTTGCTGCCCGAATTTACCGCCCTGGAGAATGTGGCCATGCCCTTGCTGGTGCGAGGGCAGGAGCGGGGTGAGGCCGAGCAGGAAGCGGCACAGTGGCTGCGTGAGGTTGGGTTGGCGGACCGGGCGCAGCATCGCTCGGGTGAGCTTTCCGGCGGCGAGCAACAGCGTGTCGCATTAGCCAGGGCGCTGGTGACGCGGCCGCGGCTGCTGATGGCCGACGAGCCCACCGGCGACCTCGATAACCGCACGGCGGAGTTGGTATTTACGTTGATCGCCAGGCTACATCGCGACTATCGGCTGACCTCTCTGATCGTCACGCACAACCTTGATTTTGCGCGCCGCTGTGACCGGGTGTTGCGGATGCAGCAGGGCCGCATCGAGGAGATCGAGCCGCAGTCGCTTCCGGCCTGATCGCAGGGGGCCGGTAAAGGCAAGGCGGAACGGTTGGAAGGACCTAGGCAGAATCGCCAGGGTAAAAGCCCGGCGATGTTTCGGAAGGCAGGATTGCCGGCTGCCCCCCAGACCGGCAGGGCAAGGGGATAGGTTCCGGGAGGGACGAGGTCAGTCCCGCCAGGGGCTTCCGGCGAGGAAACATGTTTGAACGGTACACAGAAAAAGCTCGACGCGTAATCTTCTTCGCGCGCTACGAGGCCAGCCAGTTCGGTTCTCCGTACATCGAGACCGAACACCTGTTGCTGGGCCTGCTGCGCGAAGACAAGGCGCTGACCAACCGCTTCCTCCGTTCGCACGCCTCGGTGGAATCCATTCGCAAGCAGATCGAAGGGCACACCACGATCCGCGAGAAGGTGTCCACCTCCGTCGATCTCCCTTTGTCCAACGAGTGCAAGCGCGTGCTCGCCTATGCCGCCGAAGAGGCGGAACGGCTTTCGCATAAGCACATCGGCACCGAACACCTGCTGCTGGGCCTGCTGCGCGAAGAGAAGTGCTTTGCCGCCGAGATCCTGCACGAGCGCGGGCTCAGACTTTCGACCATCCGCGAAGAACTGGCGCGCAGCTCGCAGGAAAAGGCGCAGCCGCAGCGCACGCGCGAGTCTTCCCTG
>DATKLD010000100.1:0-8655 GCA_035542595.1 Terriglobales bacterium
CCCCGTACTCCCTCTTAACGAGCGGTGGCAACCTCGGCCCGAGCTTGGCTAAGCTGCTGGGCGCGTTTAAGGCATTCCTCCGCGGCGGCCTCGTTGCCCTGCGCGCGGCGGATCAACGCCTGGTGATACAGACTGCTGACCTCGCCGACGTCCTCCGCCAGGCTGCGCTCGAAGGCGGCATCTGCGGCTACGAAATCGCCGAGCCGCTCGTAAATGACGCCCATGTGGTAATGCGCCATGTGGAAGTCAGGCGTGAGAATCACCGACTGCTCAAAGTGGCGCAACGCTTCTTCCAAACGCCCAGCATGGAAGAGAGCGAGTGCCAGGCGATAGTGCGCGGTGTTGTAGTGCGGGTCGATCTCCAGACAACGCTGGAACTCCTCGATCGCCTTAGGCATATAGCCCATGGCGTACCAGGCGACACCCAGATCATAGTGACCAACCACGAAGTTGGGCGCCGTCTCCACCGCGCGACGGTAATGACGAATCGCCACCTCCATGGCGCCTTCATGGAAAAACAGATTGCCGAGCATGTGATTTGCCAGAACGTGGGCAGGATCGTCGTCCAGAATTCGTTCCAGCTCCCGGCGAGCCTCTTTGCCGTGCCCGTCGCGCTCATTCTCCCACGCCAACACCAGGCGCCGGTCGATGAACGCATCTTGCAGGAACATCCCGCACTCGGAGCAGAATTTGTCTGTGGTGGCGACATACCGCCCGCAGCGCGAGCATCGATTCGAACTATCCTTATTCATGATGACCTCGCTTCGAACAGCTTCTCTGCTGCTATTCGACTCCCCCTGGCCTTTCCGCACAGTGATGCCAGTCACCCGGCGAGGTGATTAAATGTAATCGGAGCAGCACAAATGAAAACCGGTGGACGTTGCTGCGCTAGTCCGGCCAAGCTGTAACGGGCGTATGGGCTTCGCGGCGGCGGGAAGACCTGATGGGCTTATTGGCATCACTGGAGCGGCAGATCGCGCCCCTGGATCGAGCGGTGGCGGAGGCCGCGCAACAAAGCCCGGAGGCGCGGCTGCTGATGAGCCAGCCGGGAGTGGGTCCCATCACGGCGCTGGCCTTTGTGCTGACCCTGGGCGACGTGAGCCGCTTTGCACGTGGGAAGCAGGTGGCCAGCTACCTGGGACTGATTCCCCGCGAACACAGCTCCGCCGGTCACCAGCGGCTGGGGGCGATCAGCAAGCAGGGAAATCGCTTCCTGCGCATGCTGCTGGTCGAAGCCGCGCAATCGGCAGTTCGCTACGATCCCGAGTTTCGGCGGGAATATCAGCACCGCTGCCACTCCAAGCCGAAGAACGTGGCCAAGGTGGCGGCGGCGCGCAAGTTGGCGATACGGCTCTACTGGATGCTGCGCACCCACCAGGCGCGTCCGGAGAGCGTTGCCATCGAGGGCAGCCCGCGGGTGGCCCTGGTCAGCGCAAGCTAGACCGATGGCTTGATTGGGCGCTCTCGCATCCCGCAACGGCGGGATGTCCGCATAGAAGAATCATGGTCGAAGTTGGACCGAATCGATGGTTGGTGCAACTACCGCGGGATGATTCGCAACGTGGAATCTGCCAGACGCCGTCAGTCCTCAACCTTCTGGCAACCTCATCGGTGCTCACGCACCGAAGCGGATAGGTGCGCTCTTGACAACGCCTTCGCTCTTATCGAGGGCCACCCGCCCTGGGCAGAGTGATCAAGGTCACGCAGCAACGTGCGAAATAACCCACACCTGATCCGGGGCGGGCAGGGTAAATGCTGCGGATCTCGCAGGTCAAGGTTCGTGTTTTCTTGCAGTTAGGCGGCTTCCTCGGAACGGGACGCAGTGGTCTCTCGGTTGCCCTCACACTTCGGGAGTTCAGCCATGCTCGCCACCCGTGCTGCAAAAGCCGCCATGAATACCGCGCCGGAATCGGCCATCTTCCGCGATTTCTCTGCGGCCGTACGGCGCGCTCTGGAGTCCGTGCAGTGCATCACCTACTACCCGGCGGGAGCGGTGCTGTTCGTGGAATCACAGCCATCCAGCGGGGTGTTTTTTGTATCTCGCGGGCGGGTCAAGCTCTCGGTCAGCTCCCGGGACGGCAAGACCCTCATCCTGCGGGTGGCGGAACCGGGCGAAGCTTTAGGCGTAGGCGCGGCGGTCTGCGGCCGGGTTTATGAAGCCACTGCCGAGACCCTGGAGCCCTGTGAGATCAGCTTCATCCGCCCCAGCGATCTGCGCCGGCTCATGAGCCAGTACAACGAATTCGCCATGCGCATGACCGAGCATCTCAGCCGCGAGTACAACTCCACTTGCCGCGAGCTCCGCAGCCTGATGCTGTCGGAATCCGCGAGCGAGCGGCTGGCCAAGCTGCTGGTGGGATGGTTGGATACCAACGGAGAGACCAGGCAGCACAACCGCATGACGCTGACCCTGACGCACGAAGAAATCGCGCAGATGATTGGCACCTCGCGCGAGACTGTAACTCGCCTTCTTACCGAGTTCACAAAAAAACAACTCGTCCAGAGGCACGGCTCCACTCTTGTGGTACGGAATCGGGGGGCCCTGGAGTCCTTGATTACGGCCTAGGCCCGCGGCGGTCAGGAACAAGCAGATGTCAGACCACTTCCACGTGGCAAGGTCTCAAAATGGCTACCGGGTCGAACTGTACCGCGGCGGCAAGCCTTATGTTACGTTTGTGGACGGCCTCACCAAAGAGGCAGCGGAGCAGGAGGCACGCAGCCTGGACCAGTTGTGGCGGAAGATCCGGGTAAATTCCCGCTCTTCAGGCCCTGCGGCGGGAAATTCTGACAAGGACTGAACGATATGCGCTATCCCATCGGCAACAAGGCGGAGCTGAAGGCCCTACCCGGGAGCTTTCGCGTCATCGGAGTTGACGTGGCCCAGCGGGCCGACAACTTTGTGGTAGGCGATTTCGCGACGCTCGCGGAGGCGAAGGAAGCCGCTAACCGCCGGGCGCAGGTGGGCAACCCGGTCTACATCTACGATGATAAAGGCGAGTTAGTCGAGAGGTACGGAAGCTGGCACTGAGCGGCGCTGACCGCAGTTATCTTTTCCCCGTCCGCGGCATCCTCTGTGGTTTTCTTCTGGTCTTCCGGAGCATCGGCCAGGCGTAGCGGTGCTGTTTCATGTCCACCCGCAAGCCGATGAAAGCGACGCCCTCGCTCTGGAGCAGGAACCTTTGCTCCACGCCTTTGATTCCCGGTAACAGAATCTTGCCGCCGGCGCCGACGACGCGCTGCCAGGGAAGCAGGCCGCCGGAACCGTGCAGTGCCCAGACCACCTGCCGAGCCGCACCCGGGAAGCCGGCGGCGTAGGCGACGTCGCCGTAGGTCGCGACCTTGCCACGCGGGATCCTACGGATGGTCGAGCGAATCACCGCGAACATGCCGTCCTTGGTAGGTACTTTCATCTGTGGTTAAATCCATGGCCCGTGCGCGCCGTCGCTATCCTCGGCCCTGGCGTATCCCCCGAATACCTGGCCCTGTTCTCCGGCCCCGCCTGCCAGATCATCGGCCACAAGCGCGGGGAAACCGTGCCCTCGGCCGATGCCGCTATCATTCTGGGCGGCGACGGGACCGTCCACCATTATCTGCGCGATCTCTCACGGCTGAAAATCCCGGTTCTGATGGTCCCGCGAGGAAGCGGCAATGACTTCGCCCGCGCACTGGGACTGCGGACCGAAGCCGACGCCCTGGCGGCCTGGAATCGCTTCCTCGCGACTGGCCGTTCCCGCGAGATCGACCTGGGAATCATCGCGCCCCTGGGAGACCTGTCCGTCTCGCCGCGGCTGTTCTGCAATGTGGCGGGCGCGGGCCTCGACTCCGAGGCCAACCGCCGCGCCAATGCCATGCCGCGATGGCTGCGTGGACGCGGCGGATACGTGCTCGGCGCGCTGGCAGCGATCCGCTCATTCTCCGCCACCAGGTTCGTGATCGAGGCGCAGCAAGTTTCGTCTCCGGACAGGCACATTGACGAGCCCGGCCTCATGGTGGCCTTTGCCAATGGCCCGAGCTATGGCGGAGGCCTGCGCATCGCGCCGGCGGCGGATTTCACCGACGCGCAATTGGACGTCTGCTTCGTGCGGCCGGCGGGAAGGGTGCGCCTGGTGCGGCTTTTGCGCAAGGTTTCCTCCGGACGGCACCTGGGTCTGCCCGAGGTGGAGTATTTCAAGGCCGCGCGCCTGCGGGTCGAGACCGAAACGCCCCTGGCGGTGTACGCCGATGGAGAGTTCGTCTGCCGCACCCCGATCGAGGTCAGCGTTGTCCCCGGGGCTTTGCGCGTGATCGCGCCGTGACTCACTCGTAGCGCAGCGACTCGATGGGGTCGAGCCGCGCCGCCCGCGCCGCCGGATAGATGCCGAAGAACAATCCCACCGACAGCGCCACGGCAAACGCCAGCACCACCCAGAACACGGAGACCCGCGAGGGCAGCGGCGACAGCGCATCCACCGCCACGCTGATACCGCCGGCGAGAAGAATGCCGATCACGCCGCCGATCGCCGTCAGCACCATCGCCTCCAGCAGGAATTGCACCAGGATGTGGCGTTTGCGCGCGCCCACGGCCTTTCGCACACCGATCTCCCGCGTGCGCTCGGTCACCGAGACCAGCATGATGTTCATCACCCCAATGCCGCCCACCACCAGGCTGATGGAGGCGATGATCAGCAGCACGACATAGATCCCTCCGGTGAGCGACTGGTAGAACTCGATGAACTGGTTCTGGGTGCCAATGTCGAAGGAATTGGGCTTCTTCGGCGGGTCGTGGCGGCGGCGGCGCAGAATGTCTGTCACGTGCTCGATCACGGAAGGAATCCCAGCCTGGGTGTGGGTCTTGATGTCGATGTAGAGGCCGTCTTTGGCGTCGGGGTGGAGCTTGAGCATGGTGGTGATGGGCAGCCAGATGAAATTGTCGCGATCGAAGCCGAAGAGCGAGCCGCGGCGCTCCAGCACCCCGATCACTTCGAAGGCGTCGTTTTCGAAATAGACCGTTCTGCCCAGCGGGTCCTGGTGAGGAAACATTTTTTCGGCCACCGTGGCGCCCAGCACAACCACGTTGGTGCGGTGGCGGACGTCGGCATCGCTCAGAAAGCGGCCCTCGCGCACGTAGGACGTGTACACGTTGATATAGTCCGGTTCGACGCCGAGAATGGCGACGCCGGAGGCATGGACGTTGCCGTAGCGCACGTCGGGATTGGGGAACTTCTGGGGGTCGAGGTACACGCGCGAGGTGACAATGGCGATGTCCTGCGCCTTCTCGCGGATGTCTTGCGCGTCGTCGCGCGTCAGTTCCTTGCGCTGCCGTTCTTCCTCGCTGGGAAAGCGCATGGCGAAGGTCGGCATGCGAGAAACGGTCACGATGTTGGAGCCCAGGCTGGCGATCTGGCGGGAGACCGAGGTGTTGAGCCCTGTAATCACGGCCGCCATGGCCACGATCATCATCACGCCGATGACGACGGTCAGCATGGTGAGGCTGGAGCGCAGCTTGTTGCTGCGGAGGTTGTCGAGCGCAACGCGGATGAGCTGCAGCAACATGGGTCAATCCGCCCGCAGCGCCGTCACCGGGTCCATGCGTGCGGCACGGCTCGCGGGGTAGATTCCGGCGGCGATGCCGATGGTCGAGGCCACCGCCAGCGCCATCACCACCGACCAGATGCGGACGACCACCGGCAGCGACGCCAGCCTGGAAACGATCAGCGCAAAGGCGACTCCGAGGGTCACACCCAGCGCGCCGCCGGCCAACGCCAGGGCCACCGCCTCGGCCAGGAACTGCCGCAGGATGTCAGAACGGCGCGCCCCCAGCGCCTTGCGCACGCCGATCTCGTGGGTGCGCTCCGTCACCGATACCAGCATGATGTTCATGATGACGATGGCGCCCACCACCAGCGAGATCCCTGCGACGATGGTGGTCACCAGGAACACCGCACTGGTCATGTTGCTCCACATGTCCAGCATGGTGTCGGCGGTGGCGATGGAGAAATCGTCCTCGTCGCTGTACATGCGGTGGTGGCGGTTGCGCATCACCATACGCGACTCGTCGATGGCGAGCTGCATCTCTGCCGGAGTGGCCGCCTGAGCCTGAATGACCACGGACTGGCTGGCCGCGTTGTACATCTTCATATAAACCGTGATGGGGATACGCACGAAGGTGTCCTGCGGCTGGCCCAGAAAATCGCCCGACTTCTTGGCCACGCCGATCACGGTGAAAGCCGTGCCGTCAACGATGACCTCCTTGCCCAGCGGGTCTTCGTGGGGAAACAGGCGGTCGGCCACGTCGCCCCCGATCACCGTCTCGTAACGCGCGTGGTCAATGTCAGTCTCGGTGAAGTGGCGTCCGGATTCCAGCTCCATCACCTGCCCGATGAAGGCAGCCTGCACGGTCACGCCTCGCAGTTGCGTGGTGTTGATGGACTGGCCCTTGTACTTGACCGTCTTGATGTCCTGGAAGTTGGCGGAGACCAACTGGCAGTGAGCGCATCCGCGCTCCACCGCCAGGAAATCATCGTAGGTGAGATTGCGGCGCCGGTTCTCGCGCAGGAAGTCGTCCATCGACCGGATGCCCTGCGTAAACTTCGACAGGCTGAACGAGGTGGAACCAAAGTCCATGACGCGCGAAGTCATGTACTCGTTGAAGCCTTGCAGAACGGAAACCACAGCGATCACCGTGGCCACGCCGATGATCACACCCAGCACCGTCAGGAAGGAGCGCAGCTTGTGCGCGCGCAGCGCGTCCAGAGCGATGGCGATGGATTCGTTCCGAGCCATAGGGAGCGGGAGTACCGGAAGGATAGCAGAATCGCTGGATTATTGAATTTGCGATTTCTGATTTGTGATTGAGGCTGATCCGACCAATCCGCGTCACAGATCACAAATCGCAAATCAGAAATCAGAAATCCCCACCACTCCCATCTGCCTCCCCGTCACCCCCTTCTCCGCGCGATGAGAAAAGAACAGGTCGGTGTGGCAGGCGGTGCAGAAGTCCAGCGCCGTGATGTCAGCGGGACGAAGGCCGGCCGCGAGCAGTTGGCGCCGGCTGGCCTCACGCAGGTCCAGATAGATAGTGCGGCCGGCTTCACTGTGGCCGGGGGCACGCGCGGTCATGAACAGCAGCGGGTACTTCTCGCGCACCGGGTCCGACTCGCTGACCTCGCGGAACAAATCGCCGGCGTATGCGAACTGCGCGTGGAAGCGGTCGCGGACCTCCTCGCCCACGGCGTAGCAGCACGCGGCGATCCCCGGCCCGATAGCGGCCCGCAGGTCTCCGGGCTCGGAGCCGAAATGGAGCCGCATTGCGCCCACGCCTTTCTCGACGATGCGCGCCAGCGTGCCTCGCCAACCGGCATGAAATGCTCCCACGGCCCGGCGCTTCCGATCCACCAGCAGTACTGGCAGGCAATCGGCGGTTTGCACGGCGATCAACAAATGCGGAGTATCGGTCACCAGGCCGTCACCGGTGAGGAGCTGCTCCGGCGGGTGATCGACGCGGTGGATGATGTCGGAATGGACCTGGCGCAGGCGCACCAGCGGCCAGGGCTTGCCCTCGCCATTCACGGCTCCCAGCGACCGCAACAGCAGGGCGCGATTCTCGTCCACCGCGGCATGGGTGTCGTGTTTGGTGTAGCCCAGGTTGAGAGCATGACCGCCATAAGCATCGGACGCGCCGCCACCGCGCGTGCTGAAACCGTGAATAAGCCAGCCAACGCGGGATAAGGCATCCGCACGCAGCAGGCGGAGCTTCTCAGTGGAGCGGTGGGGAGTGGCCACTGGAAATGATTTTAGTCGTTCCGGGCTCGAGCGTGCTTTGTGCTAGTGTGTCGCGTTCCCGGATACGAAGCACCCCGCCTGCCCGAATCGCCTTCAGCCTTGGCTTCGAGTTCGGAACTTGCAACTCTTAACTCGCTACTATCGCACGTGTTTGGCGGCGGCATGGGCGAAGGGCTTCACCTTTTCCCTGGCTGTCTGTGCGAACTCGCTGCCGCGCTCGAACAGTTCGGTCCCGCGCTCGAGCAACTCGTCGGCCTGCTCGACCGCATCCTCGTATTTCCGCCGCAACAGCTTGCGCATCTGGCGGCCGGACCTGGGCGCGAACAGCAGCGCGGCGAGCGCTCCGACGCCCAGGCCGATGAACAGGAAGGTGATCGCCGTGCTGACGGTGCTGCGGTCCGACGGCTGATAGTTGCCTTTGCGCTCGTAGTCGGTCATGAAGGTCCCCCTTCGTCCCTGCATTGTAAACCGCACTCGGGATCACGCCAAAGGTAGTTAGAAGAACCAACAGGACCCCAACGTTGTCCCGCAATGAAAATAGTTCGGCGCTGCCGGTGCGAAATGTGAGATTGTGCCGAGAGCGGCGTTGGGTGGGTTACCTTGCCCGGAGATGACCGTCTAACCGTGACATAGCTGGAGGAGTGGGTGTTCCAGCAGCTAGAGTACAACACGGTCGCGCGGTGGCGATGGTCCGTATGTGGTTCGGCCGCCGCTCACCTCCTTGCCCTCGGCCTGCTCTTGCGGCAGCCCGCGCCGGTCTTTGTGCGGCCGCAAGCGGTAGTGGCGGGCGCCGGAGGAACACGCGTCACCGCGTTGTATCTGCCTTACGACATGGGTGTCCACTCCGAGCCGGCAACCGAAACACGTGTTTCCCTGGCCGTATCGAAGTCTAAG
>DATKLD010000101.1:0-10094 GCA_035542595.1 Terriglobales bacterium
GCAAGAGTCTGAGAAGACCGAACGCAAGCCGATCCGGGTATTGCTGCTGGATGACTTGCCAGAGAACCTCCTGCTGCGCTCCACGATCCTGCGCAAACACGGCTATGAGTCAGTGACGGCAGCTTCGGTGGAGGAAGCCGAGTCCAAACTGGAAAACATCGATATCGCCGTGCTCGATTACCACCTGGGACGCGGTAAGTTCGGCACCGAGGTGGCGGAGAGCCTGCGGGAGAAGCGTCCACAAGTGCCCATCATCATCCTGTCGGCCACGCTGGAGCGCAGCTTTGGAGGGGTCGCCGATATGCACCTGCTCAAAGGCTACAGTTCGGTGGACGACTTGATCGCGGCCTTGCGCAGCTTCGAAGCCAAGCGGCGCGGCAAGCCCGTGGTGGTAGACTCGCGCGACTTCTACTACTCGCGTATCGCTATGGCCATGGGCGACGACGTCGCGCTTGAGATCGTGGACGGCGACGGCAACTGGCAGTACGTCAATGACACCTTCGCCACCATGTGCGACAAGAAGCGCTCCTGGTTTGTGGGCAAAAACCTGTTCGAAGAGTTCCCGCAACTGGGCGAGGGATGGAAGGCAACCGTCCGCAAGGTAGCCCAGACGCGCGAGACATATGTAGAACGCAGTCCACGTGGCTTGCCTCACCTGCCGGCGAAAAATCCGCGTTGGGTTTGGAACGTGCTGCTATTCCCTCTCAAGCTGCATGATGGGCGCGACGGCGTGGTGCTGAGCGCAAGAGTAATCGAGAAGAAACCTAGCATTTAGAACGCGTCGTAGCGCCGGCTGTCGCGGCGGCGTCCCGCCGCCGTAATTGCTCCCATTTCGCTCGCGTGTGGGCGAGACGCCCACACGGACAGCCGCCGAGACGGCGGCGCTACCGGACCCTCTACTGATATTTCTCCGGAAGCCCGCCGCGGATGCGCTCCCGTACCGCATCGATCAAAGCTTCCAGCGATGCATACGCCGCCGGATTGATGGGCTCGTGGAAGATCACAGTTGCCGTCCCCGGATGAATCGCAAATTCCCCTTTCGGCCAGATCTCGTGCGTACCGGCAACGGTCACGGGCACGATGGGCACTCCACTTTCCTTTGCGAGATGGAACGGCCCGCGCTTGAACGGTAACAAGCGGCCGTCGGGTGAGCGCGTGCCCTCCGGCCAGATGGTCATGTTCACGCCCGAGCGCAGCACGTCGGCGGCAAAGTGCAGGCTAGCGATGGCCGCCTCACGGTTTCGGCGGTCCACTGGTACGAGGCTGGTCAGACGCATGCCCCAGCCAAGGATCGGCACTCGGAAAAGTTCCTTCTTCACCAGGACAGAAGTCCGTCGCCGCATCACCGGGATGACGATGGGCGGGTCCAGGTTCGAGGCGTGATTGCACATGAAAATATAGGTGCGGCGCCAGTCGAGCTTTTCCGACCCCACCACCTCGACCTTGATGCCTCCCAGGCGGACGCCGGCCCAGCCAACTCGGACGCCCATGCGATAAAGAAGGTCGGCCTTGCGGCTGAGTAAGGCCCAGGGGATCCCAATCAGGCCGATGGGCATGGCCGCAACGCCCCAAAAGGCGAGCACCAGCAGAGCGCGGAACACTAGCGCGTCGTCCTCGGCGTAAGACTGGCTGGACCGGCCGCAGCGGGCGCCGCGGCGCGGATGGCGCCCTTGGGTGCGTCCTTGGGTTTCTGGTCGTCGGCGGTGAGCCAGGCTGCGCGGCGGGCGCGCTGATCAGTGCTCAGCGTAGGCGCGCTCACAATCGTGAATTTGTCTCGTTCCCTTCCGACCAGCTTGAGTTTGACGTCGTGTTGGCCGTCGCGCCCGGAGACCCGTAGCTTGACGCTCGCGCCCACGGGCATCGTGGCAATCCGGTCCTCCATGCTCCCTGCCAGAGGCTTGCCGTTGACCAGGAGGATCACGTCGCCGATCACCAGGCCTTGCCGGCGGGCTTCGCTCGACTCATCCACGGCCGCTATCACCGTGGGCCCGTCGAAGTTGCGCACGGCGATGAACCCGGCATAGGGCGCCACCTCCTTGCGTGGCTTCAGCTCCAGACCCACGGTCTTCAAGTAATCGTTATAGGGCAGGGGCGCGGCATGGGTGACGCACGTGCTGAAAAAATCCTTGAAGTTTCTGCCGGTGACGGCCTCTACCGCCTGGCGTACGCCTTCGGTATCGGGGTAGAACTTGTGCTTCTGTGCGTAGTTGCGGTTCATCCAGCGAAAGACGTCACGCAGCGATTTCTGGCCCGCGGTGGCGTCGCGCACCGCCAGATCGAGCAGCACGCCGATCAGTTCGCCTTTGTTGTAGTAGGAGATGCTGCGCTGGGGCAGCTGATAATCGGGGTACTTTTCCAGCCAAGTATCGACGCTTGCGTCCTCGACCGACTGGGTGAGGTGGGCGGGACGCCTCTCGTAAGCGCCAATTTCTTGCTCCAGATAGCGTAGCCACCGGGTCTCGTCTATCAGGTTTGCCCGCAGCAGGATGTAGTCCGCAACCGTATTCGTCACCCCCTCGGCGAACCACAGAGCAGTCGTGTATTGCTCGTGGGTGTAGTCGATGGGCTCGAGCGACTGCGGGCGAATGCGCTTCACGTTCCACAGATGGAAGAACTCGTGAGCGGTGAGCGACGCCAGAGTCACCGGATCGTACTTGGCCCCATCAGCGCTCATCTCGATGACGGCTGCGTTGGCGTGCTCCATGCCTCCGCCGCCGGGACCGCGGGAGAAATGGAAGATGAACAGGTACTCGTTGAAAGGCCGGTCGTCCATCCAGCCGGTTTCGTAGCGGACAATGGTGCGCACCATCTCGATCAAGCGGCCCATGTCGTAGTCGCCGGTGGCCGCGTGAACAACGATTCGGTAGTTCACGCTACCTTCTGGGACGAAGGCCTGGGCAAAGGCGCCGATCTCAACCGGCGAGTCCACCATCTGGTCGTAGTCGAGGGCGGTGAACGTGCCCGGGCCTGGCGCCAGCTCCGGACCCACAGCCGTCAGCGAGGTGGCGATGAGCCAGTAGTTCGGCAGGCCGGTGAAGGAGACGCGCACCGGCGAGGCGCGGGCGTCGACCGCATACATCAGGATCTCGGCAAGATTGAAGAAGGCATGGTCCTGATTGTATTCGGCGCCGAAGGGTCCGGGCAGGCCGGCGATGACGTCATATTCGAAATCGGCGCCCGGCTGAGCGCCGGAGATCCTCCAGGTGGTCTTGTCGAGTTTGTGCACCGCCAGCATCTGTCCGGAAGGACCGCGACAGCTTACGCTGACCACATATTGGGCGAAGTCGCGCACCTGATAAAGGGCGTTCCACACCGGGAGCCGGAGATCGCGTTCGGCGGCGCCTTCGGGAAGATGTATGCGGACATGCACAAGCTGGCGCTGCGCGTCGGCCAGCTTGACGGTGTACTCAATGGGTGCAGCCAGGGCATGGCCCGCGGCGGCCAGCAGCACAACAACAGTAAGAAGCAGTCTGCGCATCACGCGCGCGATGAGACCTCATTTCCGGAGTTGAGACGCTGGGGAAGCTTATCGTAAATCCCGCCGAAACCGCCGTTGGAAAGAATGGCGACCACGTCGCCGCTGCGCAATTCGGGGGCGATGGTGGCCACGATGGCGTCAGCGTCGGCCAGCTCCCGGGCGGGTTTACCGCGGCGGACCAGCCCGTCCACGATCGCAGCCACCGAGAGGCGCTGGGCTTCCGGAATGGCGTCGGCGCGGTAGACGCCGGCGATGACCACCTCGTCGGCGAGCCCCAGGCTGGCGACTAGCTCGCTCTCAAACACTTTTCGGCGCAGGGTGTTGGAGCGCGGCTCGAACACCGCCCACAATCGCCGGCCGGGATAGACCGTGCGCAGAGTGCGCAAAGTGCCGGCGATGGCCGTAGGATGGTGCGCGAAGTCGTCGATGATGGTGATGCCATTGACCTCGGCCTTCAGCTCCAGACGCCGCTTCACGCTCTTGAAGGTCACCAGCGCCGAGTAGATGGTCTCGGTAGCAATGCCATAACCGGCCGCCATCGCCGCCGCCGCAGTGGCGTTGAGCACGTTGTACTCGCCGGCGAGCGAGAATTCCAAATCGGCCCAGCGCTGGCCACCGCGGAAGACCGCCCAGGTAGTGCGTTCGGACTCGAAGCGCAGTTCGCGAACCTGCCAGTCGGCGCGCTCGCTCAAGCCGTAACGCTCGACACGGCAGAAGGCGCGGGCGATGCACTCGTCAATGTTCGTTTCTAGCGGGGTCCCCGGCGCGCCCGAGGTTGGCGCGCTGGGGCGCAAGCTTCCGTCCCAGGCGACCAGCAAGCCACGACGCGGCACCAGGTTGACCAGCCGCTTGAAGGCGGTCTTGACCGCATCGAGGTCGGGATAGATGTCGGCGTGGTCGAACTCCACCGAGGTGAGCACCGCCGCGTCCGGCGTGTAATGAAGGAACTTGGGACCTTTGTCAAAGAACGCAGTGTCGTATTCGTCGCCCTCGATGATGAAGTGCTTGCCCTGGCGCACGGCGAAGCTGGAATTGAAATTCTCCGCGATGCCGCCCACCAGGAAGGAGGGCTTGAGGCCGGCGGTCTCGAAGATCCAAGCCAGCATCGAGGTGGTAGTAGTCTTGCCGTGCGTGCCGGCGACCACGATGGGCTCGCGCCCGCGCAAAAAATACTCCTGCAGGATTTGTGGCAGCGAGCGCATGGGGATCCGCTCGTCGAGCACGTGCTCGAGTTCCGCATTGCCGCGCGAGATGGCGTTGCCTACCACCACCAGGTCGGGACGCGGCTTGAGATTGGCTTCGGCATAGGGCTGCGCCACCGGGACGCCGAGCGAGGCCAGGAAATCCGACATGGGAGGATAGGCGGCAGCATCAGAGCCAGTCACGCGGAATCCCCGCTGCTTCAGCATTCCCGCCAGCGAAGCCATGGCGGTGCCGCAAACGCCGATCAGATGGACGTGCTGTTGGTCTGGCATGATTTCAGTCGTGAGTCGCGAGTCTTGAATCGAACCTAGCAGTGCGGGCTGAGACTGCTGGCTCCAGGATCTCCAGGAGCACGGTGTCGTCCACCAGCAGCGCCGCGCGGACGCCCAGCGGCAGCGTGATGTTGGCGCGGGTGACGTGCCCTGAGCGCAGCCCGAACGCCACCGGAATGCCAAGGTCACCGACCACACGCTTGACGACCTCCTGCAAGGTGTAAGGTTGGTCGGCGGACTGGCGGCAATCCACCATCTCGCCGAAGATGATGCCATGCACTCCTTCCAGCTTCCCCGCCAGCCTCAGGTGCATCAGCATGCGGTCCACCTGGTACGGCTTCGCATTGACGTCCTCCAGGAACAGGATCGTCCCGTCAGTCCGGATTTCGTAGGGCGTGCCCAGCGATTCCACCAGCAGCGAGAGACAGCCACCGTAGAGGATGCCTTCGGCCATGCCGCGCGCCAGCGGCTCCATATCGCCAGTAATCTGCCAGGGCCCGGCAGAGGAAGTGGCCGCGGACCAGGAAGCCGGATCCACGCCGTCCGGCGAGGCAAAACTCTTCTCCACCATCGGCCCGTGGAAGGTGACTAGCCCCGCTGAATCCAGAAACCAGGTGAGCAGCGTGGTCACGTCGCTCGCCCCAACGAAGATCTTGGGATGAGAGGCGATCTTGGCGATGTCCACGGCTTCCAGCAGATAGTTGCAGCCGTAGCCCCCGCGCGCGCACAGGATGGCCCGCACCTCGTCGCGCTCAAACATCTCATGCAGCTCGCGGGCGCGGCGCGCCACCGAGCCGGCGAAGTAGAGGTCGCGCTCGAAGATGGAGTCCAGGTAGAACGGCCGGTAACCCATCTGCCGCAAGCGCTCGCAGCCGGCGAGAAAGCGCTCACGGTTGAAGCCGCTGGCAGGCGCGATGATGCCCACGGTGTCGCCGGGGTGCAAGGCTGGCGGCGTGATCGGTTTCGAACGCACTCCAGCCATCTTAAATGAAAAACTCGCCTCGACCGATGAGTTGCGCAGTGCCGCGGAGGAGGACAGTTCCATCCCAGCTTACCGTCTGCTCGCCGCCCGGGGCATGGACCACGACCGGCGACACCGCCTTCCCCCTGAAAATCGAGGCCACCGCGGCGGCGCAGGAACCGGTACCAGAAGAGCCGGTTTCGCCTACTCCTCGCTCAAAGAAACGTACCTCAATCGCACTTTGTTTCTTCGGTATAACAAGCTCAACGTTAATCCCATACTTGAAGTCGTGATGCTTGCCGATCTCGGCCGCCTCCGCCTGCCAGCCGGGGGCAAATTCCTCGACAAAGACCACGAAATGCGGATTGCCCATGGAGACCGGCACGCCGCGAACTTCACGGAAAGCCAGCCTGATAGAGAACTCATCGCCGACCTGCGGCTCGCCCATGTCGGTCTCGAACTCGAAGTCGTTGCCACGGCGGGCGATTAAAACACACATCTTCAGGCCGGCGCCGGTGCGGACCACGATCTTGTCCTTGCCGTGCTCGGCGGCCCACCAAGCGGCGACACAGCGCGTTCCATTACCGGAGATCTCAGCCTCGGAGCCGTCGGCATTGAACAGGCGGGCGCGAACGTCGGCATCGGGCGAGGGGAAGAGCCACTCCACGCCGTCCGCGCCGATACCGCGGTGGCGGTCACAGATACGGCGGGCGAATCCAGCCAGATCGCTGGGAGCGTGCATGCCATCGATCAGCAGGAAATCATTGCCGCAGGCCACGGCCTTGACGAAAGGGACTGCCGTCATTTTGGCTGGATTGTAACCCGCGCTCTCAGGGAGGGCCAGCAGCTCGCGTCTTGTATATCGTGGTGCGGGGCTGGCCGGTGCTTTCGACGATGGCGAGCGGCGCCAGAGCCTGGCGATGACGCTCAGCGGACTCGGCCACGGGATCGCCGTCAGCGGCGACCACGTAATCCGCCTGCGCCGCGGGATCATCGAGCGCCTGCTCCCACTGCGGATGGTTGCTCTCATTCACCACGCGGCGCAGGGGGATGTCCGCCTGTTGCAAGGCGCCGGGATGTGCGCCCGTATACATCAGGAGGCGTGCTCTACGCGGAAGGCGCAGCAGTTCTTTCGCCAGCGCGCGCTCGTACGGATTGCGGGTGCGCGAGTTGGTCACCGCCTCCTGGATCGAGACCGGCGTGGCTCTCCACGCGGAGATGTAGCTGCCTGCGACGACCGCGATGGCCACCGCTGCAATCACGGCTCGCCAGGCAAATCGGCGACTAGCCTGCCGCAGCGCCTCGAAGCTGACTGCGGCAAAGACGGCCACGGCAGGCAGCAACTCCAGGCCATAGCGGACGTTGTAAGCGGCAAATGGCCGCCAGACCGGAACGTACAGCGGCACGCTGCCATAGGCGATCGCCAGCGTGTAGAACGGCAGCGGCAACAAGAGCAGCCAACATACGAAAAAGCGACGTACCTTCGCAAAGGAGATGAGCAGCCCCGCCATTGCCGCCACGAACAGCGGCCACTGCCACCGGCCGTTACCCAGATTCAGTTCGACCGACTTTAGGAAATAGTGTGCCGCTACGCGCGGGTTGTCGTCGCCGGGATGGCGCCAATCTGGAGGGCCAGTGCGCTGCTCGATGGCGTGCGCTGAGTATGGGCCGGTGGCGAACTCCAGCGCGTTGCCGTATTCGCGGCGGTTGTAAATGAGCCACAAAGTTGGAACAGCGGCCAGCAGCAGGATCGCGTTGCGCATCGCTCTGCGCATGGGGCGATATTGGACGCCGCTGAAGAATTCGCGCGCCGCACTCCCGCGCTTCAGCATCAAGTAGACAGCGCAGACGAGGGCGGCGGCCAGAGCGCAGCCTGCCAGCCACCAGCCGTCGTAGCGCGTCAGCATGGCAGCGGCGATCATCATAGCGGCGCGCTCGAGCGACCGGGCGCGTTTGGAGACTTGATCCGGCTCGCGCAGCCTCAGTGCTTCGTCCAGAAAGACTACCGCCCAGATGAACAGCGCCAGATAGAGCGGCTCGGTCATCGCCGTGGCCTGCAGGTAGATGAGATTGGGATTGAGAGCGTAGATCGCCGCCGCCAGCCACGCGGCTGCCCGCGAGGTGCGCACGCGTACCAGGCGGAAGATGCCTAGTGTCCCTGCGACATAGGCGACCATCGAGACAATGGAGCCGCCCACTCCCGTACGCCACATCCAATCCGAAACCAAGAAAGGGATCATCAGGATATGCGGCAGAGGGAGCCACACCGTGCCCAGCCGCAGCGGGCCCGGGGTGATGGAGTCGAAAACGCGGCGCGCAATGTGGATGTGCGCCACCGCGTCGCCGTAAAGCAGGATCGCGCCCTGAGTATAGAAATTGCGGAAGAAGGCGACGGACACGGCCGCAGCCAATGCGCCAAGGTGAACCATGTCGTAGTCACGGGCCGGCGGTTCGGCAGGGGCCGCCGGGCTGCGACCACGGGTCATCGCTAGTCACCGCGCGTCGTGGTCAAGGTGGGTGAGTTCGCGGAATATCTGGAAGCGGGCGTCAATTTCGTCGCGGGTCAAGGTGGTGAGGCGGTCCGGTCCGAAACGCTCGACGGCGAACGATCCCATCACGCCGCCGTAAAACATCGCACGCTTCAGTACCTCGCGGTTCAGCTCACCCTGCGAGGCAATGTAGCCCATAAAGCCTCCGGCGAAGGAATCGCCCGCTCCGGTGGGATCGTGCACTTCCTCGATGGGCAGGGCGGGAGCGCGGAAAGGGTGCGTCCCGATGCCGAAGGCGCCCTCACGGAAGAAGATGGTGGCGCCGTACTCACCGTGTTTCACCACCAGCCCGCGCGGCCCGCGGGCCAGCACCTTATTGGCGGCGCGGGGCAGACTGGAATCGCCGGACAGCATCCTGGCCTCGCCGTCGTTGATCAGCAGCACGTCAATCAGCTTCAGCGTTTCCGCCAGCTCACGCGGTTTGCCGTTGATCCAGTAATTCATGGTGTCGCCGCCCACCAGGCGCGTGTGGTTCATCTGCCGCCGCACGCCGGCCTGCAAGACGGGATCGATGTTGGCGAGAAAAAGGAATTCGCTGCCCAGATATTTCTCCGGAACCTGCGGGCGGAAGTGCTCGAAGACGTTCAGCTCGGTGGCGTGGGTCTTGGCTTCGTTGAGATTCTCGCCGTACTCACCCGACCAGAAGAAAGTTTTTCCGCGGGCGTGCTCGATGCCATCGGTGACCACTCCGCGACGCTTCAGGACCGCTTCGTGCTCGGCAGTGAAGTCGTCGCCCACCACGGCCACCACGCGCACCTCGGTGAAATAGCTGGCGGCCAGTGAGAAGTACGTTGCCGAGCCGCCCAGGATACGGTCCGCCTGCCCGCGCGGGGTCTTGATGCTGTCGAATGCCATGGAACCGACAACCAGCAGCGCCATCGTTATGCTCCCTCCGGCTTCCCCAGGTATTTGTCCAGCAGCAAGCTGAGTTTTTGGCGAGTGTGGGGCGGAATCTTGTTACGCTCGGTAAGGATGGCGGTGGCCAGCGCCTGGCTGCACTTGCAGCTGCGTTTAGCCGGCATTTTCGCAACCGCATGCCGTATGACTTTGGCCGCATTCTCGGCGTTCTTCTGCAGATTGGCTACTACCTGCTCGACGGTGACCGACTCGTGCGCCGGATGCCAGCAGTCGTAATCGGTGACCATGGCGAGGGTTGAATAGCAGAGCTCGGCTTCGCGTGCCAGCTTGGCTTCCTGCAGGTTGGTCATGCCGATGATGTCCATGCCCCAACTGCGATAGACGTTGGACTCCGCCTTGGTGGAGAACTGCGGCCCCTCCATGCAGACGTATGTCCCGCCGCGCTTGCCGTCCACTCCGGCTTGGCGGCAGGCTGCCTCGAGCACGCCGGCAACCTCCGGGCAGACCGGATCGGCGAACGAGATGTGGGCGACGATGCCATCGCCGAAGAAGGTCGAGACGCGCTTCGTGGTGCGGTCGAAGAACTGGTCGGGGATGACGAAGTCGAGCGGCCGGTGTTCTTCCTTGAGCGATCCCACCGCGGAGATCGACAGAATGCGCTCCACGCCGAGCTGCTTGAAGCCGTAAATGTTGGCGCGGAAGTTCAACTCGCTGGGCATGATCCTATGACCGTGCCCGTGGCGTGCCAGAAAGGCGACGCGGCGGCCTTCGAG
>DATKLD010000102.1:0-12141 GCA_035542595.1 Terriglobales bacterium
GTCGAGGAGAACCTCGACCTGTTCCAGCGCATGCGCGCCGGCGAATTCCCCGACGGCTCGCGGGTGCTGCGGGCGAAGATCGACATGGCCTCGCCCAATATGAACATGCGCGACCCGGTGATGTACCGCATTCTGCACGCCGAGCACCATCGCACCGGCGCGAAGTGGTGCATCTATCCGATGTACGACTACGCGCACGGCCAGTCAGATTCGATCGAGCGCGTCACCCACTCCATGTGCACGCTGGAGTTCGCCGACCATCAGCCGCTCTACCGCTGGTACATCGAGCAGTTGGGCATCTTTCCCTCGCAGCAGATCGAATTCGACCGCCTCAACCTCACCTACACGCTGCTGAGCAAGCGCAAGCTGCTGCAACTGGTGCGCGACGGCCACGTGAGCGGCTGGGACGATCCCCGCATGCCTACGCTAAGCGGCATCCGGCGGCGCGGCTACACGCCCGAGGCCATCCGCAACTTCGTCACCCAGGCCGGCGTCTCCCGCACCAACGGCAATACCGATTTCGAGATGCTGGAACACTTCGTGCGCGAGGACCTGAACCGTCGCGCGCCGCGCGTGATGGCCGTGCTCCGCCCCCTGAAGCTGGTGATTGACAACTATCCCGAAGGCCAGACCGAAGAGTGCGAAGCGATCAATAATCCGGAAGATCCCAGCGCCGGCACGCGCAAGGTGCCGTTCTCGCGCGTTCTCTACATCGAGCGGGATGACTTTCGCGAGAACCCGCCCAAGGGCTACTTCCGGCTGTCACCCGGGCGCGAAGTCCGTCTGCGATATGCGTATTTCGTCACCTGCACGAATGTAGTGAAGGATAGCAGCGGGCAGGTGACCGAGATTCACTGCACGTATGATCCCGCGACGCGCGGCGGCAACACTCCTCCTGACGGACGCAAGGTCAAAGCCACCATCCACTGGGTCTCGGCCGTGCACGCCATTGACGCCGAAGTACGGCTTTACGACAAGCTGTTCACCAAGCCGTATCCCGGCCAGGGCGAAAACGGGCAGGACTTCACCGCGAACCTCAATCCCAATTCGCTCGAAGTCGTGACCAACGCGAAGCTCGAACCTTCGCTGGCCGCGGCCGCCGTCGGCGTGCGCTACCAGTTCGAACGACTGGGATATTTCTGCGTTGATCACGACTCGGCAGCGGGAAAGCTGGTGTTCAACCGCACCGTTGCGCTCAAGGACACCTGGGCGAAGATTGAGAAGAAAGCGGGATGACACAATCCCCACACCCTGGTTTGTGGTAAAAGCGTTGCGTGTCCGGCAAGCGCTTCGGATGGCCGCAGGTGTATGCGTTGCTGCTGTTGTCAGCCTTCCTGCTGCAGTCTCTCTGGGTGATTCACGGCACGCCGCTGCGCTGGGCTGAAGCGGCCTATGCGCAGGCCGGCCTGGATCGGCTTGCGGGAAAGACGGTGCCGCGCGACACGGGCGCGCTGCCGGTACCGGCGGCAGTCGCGGCTGCTCCCATCATCGTCGTTCGATGGCTGCTGCCGCTCCCTCCCGAAAGTCTGAAGTGGCTCCTACGCTTGCCTTTTGTGGGGATCGGCTGGCTGCTGGGCGCGTCCATCTGGTACGTAGCACGGCGGCTCTACGGCAATGCCGGCGGATATATCGCGCTTACCCTGTTCTGTTTTTCACCCGCTGCGTTCTTTCCCTGGCCCGGGCCCTTGCTCACCGGCAGCCTGGGGATTTTCGGGACGATCTTCGTGGCCATCGCCGCTGCCCACACGCTCTACGCCCGGCCCCAGGCCACCACATACGAGCTTCGGTCGCGCTGGCGGCGGATCATCCTGCTGGCGCTGGCGATCACGCTGGCTGCCGGCTCCGGCTTTTGGGCGATCAGCCTGGTCCTGCTCGGTCTCGGGTTCATGCTCTACCTGGTCCCCGAGCGTCGGCTGGCCTCTTTGGGACTGGTGCTATCTTCCTGCACAGTTGCTTCGCTTCTGCTGTTGGCGAGTTGTGGATTCCGTCCGCGCGCGTTCGCCGCGGCCATCACTCAGGCGCAATTTCTGCCGTTCCATCGCGGGATGATCGCCAGCGAGGTGCTGCGCGCCTGGGCGACCGGAATGCGTTCGGCGGAAAACGCGGTTTTGCTGGCGCTCACGGCCATCGCGCTGGTGGTGTATTTTGCCTGGGAACGCTGCCGCTACTTCGGAAACACCGCGCCGCTGCTGGCCCTGCTGGTGGTAGCTGCCCTCGGACTAGTCGCTTTTGCCGACGTTTTTGTTGGACCGTTCCCCTTCCGCGCCACTCCATTTCTGTATGTCTTCATCGGCGGCGTTTTTGCCGACCTGCTGGAAGGCCGCTGGCGCAAGTCCTTCGGGCTGTTGCTGTTGGTGATCCTGATCGCCTATGCGGCGTTGTCGATGATGGCCATTGTCCGGCTTCACGCAACCGTCCTGTACTGAGGCCACGGAAATCCATGTCTGGCGGGCTCTTCAGGCGTTGCATCTTTCTCCGAATCTGGGGCATCATACTGATCATGAAGCGGGCGCTCGCGCTTGCGCTGGTGACCCTGGCCACTTCGGTAGTGGTGAGCGCGCAGATCCATGGCGTACCCCCTTCGGTAACTTCCTTTGGCCCCGGTCGTGGTCGTGCTCCCGGGGTTCCTGCCAGCGTGACCTCCCTTGGCCATCGCGGTTTCGGCGGGAACCACTTCCGCGGTGGGGTTGGCTTCGGGCAGCGCCACGGGTCCAGGTTCCGCAACCCCGAATTTCATCATCGCGGATACGGTTACTGGCCGTATTACGGCTACGGTTACTGGCCGTATTACGGCTACTACGGATGGGACTACCCGTTCGACGCCTACACGGCGGACGCCTATGAGCAGTCGTACCCGCAGCAGACTCAGCCCATCGTGGTGGTAGTAGATCCCAAGTCCAGCGACGACCGCTACGGCGACCACAGCTTCGAGGAACAGCGCAGTGCTCCGCCGCCGCAGGCCAAGGCTCCGCCCCCACCTGCGGCGGAGCAGGATCCCACCGTCCTGGTCTTCCGCGACGGCCACAAGCAGGAGATCAGGAATTACGCCATCGTCGGGCAAATGCTCTGGGACTTTGGCGCCAAAGGCACTCGCAAGATTCCGCTGTCTGACCTGGACCTCGACGCCACGCACAAGCTAAACGACGAGCGCGGCGTGGATTTCGTCCCGCCCAAGACCTAGGTATTCAGCGTCGGCTGAACGAACTATCGCATCGTACAATAAGGAATTGATGGCCACCCAGTTCGTCCAGATCGACGTTGGACCGAAGCTACGCCTGCCCAAGCCGGAATGGCTGAAGGCGCCAGCACCACTGGGGGAGAATTATCGCAGCCTGAAGACCCTGGCACGGCGGCTCGGACTGCATACGGTGTGCGAGTCGGCGCAGTGTCCCAACATCGGCGAATGCTGGAACCATCGTACCGCTACCTTCATGCTGCTGGGCGATGTCTGCACCCGCCGCTGCGGCTTCTGTGCCGTGCCCAAGGGCAGGCCTTGGCCCATCGACCAGGAGGAGCCGCGGCGGGTCGCTGAAGCCGTGGCCACGCTCGGCCTCAAGCATGCGGTCGTGACCAGCGTAAACCGCGACGACGACAACCTGGGAGGGGCCAGGATCTTCGCCGCAACCATCCGCGAGATCCGCGCCCTGGTGCCGGCTTGCAGCGTGGAAGTCCTGATCCCGGATTTCCAGGGACTCGAAGAAGCGCTGCGGACCGTGCTCGATGCCCGTCCCGACATCCTGAACCACAACACCGAAACCGTTCCGCGGCTTTATCCGGCCGTGCGCTCCGGCGCCCGCTACCGGAGGTCACTGCAACTGCTGGCCAACGTAAAGAAGTTCGCCCCGGGGATGATCTCGAAGTCGGGCGTGATGGTGGGACTGGGCGAGAACATGGAAGAACTCCTCGCGGTTTTTCGCGACCTGGCCGCGCAGCAGGTGGACATCCTTACCGTCGGCCAGTATCTGCGGCCGTCCAAAGACCATCTGCCCATCGCGCGCTTCTACACGCCGGAGGAATTCCGCACGCTGAAACAGGAAGCTCTCGCGATGGGCTTCCGCTGCGTGGAATCCGGCCCGTTGGTACGGTCGAGCTACCACGCAGACGAGCAGGCGCAGAAAGTCGGCGGCTCTTAGCTCTTGGCTCTCGGCTGTTAGCTTTTGCTCTCTACGCGCATGCGATGCCTTGAATTCGGGGACAACTGCTCAATCAAAGCTAAGAACTAAAGGCTAACAGCCGGTTTTTCTCACCACACTCTGCACGCCTTTTCCCGCACCATAGCCTGGCCGGCTTTGCACCCGAAGGCCTTGGCGAAATCGGAGTTGTTCTGCAGCACGCCGTTCACGCGCCAGCGTCCCGGCGAGTGCGGGTCGATGATGACCCGCCGCCGCGCCTCTTCCGGCGAGGTGTTTTGACACCATATCTGCGCGAATGACAGGAAGAAGCGCTGCTCGGGCCTGTAGCCGTCGATGTTCGGCAGGTCCTTACCGGCGATCTTGTCCATCAGCGCCGCGTAGGCGATGCGGACGCCGCCGTTGTCCGCGGTGTTCTCGCCCAAGGTGAGGCGGCCGTTCAGTTTCACATCACCGACCGCCGTGAAGCCGGAATATTCGTCGGCGATGCAGCCAGCCCGTTCCTCGAACGCCCTGGCATCCTCGGGTGTCCACCAATCGCGGAGATTGCCGTCAGCATCGTACTTGCGACCCTGATCGTCGAAGCCGTGGGTCAGCTCGTGGCCGATCACGCTGCCGATGCCGCCGAAGTTGACCGCGTCATCCGCCCGGTTGGCGTAGAACGGCGGCTGCAGGATGCCCGCCGGGAAAACGATCTCGTTGCGCGGCGGGCTGTAGTAGGCATTGACGGTGGGCGGCGTCATGTTCCATTCCGCGCGGTCCACGGGGTGGCCGATCTTGGCGACCTGGCGGTGTACCTCGAATGCATGCGCGTGCAGGAAGTTCGCGAGCGCATCGTCACGGGTGATGGTGAGCTTGGAATAATCGCGCCATTTGTCGGGATAGCCGATCTTGTTGCGGATGGCGGCCAGCTTGATCAGCGCCTGCTGGCGCGTAGCGTCCGTCATCCACGGCAGAGTCTGGATGTCCTGCCTGAGAGCGTTCTCCAGCGCCTCGACCATGGCCAGGGTGCGCTGCTTGCCTTCGGCGCCGAAGGTCCGCTCGACATAGAGCTCACCTGAGGCCTCACCCAGGTCCTCGTCGGTAAAGACGACGCACCGTTTCCAACGCGGACGTTGTTCCTTCTGCCCGCGAAGCACCTGCTCGTTGAAGCGATAGTCCTCGTCCACGAACGCCTTTGCCAGCATGGGCGCGGTCGCCCGCACCACGCGCCAGCGCAAATAGCTTTTCCACTCCGGCAGCGGGATATCGTCGAGCATCGGGTTAACTTCCTTGAAGAAGCCGGGATTGCCTACGTTCAGCCCGCCCTGGATCTCGGCGCCGGTGCTCGGAAGATAGAAGGGGAAATCGAAAGCGGGCGCCAGGGCGGCGAGTTCCTGGGTGGACATGCGGTGATCGCGGTTGCGTGGATCGCGGCGCGCGGTGCGGTCCATGGCTGCCTTGGCCAAAGCGGTCTCGATCTTCATGACCACCTTGGCGTCCTCGGCCGCCTCCGGCGGCTTCTCGCCGGCGAGTTCCATCATCTTCTGGACGTGCGCCAGGTACTGAGCGCGGATCTCCGCCGATTTCGTGTCCTCCTTCCGGTAGTAATCGCGGTCGGGCATGCCGAGGCCGCCCTGGTCCGCGTTGCCGATCATCATCTTCGAATCGTGGAAGTCCTGGAGGGGGTAGAAAGCGAACAGCGCGCTGATGCCCTGCCGGTGCAGGTAAGAAATCTCTTCGAGCAGTGCTTTGCTGTTCTTGATGCCGTCGATCCGCTTCATCATGGGAGCCAGCGCCGATGCACCGCGGGTCTCGGCCGCTTTCTCGTCCATGCAGGCGGAGTAGTAGTCGCCGACTTGCTGCGCGATAGGAGTGCGCTTGGAATCGGGCGCTGCCGCGTTCTCCAGGATGGCGCGCAATACGATCTGATTGTGCTCCGCCAGTTGGTCGAAACGTCCCCAGCGGGCCTGATCGCCGGGCAGAGGATTGTTCTTGTTCCACGCGCCGCAGGCGTACTGGAAGAAGTCAGCGCAGGGATCGGCGCTGGTATCAATGGCATTCTTGTCGAACGCGGGAATGACCACAGGCATTGCGGATGAAGTCTTGCTTTCAGTCTGCGCCAGCGCGAACGAAACCAGCAGCACCACGACCAAGCAGCACAGGGTGAGACTTCGCATGAGGTCCTCGCAGCAAAGGAATTGACGGCCCCGGGCCGGAAAGGTCATCTGGCCAGAAACCGAACGGAGCAGTGTACTCACCCATTGGGCAAGGGGCCAGAGGCACCCCCGTCACCGCCCGTCCCGCTAGAAAATCTTCATATGGATGGTCAGGTACTTCTTGGGATTCTCGCGCACCGCCTTGACCAGGTTGCGGGTCTCGACCAGCATCTGGTCGGCATTGTGGTAAAGCGAGGGATCCTTGAGGAACAGGCCCGCGCTGCCTTCGCCGGCCTGCAGGCGATCGGAGATGATCTTCAGGTTGGTGATGGTGTCGTCGAGCTTCCTGGCAAATTCCGGATCGCTCGCGAACTTACCCAGCGCGCCTTTGCCCGAATTGATGTCTTCCATCAGCTTGTTGGCTTTGGCGACGGTCTGGTCGGCGTTGTTGTACAGGCTGGGGTCTTTGATAAGTTTGCCGACGGTGCCCTTGCCCTGGTCAATCTCGTCCACCAGCTTGTTGACCCTGTTAACCGAATCGTTAAGCTTGTTGTAAAGCTCGTCGCTGTTGATGAGCTTGCCGATGCTGCCCTTGCCCGCGCTCACCTGGGCCACCAGTCTTTGCGTTTCGTCGAGCGTGGCATTGAGCTTGTTGTAGAGGGTGGGATCGTAGATCGCCCGGCCGATCGAGCCCTCGCCGCGCTCGACGGCGGAGACAATACGGTCCAGTCGCCGCACCAGGATGTCCACGTTCTGCAGCGTGCTCTGGCTGGCCCGGACCACATCCTGGATGTCCGGCGTTTCGCGGGTCTTCAGCACATCGCCGCTCTGCGCCTCCCGCTCTTTGGCCTCCTTATTGCTGATATCGACAAAGGTCTCGCCCAGCACGCCTGCGGTCGCGAGCGTGGCTACTGAGTCCTTGCGCAGACCCATGCGGTACTTGGTGGCTACCTTCATGGTCACGACCACCGGCGTAAGCGGGCGTGAGGTATCGACGGCGATTGCCGTGACGTTGCCGACGTCCACGCCCTCCAGGCGCACCGGAGCGCCCACCCGCAAACCGCCGGCGTTCTCGAAGTACGCTCTTACTGTCACCGTGGGAGTGAACAGCCCGGTGGTCTTGGTCATGAGGAAGATGAGGAGGGCAAAGGCAAGACTGGCGAATAACACCGTCAGGCCCACGCGCAACTGCGACCATTTTAGCTGCTTCTGTGTCGGCAACTTCCCTCCACGGCCATGCTACGACGACGCGGCGGAGTCCGTGAAGAATGTTTGACGGCTGATGATATCAGACGCGCCGCGCAAGGTCAGCGACGCCAGGCCGCCAGGTGAAGGTCAGCAAGACAGCGGCGATGTACGCCGCTGCGCCGCCGGCCAGCGCCGCACTCAATCCGAACTGGATGGCCACCACCATGGCCAGCACCGACCCCAGCACGCTCGAGGCGGCATTCATCGCCCACGCCCACTCAATCGTGCTGCCCGCCTGGGCTGTCGGTCCGCGCTCCGCGACCGCGATCTGCCGCAACCCGGTGGGGAACGGCATGCCCATGCCGAACCCCAGCGGCGCCAGCAGCAAGCCGCTGATCAGCAGCTTGGCGGGAAACGGCAGGCCGACCAGCGTCCCCAGCACGCGCGGCAGGGCAAGGATGTACGTGCCCACCCCCACCACGATCGCGGCCAGCACCGGGCGAACTTGCGTGGTTCTGGCCAACAGGCGACCGGAGGCTGCGCTGCCGGCGCCGCTCGACAGCAACATCAGGAAGACCACGACGGTCAGCGCATAGGTGGGGTGGCCGAGAAACAGCACGAACCGCTGGATGAGCGCGATCTCCACCAGGATGTAACCGAGGCCCAGCGCGACAAAATAAAGCAGCGGCAGCAGATGTTGTCCACGCGCTTCCCCGTGGAGCACGAGCGGCCCCACGAGGAACGCCAGCGCTGCCGCCAGCGAGATCACCAGCACAATGCCCAGCACCACAACGCCAAGATTGTTCTTCCAATCGACGCCGCGGCCGGTGCCGCGAATCACGTTGCGCAGCGCATCGGCCGCTTTAAAAGTTAAGAAAAAGAAGGGCGTGTTATCGCTGACCGGCGCGATATCGAACGGATAGTTGCGAATGAATTCCCGCCGCGGGCTGAAATGGCGATCGCCCAGGGCGGCCCGCTCGTGCAAAAGAACGAGCCGCTCGAAAGGAGCGACCGCCTCGCCCGAGGCGCGGCGTTCCCTCTGCAAGTTGTTAACCCAGAACTCGGAGGAAGGCTCGTCGCCGGCAAGGCTGGAAAACAGCGTGGGAGTGTACAGCGGATAGAGGTTAGCGTTGTCGCGGATGTGGAGCAGCACCTGGCGCTCTTCATCCGCCGTGAACGGTGTTTTCTTGGCCAGCACGGCGACGGGGCGGCCGTCTTCATCGAGCGGGCCGTCGGCGACGACGATGAAATGCTTGCGCACGTCCTTCACACCCGCCTGTTCGAGCGCCTCGATGGCCTGCGACACCACGCGCAGCGCCTCGCGCGGCCGCCGGAATTCCCAGCGCGTGATGGCGACAAAGCCTTCGGGCTGGAGGTGGTCGAAGTATTCGCGGAAGGCCTCCACGGTGTACAGGTTGTTCTCGCTGAGCGCGAACGCACCGGCGGCGGTCGAGGCCCAGGTATCGACCAGCGTCATCTGCACCACGTCGAACCTGTCGCTGCTGCTGCGGATCCACGAGCGCCCGTCGCCTACGTGCATGTGTACCTGCGGCAGTTCGTAGAGGTGATAGCTGTAGTCGGCGTAGAGGCCGCGCATGATGGTGTTGGCGATCAGCGGATTGATCTCGATGGCGGTAACGCTGGGACTGCCGTTAGCTACCGCGCGCAGCACGTCCACGCCGCCGCCCGGGCCGATGATGGCGTAGGCGCCGCGCGGCCGCAGCACGTTGGCGATGGCGGGCGCGGCCGACATCAGGTCCTGCTTCCAGTTGTAGCCGGATCGGCCACCGCCGACCTGGTCAGCCCCTTCCGCGGGCGCCTGCGTCTCGCCCCACTTCCGCGGGTCCACGTTCATGATGGCGGTGGAAGCATCCGCATCGATCACGATGTACTTCCCCGAGCCGACCTGGTCCACTTCCACCCGCGAAAGAGCGTTCCACCGGGCAAAGACTATCCAGGGCTGGTCGCGGCGCTCGCCCTTGGCGTACACGATGTCGATGAACCGTCCTGCATGATTGGCGGCCAGAAGACCGATGAGCACGGCGAGCAGCAGAGCTGCAGATTGACGCAGCCTGGGCGCATCCGCCCAGATGACCGCCGCGCCGGCCATGGCCAGCGCGGCGAAGACCACCGCATTCGGCCCGCCCAGCCAGTTCAGCAGCGGCACCACCGCCAGGCAGGCAATCGCGCCGCCGGCGAGATCGGCCGCGTAGAGCTGCGAGATCGTCCGGGTCGCGCGCGCGAACACCGAGGAGAACAGAATACCGGTAAGGAAAAAGGGCACCGCAGCAGCAACGTAGATCAAGGTCAGTCGCGCGAAATTCCCCTTGGCCAAACCAAGCGACACCGGCACGTGCAGCACGATTTCGAGCGCCAGCACGATGCCTGCGGCATTCATGCCGCACAGCGCCGCGCCCAGCCGCCGCACCGTCCAGCGCGCCAGCCACCGGCGCCGCAGATAGGCGAACACGCCGCCGGCCCCCAGTCCCAGCAGCGCAATGCAGATGGCAAGAAACGCGAAGTGATAGAAGAGAACTACCGAGAACAGCCGGGTGAGGGCCAGTTCCAGCAGCAGGCTGGCAAAGCTCGCCAGGCCGACGCCGGCGATCAGCACGCGCCGGTCAGTCTCGACCACATTTGCGCAGGGCAGAACCGCGGTTTCGCTCACGGCAGAAATCAGTCCTCGAGGATCACGTGGGCGATCGCCTCTTCTGTGGTGTGGGAGATCGAAAGCGACACTCGGCGCGCGCCGAGCCTCGCCGCGAATTCAGCGGCCTTCCCCGAGTAGGTTAGGGTCGGCCGTCCGCCGGGCTCGCGGCCGACTTCGATCTCTTTCCAGGTCACGCCCTGGCTCCATCCCGTGCCGATGGCTTTGAATGCGGCTTCCTTGGCGGCAAAACGCGCGGCGAAACGCTCCATCGTGTTCTGTTTCGACCGGCAATAACGGATTTCGTCGGCGGTAAACACGCGATCCAGGAAGCGCTCGCCGAAGCGCTCTATCGCCGCCGCGATGCGCGCGACTTCGACGATGTCGATGCCGGTGCCGACGATCATGAAGAAACGCTAAGGTAACACATGGTTGGGCGGTCGGGAGGGCACAGCTTGAGCTGTGCCGAAAAGCACCCTCACCAAATTGTCATCCCGAGGAGGCGCGACCCGAGCCGCGCGAGGTGAGCGCGACGAGGGATCCTGGTTTCTGTAAGACCAAGATCTCTCGCGGCTAAAGCCACTCGGGATGACAGCGCAGGAAATAAACAATTATCCTCCGAGTCCTGGTGGCAGACTCCAATGCAAGCCCTGGCTACAGTCGCGGAAGCGATCGGCGGCACCACCAAGAAGACGGAAAAAGTCCGCCTGCTGGCCGAGTATCTCCGCTCGCGCGCCGTGGAGGAAGCTGCGATCTCGGCTGTGTTCCTTTCCGGCCGCGCCTTCCCCGCCTGGGAGGAAGTCACACTGCAGGTGGGCGGGGCGCAACTCTGGCGCGTGGTGGGAACGCTGGCGCGCAAGAGCGAAGCTCTTCTGACGGCCGCGTATCGCCGCCACGGAGACCTTGGCGCCGCCGCGTATGAAATTCTGCGATCGGTCGCGCCGGCGAACAGCACGCTCACGGTGCTCCAAGTGGCCGAAGCCTTCCGCGCCATCGCGCGCGCCTCCGGTCCTACTGCGAAATCCCCACTGGTCGGCGGTTTGCTCCAGCAGGCGACCGCGGTTGAAGCCAAGTACATCGCCAAGATCATCACCGGCGAGCTGCGCATCGGGTTGAAGGAGAGCCTGGTGGAAGAAGCCATTGCCAAGGCTTATGGCGCGACCCCCGCCGGCGTGCAGCGCGCCAACATGCTGCTGGGCGATATCGGCGAGACCCTTCGACTGGCCGCGGCCGGGCGCCTCAGCGAAGCACGCCTGCGGTTGTTCCACCCTATCGGCTTCATGCTGGCCAGCCCGGTTGAAAGCGCCGAGGAAGCGTTCACCTATTTCGACCACGCCTCGGTCGAAGATAAGTACGACGGCATGCGCGCGCAGGCGCACATCGGTGAGGCTGGCGTGCGGCTGTTTTCGCGAACCCTGGACGAGGTGACGGAATCTTTCCCTGAGCTGGTCGCACCCCTCAGCGCCTTCACCGAGGCAGTGGTGCTCGACGGCGAGATCGTCGCCTGGGACGCGCTTGACCACCGCGCCCTTCCCTTTTCTGAGCTGCAGAAGCGCCTGGGACGAAAGAAAGTGGGCGCGGCCATCCAGCGCGAGGTGCCGGTGGCCTACGTCGTGTTCGACGTGCTTTATGCCGGCGACGAGCTCGTGATTGACCGTCCGTTGCGCCAGCGGGGCTATATCCTAGACCGCATTTTCGCTGCCGAGCGACGGCCGGTCACGATTGCGAACGCGGGCGCTCAGGAACGTCTCGCCTTCGGAGCGCTAGGCGAAGCAAGCGCGATCCCGCCCGCGCCGGTGATCCGTGCGCCGCTTGCACTCGCAGATTCGCCCAAGCACCTGGCCGAGATGTTCGAGAAGGCGCTTGAGCGCGGTAATGAAGGCCTGATGATCAAAGACCTGGAGTCGCCCTACACGCCCGGGCGGCGCGGTCGCGCCTGGCTCAAGCTCAAGCGCGAGCTGGCGACGCTCGACGTGGTGGTCACAGCGGTTGAATGGGGACACGGCAAGCGGGCCAACGTGCTGAGCGATTACACCTT
>DATKLD010000103.1:0-5045 GCA_035542595.1 Terriglobales bacterium
GATGCGGAGCCGGTCTTGATCTGCCCGGCGCAGGTGGCAACGGCGAGGTCGGCAATAAAGGTGTCCTCGGTTTCGCCCGAGCGGTGGGAGATCACCGAGGTGTAGCCGTTGCGGCGTGCAAGCGCGATGGCGTCCAGCGTCTCGCTCACGGTGCCAATTTGGTTGACTTTGATGAGAATCGAATTGGCTACGCCCTCGTCGATGCCGCGCTGCAAGCGCTGAGTGTTAGTGACGAAGAGGTCGTCGCCGACAAGCTGGATCTTCGAACCCAGTTCCCGGGTCAGCATCTGCCAGCCCTGCCAATCGTCTTCGGCAAGGCCATCTTCCAGCGAGACGATGGGGTAATCGCGCGCCCACTTGGCCCAGAAACGCACCATGTCCTCGGACGACTTCACGGATTTGTCGGACTTCCAGAAGAGATACTTGCCGTTGCCCTCCTTGTACAGCTCGCTGGCGGCGGGATCGAGGGCGATGGCGATGTCCTCGCCCGGGCGATAACCGGCCTTTTGGATGGCTTCGAGAATGACCTCGATGGCTTCGGTGTTGGACTTCAGGGAAGGCGCAAAGCCGCCTTCATCGCCCACCGCAGTGTTGTATCCGCGCTTTTTCAGAACGCTCTTGAGCGTGTGAAAGACTTCAGCGCCCCAGCGCAGCGCCTCGGCGAACGATGGCGCGCCCACGGGCATGGCCATGAACTCCTGGAAATCGACGTTGTTGTCGGCGTGCGCGCCGCCGTTCAGTATGTTCATCATGGGCACAGGCAGCACGTTGGCACTCACTCCGCCAAGATAACGATAGAGCGGCACTCCGATCGACACGGCGCTCGCGCGCGCAGCAGCCATGGAGACAGCGAGGATGGCGTTGGCGCCAAGCCGTCCTTTGTTCTCAGTTCCGTCGAGCTCGATCATCTTGTCGTCGAGGGCGCGCTGGTTGGAAGCGTCCATACCTGCCAGTGCTTCCGCGATCTCGCTGTTGACGTTCTCCACCGCCTTCAATACGCCCTTGCCTTTGAAGCGCGTTTCATCGCCGTCGCGCAGTTCCACGGCTTCGTGTTCGCCGGTGGAGGCGCCACTGGGCACGGCAGCGCTGCCCATGCTGCCGTCAGCCAGGAAAACGTCCGCTTCGACCGTGGGATTGCCGCGGGAATCGAGAATCTCGCGCGCGTGGATCTCGCCAATGCAGGTATCGCCCATAAGTCCCTCTCGTGGTTACGGTATGAGACCGGATCTCGTCGCGCTTACAGCGACCGGTAATTATAGTGCAACGCCGAAACTCGGCGTGCGACGGAGCGCCACCCGCACGGCCCCGTCGCCGCAACAACGTTTTCAGGAAACCGATTATTCACGTACCTAGGCTGGTTCCCGTCTCAGCTACGAATGTTGTCGGGCACTCCGGGCTGGCTTACAGTCGGGTTTGGATGCCGGGTTCCTCGCAAACTTTGAGGATCGGCGACCGGGCGCCGGAATTTACGCTTGCGGCAGCAAATCGCAGCGAGACCTATTCCCTCCCCCAGGTGCTGACGCGCGGTCCCGTAGTCCTGGAGTTCTTGCGAGGAACCTGGTGACCGAACTGCGTCAAGCGCATGGCCCAGTTGGAGCCGCTCAAGAACGAGATCGAGAAGGCAGGCAGTCTGTTGTACATCGCAGCCGAGAAGCGCGGTGGATGGTTCAAGCCGGAGAAGTATCTTGCCGAGCATCCCATCGGTTTCCCGTTCCTGCTCGACGAGGACCGCGCTGTCACCAAGGCCTACGGCATTTATCAGCGGCTGGGGACAGACGCCATCAACATCGCGCGGCCGGCCACTTTCATCGTCGACCGCAAGGGTGTTTTGCGGTTCGTATACGTCAGCTCCCATCAGAAAGACCGGGCCGACGTTGGACTGGTGCTTGCAAACCTGAAGGCAGCAGCAGACTGACTCGCAGCGCCACGGAGTCGAATCATGAACCTTGAAACTGGCCGAGGAGGAATAGTAATGAAAAGAGCGATCGGTTTGACGCTGGCGATGATGCTGCTGGCTGCGGCCGCAGTGGCGCAGCAGGGTGCGTCGTTGCCGGCGGGTACCAGCCTGCGCATGAAGCTGGAGACGCCGCTTTCTACGCACAAGAGCAAAGTCGGCGACGTGTTCAACGGGAGGCTGACCGAAGCCGTGGTGGTCAACGGCCAGACCATGGTCCCGGCAGGCGCGTCCGTAACGGGCCGCGTGATCAAGGTGAGCGAGCCGCGCCGTATCGCGGGCACGCCATCGATCGCCCTGCTGCCCGACCGCATCGTCATGCCTGACGGCAACCAGTTCCTGATCACCGCCACGGTGGTCGACACATCCAAAAACTCGCACACCAAAGTGGACGATGAAGGCCGCATCCACGGACGCGGGCGCACGGGCCGCGACAACGGAGAAATGGTCGCCGGCGCGGGCGCTGGCGCCATCATCGGCACGCTGGCCGCCGGCGCCAAAGGTTTGTTCATCGGCGGCGGCATCGGATTCGGCCTGGTTGCCGCGCACTGGCTGGCGGAGAAACACTCTGCCGTAGTGCCCGCGGGAACCGAGATCACGCTGGAACTCAACCGCCCAGTCATGATGAACAGGGCGGGCGTGCCGGGCGCATAAGCCAGTTTCAAAATTCTGGTTTCAAGCTGGGGAGCGAAAGCTCCCCATTTTTGTTGTAGCGCCGCCGTCTCGGCAGTTGTCACGGGGACGTCCCGCCCGCACATCGGGCCGGCGGGACGCCGGCGCTACATCGGCCACAGCTTCAGCGCTGTCTTTGTGAGAATCTGCTCTTTCGCCGCCTGCCAGAGCGGCAGCGCCCGAAAGTCGTCGAGGTTCTGCTTGATATCGGGGACGCCTGGGCCGGGCCAGTCCGTACCGAAGACAGTCTTCGCCGCAATTTCCTCCAGACGTGGAAAATACTTCAACAACATCTTCGGCGGGATTCCGCTGATGTCCAGATAAACATTAGGATGCCGCCGCACCAGGAAAAACGCCGTATCCATCCACAGCGGACGCCCCCCGTGCGCCAGCAGAATCTTCAGCCGCGGAAAATCCACGGCCACGTCGTCCACGTACATCGGGTCGCCGAACTTGTTGCGCGCGCCGGGAAAGATGGATGTCCCGGTGTGGAACATCACCGGAACGCCGTTGGCTTCAGCCGCGCGATAGAGAATCTCGAGCTCCTTCACACCGTGCAGGTAATCATTGGGACACAACAACTGGTGCGGCGGATGCACCTTGATCATGCGAATGCCGAGGCGCAGCAGGTGGTCCACGTCGGCCATGAAGTTGGTGCTGTGGCGGGGGTGCAGGCTGCCGCAAGAAATCAGTCGGCGCGGGTCTTCCTTCACGTAGCCGGCGATGAAGGTGTTGACCTCGGCAGTGAAGCCGATGACCTCGGGCGCGACGTAGTTGATGAGCACGCCGCGCTCGATGCCACAGGCATCGAGGTACTTGAGAAACGCCTTGGGCGAGCGGCAGAACTCGCAGATCTGGTCGAAGTTCGGCCGCTGGCGCTTCATCGCCGCCAGCGCGCCCGGATTGAACATCTCGATGGGCTGAATGTGAATGTGGCAATCAGTGATCAAATCGGTTGCCAGTCGTCAGTTGCCAGTTTGTCGGCTGTCAGAACGGTGCTGCGTCTGCGCCACAAGTGTCACCCGCCGCACTATGCTGTCACCCCGAGCGAGCACTTCAGTGCGAGTCGAGGGGCAAGGCCGTTTCTTTGCCGAACAAACTTATCAGCTTTCCCCAGCCGACTGCTTTGCTGCTTCCAGCACCGCCCGCCTGGTGAAGACGCGAATCATCTCCCGCCGATACTCCGGCGTCAACGCCGACGTGGTCAGCGGCTTCGCCGTGCGCGCCGCCAATTCGCCGACTGCCGCCGCATTCTCCGCCGTTACCGCGCGCCCGACCAGCTCTTGCTCCGCCCCGCGAACCACCAGCGGCGCGGGATTGACTGCTGTGATCGCAACGCGCGCGGCCTCCACGTGTCCGTTCGACCGCTTGAGCGCAACCGCCACGCCGGCCAGCGGATAATCGATCGACCCGCGTAGCCGCACCTTGCGATAGACGCCGCGATATCCAGCAGTGCGCTCCGGCAGAAGAATGCGCGCAACGATCTCGTTCTTCGCCAGCTTCATGCGCGCATCGCCGACGTTGTTGTAGAAGTCGCGCAGCACAACCCGCCGCGTGCCCGCAGGCCAGGCGATCTCAAGCTCGGCATCGAGGCAAAGCAGGGCCGGTGGCGTGTCGCCAGAAAAAACCGCCCAGCACTTCGAGCCGCCGGGCGCAACGTGGCAGAGGTCGCCGTCCTTCTTGATGCAAAAACCGCACGACGTCCGCCAGGTGAGCGACTGGTTGTACCACAGGCAGCGCGTGTCCAGGCAGATGTTGCCGCCAAGCGTTCCCATGTTGCGCAGGATGGGCGAAGCCACCGTCTTCGCCGCTTCGTGCAGCACGGGATACTCGCGGTAAATGTGCTCGGAGTTTTCGATCTCAGTGAGCGTGGTAAGCGCACCGATCTCAGTGCCCTGCCCCGGAATTTTCCGGATTCCGCGCAGTTCGGTGATGCGTCGAATGTCGACGACATAAGTCGGCGTGAACAACCGTTGCTTGAGCGACGGAATCAGGTCAGTGCCACCGGCAACAATCTGCGCGTCGACATGCTTGCCGAGAAGATCGATGGCGTCGGCGAGCGTGCGCGGGCGCAGCAGCTTGAACTCTGGCAGACTCAATCGTCACCTCCCGCGGGTTGCGCAGCCTGCCGCGCCGGATCAAGCTCGTGCCTCATCGGCCCCTTGCCGTTGAACCACAGCGAGCCTCCGTGCTCGCGGAAGTGCGTGGGAGCGGTTGGGTCAACGCCTTCGGTCAGGTCGACCTTCTTTGCCGCAGCATCGCGAGCGCACAACGCCGCCAGCACTCGTTCAGGCGTGAAAGGCACCTCACGCAGGCGGATTCCGACCGCATCGTAGATGGCGTTTGAGATTGCAGGGATCGTGGCAGCGAGCGAGCCTTCGCTGCACTCCTTGGCGCCGAAGGGGCCCTCGGGATCGAT
>DATKLD010000104.1:0-9651 GCA_035542595.1 Terriglobales bacterium
GTGCCGTCCCTGAAGGGACTCCGGATTCATCCGCCTGGCTTGCCCCGGGCTTACGCCCGGGGCTAACCCAAATGTCGCCGCTGGCGCGGCTCACACCATTGGCACAAGCGACATTTGTCTTAACCCGGTTGACACTGCCCAGGCCGCGGAACCTGAGAGCCCGGAGGGCGACATTTGCGTGAGCCCGGCGCGTCAGCGCCGGGTATGCGTTTGCAAGAATCCCCGAGCCCCTTCAGGGGCGGCACGACCTGGACAGTCCAGGCCCCTGTTCATCGTTGCGCCATGCCGCAAATCTCTTACGCCCGCTTCGCGGGCTGCGCTCTGATACCCCCTCGATCCCACGGCTTACGCCGTGGGCTACGCTCTTGCGCACGCTTCGCGTGCTCGCACAGCCTTTGGTATTACAGATTCGCCCGCTTCAGTGCGCTCCCCTGTGTTGGTTCGAGGTTCTTTTGCCCGCCGTTGGGGCTGTTCGTTTGTTACACGTCGGGCCCGCGCCGGCTGCCGCGAAGAACGTGGCTTCGCTATGTAAAGCGCGCGGAGCGCGCGGGGGAACGTAGCCCACGGCGCGAGCCGTGGGTGTGTGGGGGATGAAAACGGTAGCCCCGCGAAGCGGGCGTAAGAACCCACGGCGCCAGCACCCGGCCGAATGTTGGTTTGCCGGTCCGGGCCACCCGTCCGCAGCGCAGCCGGATGTCGCCCCTGACGGGGGCTCCGATTTTTTCTTGCGCTCCACCCCGGGCTTACGCCCGGGGCTAACCCAGAAGTGTCATTCTGAGCGAAGCGAAGAATCTAGACGGTGCCCGCGGGCCCATACGGTTTCGCAGAAACCAAATGCTCTTTTTCTAGCCTCATTGACGGCGACGTCGCCTCAGCACCTTCCGGGCTCCCTCGCTCCGCTCGGGATTTCGGCCCGGGGCTCGGACGCCCCGGAAGCGCCTCAACTTCAGGGGCGGTGCCTCCGCCCGAGAATCTTAATTTTTCTCTTGATGCGCTCGGCCTTATCTGTTATTGTAATTGCTAACGTATTATCTATAAGATATAAACACAGCGCTTCCGTTTTTGGACAACCTGAGACGCGGCGGCGGGTACTTCTTTTTGGGGCCAGACGTGTTGGCCATTTCGGAGGCCGGGGTGTTATCGATTCAGTAATATTCCGCGATTGTCGCGGCTTCCGCTCTTTGACAAATTTGGATCGAAAAAATGGCCGAAAGCACACTTAAGTCCTTTGCGAATGAGATCTTGCGAGTAAGTCCTTTATTTCATCGGATCACGATGGGATCACATGGGATCACGCCGCGCAAGTCGATGATTCCATTGGAGAGCCGGGGAGGGGGTGGGGGATAACGCCGCAGTAAACAGGGCAAGAGGCAGGAAGTAGGGAGTAGGGAGTGGGGAGTGGGGATAGGGATCCCCTTCGACTTCGCTCAGGGCGGGCTTTCGGCGCGCCCACACATGCGCGCTCTCAGGATGACAAGCGGGCTGAGGCCGCGCCTACTGCGCGGGCGTTGTGGCCGCTACCTTCTCCGTGGCCTGTTTGTTGCTGCCGCGCGTCAGATAGGGATACACGGGCGTGACCTCGAAGAACATCTTCTCGCGCGGCGAAAGCAGCGCCACCGGCTTGGCTTTGGACATTTCGGCGCGATCGTTCCAGGGATCCACCTTGACGCGGGCTCCCATGGGCAGGGCGGCGATCTGATCCAGCTTGTTCATTTCCAACGCCGGCGCCGAGGCGATCAGGTCGGACATGCGCGTGTTGCCACCCAGGGTCAGGCCGTTACCCAGGTGGGCGCGGATCAGGTTGGGCAGCACCGGCGCCCGCTGCTGCAGCGCCCGCAGAAACAGCCCGGCATTGGCCAACTGGTCCTTGTAGGGAGAGTTCTTCAGCATCTCCAGCGCTTTGGCATCCGCCGCCTGCTCCTGCTCGGGAGTATGGGTGAGGCTCAGCTTGGTGAAAGTCTGGTTCTCGGAGAAAAGCATTTTGTCGTTGAAGCCATACATGGGGTTTTCCCCATGCGCGAGCAGAATGTGCGCCATCTCGTGCGCCAGCACGGCGGCCAGCGTGGCCTCGTCGGGCAGCACGTCGAGCACGCCGCGGCTCATCACGATGGTGTGGCCGACGCTGAACGACTCCATAGGCGCGGTCAGCAGCACCCGGCAGTGGATCTCCGGCTGGATATCGATCTTGTTGGTGATGGCGAGGTTGTTCACCACCGTGTCCAGAACCTTGTCCACTTCGCCCTCATGCGCCAGCAGGCCGGACCGCTCCAGCTTGTCCAGCACGTTCTCTTCGGATTCCCGCGCCCACATGCGCTTCGCCTGCACAGGCGAGAGGTCCTGGTTGTTGTCGCTCTGGTCCTTCACGGTGGGCGCCGGCTCCACCAGCACCTGCGTCAGTTCGTCCTGGCGGCCGCGGCTGTGCACGTTATAGGCCCAGAAGCGGGTTTGCGCCTTGAACGAGAGGTGTTTGTGCGGCACGGCGTACTTCATGTCCGACTCTTCCGAGTAGGTATAGGCGGGCAGCCACAGATTGGGGCCCATATTCAGCCGCCAGCTATCGAAGTGGAAGTAGTAGCCAAAGCGAGGCCGCGGCGTGAAGGTGCCGTTGAAGCGGACAATGCTGTAGTCCTGGTCTTCCACCCACAGCCGTCCCAGAAAGCGCCCCTGTCCGGTGTTCTTCTTGGGCACCACGTCGAACACCAGGCAACGCACGTCGCCCAGGAACTCGCGGCGCACGAAGGTGAAATCGTAGTGTGCGCTGTCCAGCTGGTTCTCGTCCGGGGAAACCACGGCGAAACCGGCAGCGTTATATTTCATCGCCGTCAGCGGGCCGAAGAGGCGGTGCAGCCAGCTTCCGCGGTCGGGTACGAAACTGGCGGTAGTGGCCACGCCACGGCTCAAATCCAGCCGCCCCAGGAAATAGGTGTCACCCGACGGCACTTCGCCCAGTTCGGCATCGGGCTTCATGTCTTGGATGTAAGTTTCTACCATGGGAGAGTAGTTATGCATGGCCTGTGCGAACTGCGTCTCCCGCTGGTTGATCCGGCTGACCACCTGTTCCATAGAAGTCGGCTGGGCGGCCCACACCGACACCGCTGTCAGCAACAAGAAGCTCGTGACACCCCATCCTGATCTGCGCATAACGTCCTCGGTTCCCGGCCTCCCGACCGGCCGGAAGCTCCCGCTACGCCAACTGAAAGATGATGTGCAGCGTGGCGGTGGAATCTACCGGCTTACCCTGGCGCTGCGCGGGCTTGAACTTGATCTGTTTGGCCGCACGCACCGCTTGCTCATCCAACCCATGACCCAATCCCTGCAGGATCCGGATCACATGTACTTCGCCTGTGGCCGTAAACTCCACCTCCAGGCGGACTTCGCCCTCAATCTTCAGCTTTCTGCCTTCCTCGGTATAGTTCGGCTTGGGCTTGGCCAGAATCTCAACTGGAGTCGCGGGCGGCTCTTTGGTCTCCACCTGCCTGGGCCGCACCTCCGGAGCCGGAGTGGAATCGGCGAAGCCAGCCGGCTTCACGCTTGCCCCTGCTTTCTCTGTCTTCGGACCAGCTACCGCGACCCCGTTGCCGAATCCGGCGCTGGCTACCACGCCCGGAACGCCACTAGCCCCGCCAGTGCCGTTGCCGCGGCCTGGACCCGAAGGAAGATTCCACGCGCCGAGGGCGTTGATGTTGACCGCTCGCCCGTTGCTGGCCTGCGCGGGCACGCCGTTGGGATCACCGAAGCCGCCGGTCTGTACCTGCGCCGCCGGACGTGTGGTAGTGGGCATAGCAGAACTGCCGGTGGAGAACGTGTTGGTGGCTACTACCTTGACTACCGGCCGCGCCGCCGGCAGGTTCGGCAGACGCCCGCCCGCGCTCTTCAGTTCCGGCGCCCGGATTTCGGCTTCCGGCTTCTTGGCCTTGGGGAGTGGGGGCAATGTAAGACTGGCCACTACTGGCGGTTCCTCCAGCGCCGGCTTGGTTACCCTCGGCAGCAACCGCGGATTCACCGGCTGGGGCGTGTGCGGCACAGGAGGCTCATACGGCACCAGACTGGTGATCATGTAGCGCGCAGGCAATTCCAGCCGAGCCGGATATAGAAGGTTCAGGTTGATCACGAACAGCAGCGCCAATGTCTGCACACTATAGCTGGTGAGAAACAGTGTCCAGCGCGACTTGGGCTCAGGTAGCGGACTGAACAATACCTTCATGCGCACTCCAAAGCTGCGCGATCAGCTAATAGAGGAGCAGCCCCCACACTGTTCTGTCGTTGAGATCAACCGGGAATACAATCTTAGCAGCATCGCCAAAGCCCACCCGGCGGTTTGTTACCCTTGGTTTGTTGACTCTCGTGGTACGGATTGCCAGCACGCGAACTGCCATTCTGAATTGCGAAGCCTTAGCGCTCCAACAAACGCAATTCGGGCCGAGTCGCACGGGCAGGCCTCCCGAATTGGTATTGCTGCCTGAGTCTTCTTCGTTAACGAGTCCCAATTTGGAAACAAGGGAAAATCGCCGATTCCGCCAATGCCAGCCCTTATGGCCAAAGCTCCGCGACCTGGAGGTTTGCCCTTTTGCGCCGGGCAGGTGCGTCGCCACAGGAATCCGTATCAGGAGCGTGGGACGATCAAGGGGCGGTCCAGTTGCACTTCCAGTTGCGTCCCCTTTTCAAGCCTGATGTTGCGGTCGCTAAGGACGCCAGCGCCCAGGCCGACGCCAGCTCCCGCTGCCGCCCCGATAGCCGCTCCCTTGCCACCTCCCGCGGCCGCACCGGCCAGGGTCCCAACTCCGGCTCCCACAACAGCCGCTTCGGCGGCGCGTCGCTTATCCACCCCGGGCCGTTCGATCTCGCCCTCAGGCCCGGTTTCCGGCTTGAGCCCATGTTCGCCCGGTACGCCGGTGACGGTGGCGGCCAGCGGCACCCATCCATGCTGCGTGGCGATCTGGTCGAAGCTCAAGATCAGCCGCGGGTGCAGGCCTTGTTCCACATCGCTGACGTGGCCCCTGATCTTCGAGCCGCGACGGATCACCGAGCCGTCGGGCGCTACCAGGTCATCACCGAGTTTGGCCTTGAAACGCTTCCCGCGGTCAATTCTGGCGGTGTCGAGTTTGTCCTCCAGCAGGACGATGAAGCGCGCGCCTTCGGGAATGGCATTGGGATAGCCCGAACCGCGGTTGTCCGGGTAAGCGTAAGGGTTATTGCGGTCGCGCGCCGGATAGCGATCATTGCGGTCCGACGTGCTTGGATAAGAACCATTGCGGTCCGGTGGTGGCGGATAGGGATCATTGCGGTCTTGTGCCACCGCCAGTGGGATGCCCAGCAGCAGGGCAGTAATCGCAAGGCTTGCCAACGTTTTCTTCATACCTCAATCCTCGGTTGTGCCAATAGGAAGCTGTAGACGATTGGATGTGAACTGCTGCGGAAACGCTGCCTTGCGCGGCCGCCAAAATTGCCCGCCGATGGGACAGCGGCGGTAGTAACCCTTAGGGTGCTGCGCGGCTCTACCGGGTCAGGTCCAGCATGTGGGATCATTAATGGGGGGTGCGGGAGAAGGAGTTCGTCTCCATGCGCAGATGGTATGTCCCCCTGACTGTGCTCGGCGTAGCCAGTCTGGCAGCTTTGTGCCTGACTCAACGCGGCCGCCAGGCGTTACGCTGGCTGGCGCACAACTTCGAGAACGCACCCGATACGCTATTGACGTGGAACGAGACCACTCTGCGCGAGTTGGACCGGCTGCAAATGGCGCTCGATCAACTCGCGGATTCTCTCGGCACTGCCCACTGACGCGGCGTTTGTAACACTGCCAGTGTCGCGGGTGCGCAGGCACGCCCGCTTCTTAGATTGTTCGCGATTTCCTTCTAGGGCCTGCCCGCGCCAGCCAGCTGCGGATCTTGGGGCACGCGGAAAACCTGGGAGTGGATCTGCTGGCGGACGCTGTCCCAGATACTCTGCGGCATGCTGAGAAAGACCTTAACGAGGACAGGATCGAACTGGCGTCCCGACCAACGCTCGATCTCCTCGCGCGCCGCCTGGTAGCTCTGCCTGTCGCGGTAAGGGCGATCAGAAGTGATGGCGTCGAGGGTATCGGCAATGGCAAAAATCCGCGCCCCAAGCGGAATGTCCTCACCCTTGAGCCCTTGCGGGTAGCCGGTGCCGTCCCACCGTTCCTGGTGCGCATAGACGATTTCGGCGGCCTTTTTCAGAAAGGGAATCTTACGCACCATGTTGTATCCCAGTTCGCAGTGCTTTTGCATCTCGGCGATCTCTTCCGGGTTCAGCGGCCCGGGTTTGCGCAGCACTGAATCGCGGATGGCCATCTTGCCAATATCATGCAGGAAGGCGCCGTGGGCGATCGTCTCTACTTCTTCGGCGGGTAGCTCCATGGCCCGCGCGATTGCGATAGTGAACGCGGTGACGCGCTTGGAGTGTCCCTCTGTCTCCGCATCCTTAAGGTCGAGGGCATCCCCCAGCGCTTCCAGCATCATGTCGTGCGAGCGTTTCAGGTCCTCGTTGGCGCGCTCCAGGTCAGCTAGGGTCTTCCGCAATTGCGCGGTCTTTTCTGCCACGAGCGACTCTAGGTGCATCTGGAATTCGAGATTCTCCTTGCGCAGACGACGATGCTCGAGGGCACGGCGAACCAGGGCCAGCAATTGCTCGCGCTCAAACGGCTTGGTCAGGTAGTCATAGGCGCCATTGCGAATTGCGCCCAGCGCTACCGAAAGATCGCTCACCGCCGTCACCATGATCACTGGCATGTCCGGAAACTTGAGCTTGGCATGCTCCAGCAGGACGTCGCCTTGCATCTCCGCCATCATCAGGTCGGAGAGCATCAGTTCGAATGGCTCCTCGAAATCCAATACCTGCAGCGCCGCGCTGCCGGAGGCGGCCGCAGTGCAGCGGTATCCCGCCGCGCCCAGCATCGCGCACATCACCTCACGAATGGACTCTTCGTCATCCACCACCAGGATGCGCTCGTGGTTCGCTGGATCCCGCATAGCGGGCTCATTGTACACGGTTTACCTTTAAGGCATCCCCCAAAAACTGCCGCCACGGAAGCAGGAACGTTCCGCGCCGTACAACAGCCGCAAGAGGATTGCAAAGGTTACAAGCGCTTGGCAATTTTTACCTGGGCTGGGTGGCAGTGACTGCCAGGATGAGAGCGACCCTACGATATGCTAGAGCTGGCTTGCGCACACCTCACTTGGGGACATGGTTGTTTGCCCTGCCTCTACAAGCAAGTTCATTGAAATGTAAAGATTTGTTGAAGGAGACTGGCTCCCGCTGTTTGGGCAGGGGATTGCAAACAAGTATTGAAGCGCCAAGCCAAGTCCTTCCGGGGCGCGGCGTTTCTCTCGGGTATCACGCCCTTGTATCAGCGAAACTCCCAGCGGCATTACGTGTTGAGAACATAGAGAAGCGCTTTGGCGGGGTGGGAATTTCTGTTTCGATTCTGGCCGAGCAAGGGGGTCCGTATGACCGTGCGCATCGAGGAAGCAAAGCTGATAGGGTTTCCCACCCGTGTCTCCGGGCGTGAAACGCAAGCGCAGGCCTACCAGGAGGCATTCGAGCAGAGCCGCCATCGCGTATACTCGCTCGCCTTTTGGATGACCGACCATGAACTGGTTGCCGAGGAGGTCGCGGTCAACACCTTCTGCCTGGCTTTCGCCTTCAGCGCTGCTCCTGACGCCGAGAGTGTAGATCGCGCGTTCGTTGCGACCCTGCGCGAATTGATGCCGCTGGGCCAGCCCACGTTGCAGTGCGGCCTGTGCTCGGAAATGGTCAGCTTGCGGCGCAACGTCAAGCGCGTAGATCTGGAGCGCGCCGTCGTTCAGTTGCCGCCCACCGAACGCTTGATCTTTCTGCTGCACGACGTCGAAAGCTATGATCACTCTCGCATCGGCCGCCTGCTCGGGCTCAGCCGTGAGGAATCGGCCTGCGGACTGCACCAGGCGCGGCTTCGGCTGCGTGAACTTCTCGCCGCAACCCACTAGGCTTCATTCATCTCCTCTCTCCATTACTAGCCCCTCGCTAGAGGGGCTTTTTTAACCAGGCGGTGAGTCCCCGGGGCATGTCCCAAGGTACCCGGGTAGTATCTGGCCCTCACGGAGCCCCCACGGTAAGCTACCCCACGGCCTCTGTGCCAGCGCACTGAAGGGGCAGACGCGCCACGATTCCCAACCAGCCAAAACGCGAATCAGGGCCATGGTTCGCACTCGTCTTGCTGCTGACGAGCGCCGCCGTGCCGGCCTGCGCCCAGTCGATGCAGCCGCTGGGCGCGCAACCGGCGCGTTCGCTTCCCGCCAAGGTGACGAGCCCAAGTCGCCTTCCGGCCATCGAGTCGCGAGCCGTCCTGCGCAAGGTCACCATCCTGCGCGGCCAGACTTCCGTGGAGGTCCACATCGAAGCCAGCGGCCCGGTCAAGCCGGCGGCCATGGTGCTGTCCGGGCCGGAACGCATCGTGGTGGATCTGACCGGCGTGGGCTACGATGGCAGCCGCCATCTTTCCGTCAACGCAGGAGATGTGGAGGGCGTGCGGGTGGCGCTGTTCAAGGCCGATCCGCCGGTGACGCGCGTGGTCGTGGACTTGGCCCGTCGGCATGAGTACCGTCTGCTGCCGGCGGGCAGCACAGTAATCCTGGCGATCGATACCAGCGCAAAAACCGCAATCGAGGCGCAACCCAGGGAAAGGAAGGCTGCTGTGGTGGCGAGCAGTGCCATTGTGCCGCCCGCGGTTCTGCCCCTTGCGACAACCCCGGCGCCCGCATCTGAGCCCAAGCTGCAGCCGCCCGCGGTGGTCGGTCTACCCAACCCTTCAACCTCGGGTGTGTCGGCGCCACCGGTAGCGGTAGAGCCGGAAACGCCACCGTCGTCCGAGTCTGCGACCGCTTGGGTAACGCAACCAGCCATACCGACAGTTTCGACCACGCTGCCGCAGGTGGCGCCCATCGCGATCCCCGCGAACACAGCTCAGTCGTCCGGAGACGAGGAGACCACTCCCCACCAGGCTGCCAAAGCCGAAAAGCCGGGCGTGGTGTCTAGCGTCAGCGTGTCGCACCGGAAAGATGCCGTGGAAGTGCATATCAAAGGCAACAAGCCGCTGCGCGCCTATACCTCGACCGTCAGCAAGCCGGAGCGCATCATCATCGACTTAGCCAACGTGCGCCTGGATCATCCGCATCGCATTCCCGTCAACGCCGCCGACGTGCAGTTGGTCAGTGCTTCGCTTTACCTGGTAAACCCGCTGGTGACCCGTGTGGTCATAAACCTGGCTCGCCCCCACCCCTACCACGTGCAGGCTTCCGGCAACTCACTCACGGTGCGAATCGATACTGGAATCGAGACCGCCGGCTCCCCGCCGGTGCAGTGAGGATGGGATACCCCCCTCCCCCAGGGTCTATTAGAATCATCAGCTTACGGCCGGTGGTCTCATCAGATCTCATGATCTAAAGGACTTACGCGTAAAAACTCATCCCCAAAGGACTTAGGCGCCGAGGGCGTATTATATATCTAAAAGAGTAATATATATGCAAATATAATATCAAATTTGGGGAAAGCCTGTCAATAAGAAATCGGGTCTGCTTTCGTGCTTCGGGCCTTGGTCAGTTGCAATACATAATAATACATGTTATGTTTACAGCATTATGGGCGACATCGAAA
>DATKLD010000105.1:0-32029 GCA_035542595.1 Terriglobales bacterium
CGAAAGGGCGATGCAATTGATCAAGGGCGGCTCGTCGCGACGGTTGAAGTTGGAAGGTGTTTTTCGTGGCGATGTGTGGCAGCGTGGGTTCACGGACCATCGCATCCGCGACGCCGAGGACTACCTTTCGCACAAGAAATACCTGCTCAACAATCCGGTAAAGCGCCACCTCGCCGAGACGCCAGAACAATACCGCTATTGCTCCGCTTATCCTGGCTACAAGTTGGATCCATGGGCCCTCAGCGGCTAAAGCCGTAATTGCAGGCGCACCTTAATGGCACGGCTCCGCACCCCAACGCGCCAAAGTCGGGCGCGCTGGGGGCCCCGCTGAAGCCGTGCCCCTCCCATACGACTAGTCGGCTCCCGCCTCGCACGCCGGCAGTTCCGGCTCATGCTCCGCGCCCACCTGTGGCTTGACCTTGGCGCTGGTCGCCAGCGCGACCGCGACGATGATGATCGCAGTTCCCGCCGCGATGTAGCCGTCCACGCGAGGGGTACCAACCGTTTAAATGACATCAAAATGTGATATTGACATCATACGAGATTTAGACTAGGCTATTGACATGCCTCGAGTCCCTTTCACCCTCAGGATTGACCCTGAAGAACGTGCCGCACTAAAGCACCTCAGTAAGATCGAAGGGCGCCCCATCAACCAACTGTTAAATGAGGCTATTAAAAGCTATCTCAGCCAACGTGGTAGAAGGGAACGCAGCTTGGAAGCTGACTTAGCAGCCCTTCGGGCTTATCGGAAGCAGGACCCTGGATTCCGGCGCGCTATTGAAGCCTTCGTAGACGCCGAAGCGAGCCTCAAGGACCCGCTTGAAGGCGTGCCACTAGAGGGGCAGTTCGTCGAGGGGCAGTTCAAGCCAGCAGGGCCTGTGCAAAGCAAGGTTCGAGAGCTTCTAGGTGCCTGACTGGGACGCCGACAGTCCCCAGTTGCGGCAGAACCTCGCACGTGTCCTGGATGAAATCGTCCAGGCGGCGGAATGGCGCGAGACTCCCACCCTAGAAGCGGCAAGGCGCTGGCAAACCCTCCTCATGGAGGGCTTGGACGTCCCCGACTCGCGATTTGTGGGAGCGTTTCGCGGCGAGCCAGGTCTTGAAAACATCCAGGTGAGAGTCGGCGCGGCCTATGGCCTGGACTCGTCCAATGTGGCCGATGAGCTGACACGCTTTGAAGCCAAGCTGCAGACCCTGGTCGCCGAGTTGGACGCGCTGATTCCCATGGGCCAGGAAGTCAATGCCGACCAACTGGCAGCCATCATCGATCTCTGTGCTTGGGCACACGCTGAGTGGGTGCGTATTCATCCCTTTCCTGACGGCAACGGTCGTACTGCACGCTTTTGGGCCAACAGTCTGGCAATGCGTTACGGCCTGCCACCACTTGTGCGCTTGCGGCCGCGACCAAACCGAGGTTACGCCGAGGCGGGCGTTAAGGCGATGGAAGGCGATTGGAAACCAACTGCAGTCGTCTTCCGACGGCTGCTCGACGATTTTCTAAGCGAACTCTAGTCGGCTCCCGCCTCGCACGCCGGCAGTTCCGGCTCGTGCTCCGCTCCAACCTGCGGCTTGACCTTGGCGCTGGTCGCCAGCGCAACCGCCACGATGATGATCGCAGTCCCAGCCGCGATGTAGCCGTCCACGCGCTCGCCCAGGAAGTACCAGCCGAGAAACACGGCGATCACCGGATTCACGTAGGCGTATGTCCCCACCTTCGACGTGGGCACGTGCTTCAGCAGCCAGATGTAGGCGGTGTAGCCGACTAGCGATCCGAAGACCACCAGGTAGGCGATGGCACCCATGCCGCGCATGGTCCAATGTACTTTGGCGGGCTCGCCCAGCAGGAAAGCGATCCCAAGGTTTAGACAGCCTCCGATAAGCGCCTGCCATCCGGTGGCGGTGAACACATCCATCGATCCCTGCCAGCGGCGCGAGAGCACCGAGCCCACTGCCCACACGAACGAGGACCCCATCAGGCAGACCGAGGCGAACAGTTCCATGCGTCCGTGGGCGTTGGACGCCACCAGCTTGGGCCACAGCAGAACTACTGTTCCCACCAGGCCCAGCGCCAGTCCGACCAGGCCGCGCGCGGCCAGGCGCTCGCCGCGCAGAATCCAGGTATCGAGCACGAGGAACCAGATTGGTATCGAGGCCACCAGAAGCGACGCCAGGCCGGTGCGGATGTATTGCTCGGCCCAGGCGAGCGTGACGTTCGCCACGCTGAGCAGCAGCGCTCCGATAATCCCTTGGCGCAGAAATTCGCGGCCGGTGATGGCGACGCGGCGTCCGGTGACCGCGCAGGCTGCGAGCATAATCATTCCGGCGATGGGAAAGCGCACGCCGGTCATCAGCTCAGGGCCGATGTGTTCGACGGCGATACGAATTCCGAGGTACGTCGATCCCCAGAAGACGTACACCAGCCCGAAGGCCAGGGCAACGCGGAAGCGGAATTGGCGCTCGGCGGCGGTCATGACGAGACGATACGGATTCGATGGTCTGGCGGACTATCCGATTCTTGCGCCCAAAGATCGAGAAACCCTGAGAGTAACCTTACCAGACGCGGGACGGCGTTCTGGTTCGGGCGGCCAGCGTTACTCTGCAGGCGGCGAAAGAAGCGATACCGGCGTCAGTCAAGCGATTTCCGGAAGCGGAGCACGCTGATCGTCAGGAGCAACCCTCCCAGCGCGGCCATGGCCGCCATCTGCGGCCACAGCACATCCAGGCCGATGCCTTTCAGGTAGGTGCCGCGCAGCACAATCAGCAGGTAGCGCAATGGATCCAGATACGTCAGCCACTGCACGAACCGCGGCATGCTGCTGATGGGAAATCCGAACCCGGAAAACGTGATGGCCGGCATGATGAAGAAAAAGCCGGTCACCATGGCCTGCTGCTGCGTGGCGGAGACGGTGGAGATCAACAGTCCGACCCCCAGCATGCACAGCAGGAACAGGACCATCCCCAGCGCCAGCACGGCCAGACTGCCGCGGAATGGCACGCGAAACCACAGCGTCCCCACCACGCCGATCATGCCGGCATCGAACAGCCCGATCAGGAAGAATGGCAGGGTCTTGCCCAGGATGAACTCGCGCGGCCGGATGGGGGTGACCATGATCTGCTCCAGCGTCCCAATCTCCCTTTCGCGCACCACCGCAAAGGCGGTGAGCACGATGACCATCACCTGCAGCAGGCTGCCGACCACGCCCGGGACGAAAAACCACCGGCTCTGAAGATCGGGATTGAACCACGGCCGCTGTTCCAGTTCGACGGCTGGCAGGCGGGCGACCATAAACGGCGAGGAGCGCAGCATGGCGTCGCGCTGGTAGTCGCTGGCAAAGCGCTGGGCGATCCGGTTCACGTAGCCGAGCGCGATCAGCGCCGTGTTGGAGTTGGTGCCGTCCACCACCACCTGCAGCGGCGCGGTCTGGCCCTTGCGCAGCAGGGCCGCGAACCCGGGGTGGATCTCGAGCGCAACCGTCACTTGCCCGCGGTCGATCATCTGGCGGATCTGCTCGCGGTCGGTGAGCTGCCAGCGCACGTCGAAGTAAGGCGTGGAACTGAAATGAGCGATCAGCTCGCGACTCTCCTGACTGTGGTCAAGGTCAAGCACCGCCGTGGGCACGTTCCGTATCTCGTAGCTGGCGGCGTAGCCGAAGATCAGCATCTGGATAAGCGGCGGCCCGACCAGCACCCATAGCGTGCGCTTGTCGCGCACGACCTGGAGGAATTCCTTGATCAGCATTTGCCACAGCCGGTTCAGCATGGCTCGTACTCTTTACCACCTCACATATAGGTGAACGGACACGGCTTTAGCCGTGCCGTGCACACCACCCAAAATTGTCATCCTGAGGGAGCGCGACTGAGCGCGGCAGCGCAAGGAAGCGCGACCGAAGGACCTGCTTTTAGGCTTTTCAAAGCAGGTCCTTCGCTTGCCCTCGCTCACTCCGTTCATTCGGGCTGCGCTCAGGATGACAATTCGAAGAGGGTAACTTACGCCACGGCCAAACCCGTGCCCCTTCACCCGTCCTTGCCCAAGTTCGCTCATAACCTCTTCCTGAAGGAGTGCGTTGCCAGCAGCGCCAGCCCCGCCGCGAACAGCGCCAGCGCCAGCAACTCGCCTTCGAGCAGCGCCAGGCCCGAGCCCTTCAAGAAAACACTCTTCAGGATGGTGACGAAATAACGTGCCGGGACCACGTGCGTGATGGCGCGGATCACGACCGGCATCTGCTCGATGGAGAACAGGAATCCCGAGAGCAGAAACGCCGGCAGGAAGGTCGCCACCAGCGCCATCTGGCTGGCCGCCAGTTGCGATTTGCCGATCACGGAAATGAAAAATCCCAGCCCGAGCACCACCATCATGAACAGCGCCGAGCTGATGAACAGCGCCGGCATGCTGCCGCGGAATGGCACCTGGAACCACCAGATGCCAACGGCGGCGCATATTCCGGTATTCACCATGCCGATGACGAAATACGGCGCCAGCTTGCCCAGCATGATCTCCAGCGGCGTGACCGGCGTCGAGATCAGTTGCTCCATGGTGCCGCGCTCCCACTCGCGCGCGATGGTCAGCGAGGTCAGGAATGCGCCGATCACCGACATCACCAGCGCCAGCACGCCCGGCACGATGAACGCCCTGCTCTCCAGGTCTTCATTGAACCAGGTGCGGGCATCGACGGAAATCGGCGGCTTGGGCTCCGGACGTCCCTGCTGCCGCAGCCAGTCCACTTGCACCTGGTCGGAGAAGTTGCTCACCACGGATTGCGTGTAACCGACGGCAAGGTTGGCGGTGTTGTCGTCGGTGGCGTCCACGATGGCCTGCACGCTTGCCGTCTCGCCCGTCCGCAGGCGTTCGGAAAAATCGTGCGGCACCACCAGCCCGACTCGTGCCTTGTCGGAGTCGATCGCCCGGACCAGCGCCGGATAGCTGTCCACCACGAAGACCACATTGAAATATTCGGAAGACTGGAATCGCTTCAGCAGATCCTGGCTTTGCTGGCTGCCCTCGCGGTCGAAGACGCAGACAGGGATGTGCTTCATGTCCAGGTTGACGCCGTAGCCGAACAGCAGCATCATCGCCAGCGGCATCACCAGCACGATCCCCAGGCTGCGCGAGTCGCGCCAGATCTGGATCAGCTCCTTGCGCGCGATCGCTGCCAGCCGATGCCAGCTCATGCCTGCTCCTTCCTCCCCGCCGTGAGCGAGACGAAAACATCCTCCAGCGTGGGAGGGATGGCTTCGATACGCTGGACTGCCACATCGCGCTGGCGCAGATAATCCCGCAGCGCGGGGATCGCGCTCGCCGCCTCCGCGACGACCAGATGCAGCGCATTGCCGAAGACGGCCGCATCCAGCACGCCCGGGGCCTGTTGTGCCAGCTCAACCGCACGTCCCAGTGGCGAGCATTCGACCAGCAGCAGATCACCTTTCATCGCGCGCCTTTTGAGTTCGTTCGGCGTGCCCAGCGCGACGATGCGTCCGCGATCGATCAGCGCCAGCCGGTTGCAGTACTCGGCTTCCTCCATGTAGTGCGTGGTCACGAACACCGTAACGCCGTCGCCCGCCATGTGGTGGATCAGCTCCCAGAACTGGCGGCGTGAAATGGGATCCACGCCCGATGTGGGCTCGTCCAAAAAAACAATAGGCGGCTGGTGCAGCACGGCACATCCCAGCGCCAGCCGCTGCTTCCAGCCACCGGGCAGGGTGCCGGTGATGAGGCGTTCGCGTCCGGCAAGACCAGCCATCTCGAGCGCCCACGCGATGCGCTTCTCCGCGAGATCGCGCGGGACGTTGTAAAGCCCGGCGAAGAAACGCAGGTTCTCGATCACGCGCAGATCGTTATACAGAGAAAATTTCTGCGACATGTACCCGATCTGCCCCCGTACCGTCTCCGGCTCCCTGGCGACGTCGTATCCCGCCACCATCGCCGATCCGGAGGTGGGCTGAAGCAGTCCGCACAGAATGCGGATGGTCGTCGATTTGCCTGCGCCGTTCGGGCCCAGGAAGCCGAAGACCTCGCCGCGAGAGGTGTCAAGAGTGATGTGGTCCACGGCGGTGAAGTCCCCGAACGTCTTGACCAGGTCACGGATGGAAACGGAATAGCCGTTGCCCTTCATGCCCTCTGACCTTCGGTGACGGCGTGGACGAACAGGTCCTCGATCGACGGCGCGACGTGCTTGATCTTCTCGAAGGGAGTGGAGGACGCGGTCAGCCGCGCCTCGAGCTCCGGCGCGCGCCGCGCGGCGTCGTCCACCACCAGATGCACGCCGTCGCCGGTCATCACCAGGCTGGAGATCCCGGGCGCGCCTTGCAACTGGTCGCGCAACGCGCGCGGCTCGCTGGATCGCACGGCCAGCACCGCGCCGCGCAGACGGCTCTTCAATGCGGCTGGCGTGTCGCAGAACAGCAGGCGTCCCTGATGGAGAAGCGCGACACGATGGCAGCGCTCGGCCTCGTCGAGGTACGCGGTCGAGGTCAGGATGGTGACGCCTTCCGCCAGCAGCGAATAAAGGATGCGCCAGAAATCCCGGCGCGAGACCGGATCCACGCCCGTGGTCGGCTCATCCAGCAGGATCACCTTGGGCGTGTGCACCAGCGCGCACACCAGGCCCAGCTTCTGCTTCATCCCGCCGGAGAGTTTGCCGGCCAGCCGGCCGCGAAATTCGCTCAAGCCGGCCGCGGTGAGCAAGCGCGCGGCGTGCCGCTCGCGCTCGTTGGCGGAGATGCCGAACAGATCGCCATAGAAGCGGATGTTTTCGTCCACGGTGAGGTCTTCATAGAGGCCGAAACGCTGCGGCATGTAGCTGATTGAGCGCTTCACGCTTTCCGGTTCGCGCGCCACGTCGTATCCCGCAACCACCGCGCCTCCTGCGTCGGGCGCCATCACTCCGGCGAGCATGCGCAGGGTGGTGGTCTTGCCGGCGCCATCCGGGCCTACTAGCCCGAAGATTTCGCCCGCCTTCACCTCAAAGCTGAGACCATCCACCGCGCGCACGCCGGGAAAGCTCCTGTTGAGCCCGTGCAGAGAAATCACGGGTTGGGCTTCGCTGGTCACTGCTTTGCCACCGGGGCCCCCAACGAAGCCGGTTTTGGTTCGTTGGGGCGGAGTTCGATCGTGGCGTCGGCCGGCATGCCCGGCTTCAGTTCGTGGTTCGGGTTCTCGACGTCGATCTTGATGCGATAGACCAGCGTCACCCGCTCTTTGAACGTCTGCACGCTTTTGGGCGTGAACTCCGCTTTGTCGGAGATGAACGAGATATGCCCGCGGTAACTCTTGCCGGGAAAAGTGTCGGTGCGCACCGTGACATCCTGTCCCCAACGAACGCGGCCCAGATCGGTCTCGTTCACATAGGCGCGCAACCAGGGATGATCGAGGTCGGCGATGGTCAGCACCGGCGTGTTAGGCGCCATGACTTCGCCCAGCTCAGCGTCGCGTACCACGACGACGCCCGACACCGGGGCGCGCAGCACGGTGTACTCGACATTCAGTTTGGAAACGCGAAGCTTCTCTTCAGCCTGGCGGACGGAGGCCCGGTCCACGGTCAACTGCTCGCGCCGCGTGCCTTCGCGGGCCTCGTCATACATCTGCTGCGCGCGACGATAGGTGGCCTCCGCGCGCTTCAGATTGGTTTCCGCCTGGTCGCGCTCCTGTTGCGAGCCAACGCGCTGCTGGAAGAGCGTTTCGGCGCGGTTATAGTCCAGCTTCTTCTGCTCCAGATCGGCTTTGGCGTCGTTGAGCGACTGCTGCGTGGCCTCCAGTTCCTGGGAACGCGTGCCTGCCAAGGCCAACGCGAGTTGCGCCCGCTGTACCCGTAGCGTGGCCTCGTCCATCTCGGCCTGGCGGCGATAGTCGTCACCGTCGAGCCGCGCCACGAGCGTGCCGGCATCTACCCACTGTCCCTCCTGGACCGGCAACTCGATGATCCGCCCCTGCACCTTGAACCCGACCACGCTTTCGTGCGCCTCGATGTTGCCGGAAAGACGCAGCGTGTTCGTCTCCTGCGTTTTGTGGAACAGGCGCGAATAGAAGGCAGCCACCACGGCCACGGCAGCCACGAGCAGCAATAGAAGGATAAGCTTTCGTTTCATCGGCGGCGCTCCTTTCGGCCGCGGGCTTCCGTGCTGCCGGCGCCACGCCAGAAGTCTTCAAAACTTGCTTCTAATAAAGGTTTGAGCGGCACAGGAGGATTGAGCGTCCACACTAGCGCCGTACCCAGCAGCTTCTGCTGGAAGGCCAGCGCCATTTCCTGCGGACGGCGGTTGCGCCGCGCTTCTCCCCGTTCCTGCGCGCGCGTGAACAAGCTAGCCAGCATCCCGCGCCCCTGTTCCAGGCTGCCCGACATCTTCTGCCGCACCGCCGGGCTGGTCAGGAACACCACCATGAGGCTGCGCACCAGCGCCTGGCTGCGTCCCGGCTCTTCGGGCAGGCGCAACCACAACTCGCGCAGCGCCTGGCGCGGGCTGAGCGCGCCACTCTCCGCCGCCTGGATGGCGTGAGCGTACTTGTCGAGTTGCACCTCTGCCAGCGCGCTGAGCACGTCTTCCTTATTGCGGAAGTAGTTGAAGAAGGTGCCCTTGCCCACGTCGGCGGCCTCGGTGATCTGTTCCACCGTGGTCGCGGTGAAGCCGTGCTCGGCGAAGAGCCCGAGTGCGGCACGGAAAATTCGTTCACGCGTTTCGGCGCGCCGGCGCTGGCGGCGGCCCAGCGGGACGGCCGCAGAGGAATTCGGAGATATCAAGATTGGACTCATAACCATATATGACCATAGGTCATATATGAGGAAAAGTCAAGACAAAGTCGCCGGTCCCTTCGCTTCGCTCAAGTTGCCCGTACGAGCGTTCGCCATGCCAGCTTTGGCCGATGATAGGGGCCCACGACCGACGACCATCCGCCGGTATTACACTATTCCGCTATGGCCACGCATGCCTCTTCCCGCCCGCAGCTTTCCTATCTCGGCGAGCAACTGAATGAGCTCAAGCAGAAGGGCACGCACTTCCGCCTGCGCGTGCTCGAGGACGAGCAGGCGCCGGTCTGCACCTTCGACGGCAAAAAGGTCATCAACCTGGCCTCGAACAACTATCTCGGCCTCGCCACGCATCCCAAGCTGCGCCAGGCGGCCATCGAAGCCACGAAGAAGTACGGTGTGGGCTCGGGCGCGGTGCGCACCATCGCCGGCACCATGAAGATCCACATGGAGCTGGAGGAGAAGATCGCGCGCTTCAAGAACGTGGAAGCCTCCGTGGTCTTCCAATCAGGCTTCGCCGCCAATGCGGGCACAGTGGCGGCCGTGCTCGGCAAGGACGACTTCATCGTCTCCGACGAGCTGAACCACGCTTCCATCATCGACGGGGCGCGGCTATCGCGCGCGACCATCAAAGTCTTCCGCCACAAGGACACAGCGCACGCCGAAGAGCTGCTGAAAGAAGTCGCCGATAAGGCCGGGCATAAGCTGCTGATCACCGACGGCGTCTTCTCCATGGACGGCGACATTGCGCCGCTGCCCGCGCTCTGCGATCTGGCCGAGAAAGACGGCGCCATCATGATGGTGGACGATGCCCACTCCTCCGGCGTGCTCGGGCGCAACGGCCGCGGCACCATCGATCATTACAAGGTGCACGGGCGCGTGGACATCCAGGTGGGCACGCTGTCGAAGGCCATCGGGGCGCTCGGCGGTTACGTCTGCGGCTCGCACGACCTGATCGATTTTCTCTACCATCGCGCGCGGCCGTTCTTGTTTTCAACTTCTCATCCACCCTCGGTCGCAGCCACATGTATCGCGGCCTTCGAGGTACTGGAAGAAGAGCCGGAGCGCATCGAGAAGCTGTGGGAGAACACGCGCTTCTGGAAGAAAGAACTGGGCGGGCTGGGATTCAACATTGGCGGCGTGAACACGCCGGCGAGCGAGACCCCGATCACGCCCATCATCATAGGCGACGGCGCGCTCACCATGGAATTCTCGCGCGAACTGTTCAAGGAAGGCGTGATGGGCACCGGCATCGCCTTCCCCACGGTTCCTGAAGGCAAGGCGCGGGTGCGCACCATCATGACCGCCACTCACACCCGCGACGAACTCGACCAGGCCTTGGCGGTGCTCGGCAAGGTGGGCAAGCGGATGGGGATCATCTGAAGGCAGCTCTTGGCTTTTAGCTCTTGGCTGTTAGCTTGTTTTCCGCCGTTATGCCCAGCCAAGACTAAGACACACCGTGTCACGATACGAAGCCAAAAGCTAAAAGCTAAGAGCTAAGGGCCAAGAGCCATCTCACGCCCCCAGCTTTTCCGCCAGCTCCTCCAGGCCCGAGGCCACGTAATCCCACGCATCTTCCGGGCCGAAATCCTTCTTCTGCCGCGGACCGTACTCGGTAGGACGCGCGACGAACGCAGTGCGATAGCCATGCGAACGCGCAGCCGCCAAATCGTAGTTGTGCGCGGCCACCAGCATCAACGCGCTGGTGGGACGTGCCAGCAGCTCGGCCGCGCCCAGGTAGACCACCGGGTCAGGCTTGTAGCGTTGGAACAGATCGGCGGAGAGGACCACGTCCCACGGCAGCCCGGCGTATTTTGCCATGTCCGCCAGCAATCCCAAGCCGCCGTTGGACAAAGTCCCAATCACATACTTGCGCTTAAGCCTGGTGAGCCCGGCGACGGTATCCGGCCAGGGATCGAGCCAGCGCCAGGCGCGCGCCATCTGCGTGCGATCGGTTTCCAGCATGCTGCCGAGGCCGTAGGTGGCGAGCAGAGCGTCCAGCGACTCGCGATGCAAGGTATCGAGCGTCACATAGGGCCGCTCGCTTTGCCGCACGCGCGCCATCGAGGGCTCATAGGCGGCACGCCAGTCATCCACCAGCGCAGACCAGTCCGCCTGTAGCTTGTTTTCCCGGCCGAAGCGCGGGAGCCATCGTTGCAGGCTGGTTCGCCAGTCGACCACCGTGCCGAAAACGTCGAACAGCAGGACTTGTACCCCTTCCCCGTTGCCTTGGCCCATATCGACACCTCGCCCACTTTTACAAAATCATTACACACCCGCTGCCCCCGCTGGCAGTATGTTCTGAAAACAGAACAAGGCACCTTTTTAGTTGTTTCGGCTCGACCCGGAGGGCAGAATAGGGTGCCTTCACTACTTCAGATTCAAGGAAACCAGCGCGATGAACCGGTACACCAGGGTCCTCACCCCCGTCTTTGTTCTCTGTTCCGTTGTTGCAGCCATGGCACAATCAACCGCCATCCAGCCTCGCATCACTCAAGCGGTGGACGAGCAGAAACTGGTCCGACTCGCTGGCAACACGCATCCGCTGGCGCAGTCGCAGTACGATCGCGGCATTGCCCCGGACAGCTTGCCCGCGCAGCGCATGCTGCTTGTGTTGCAGCGCGGGCCCGACCAGGAAGCGGCGCTGCGGCGTTTACTGGAGGACCAGCAGACCAAGTCTTCCCCGCAGTATCACCGATGGCTGACGCCGGAAGAGTTCGGCAAGCAATTCGGTCCCGCCGATGCTGACATCGCAGTGGTTACCAACTGGCTGCAGACGCAGGGGTTCCATGTGGCCCGGGTGGCAGCGGGGCGCACGGTGATCGAGTTCTCAGGGACGGCGGGACTGGTCCGACAGGCATTTCACACTGAGATCCACAAGTTCGTGGTCAACGGCGAGGAGCATTGGGCCAACGCCGGCGATCCGCAGATCCCGGCGGCACTCGCCCCGGTGATGCGCGGTATCGCGTCCCTTCACAACTTCCGCATACAGCCGGCGCACCGCCAGTTCGGCACCTTCACTCGGCCGCGGCAGACTGAAGGGACGCCGCTGTTCACCTTCCAGAGCTGCGGCCCGAACGGGACGCAGAACTGTTATGCGGTCGGCCCCGGCGACTTTGCCGTGATTTACAACGTCCAGCCTCTGTGGCAAGCGGGCATCGACGGCACCGGCCAGAGCATCGCCATCGTGGCCCGCACAAACATCAACCTCCAGGACGTACGCGATTTTCGCAACCTGTTCGGGTTGCCGGCGAACGACCCGGTTATCGTCTTCGATGGGCCCGATCCCGGCCTGGTTCCCGGAGATGAGAGTGAGGCCCTGCTCGACGCCCAACTGTCGGGCGCCGTGGCCAAGGGCGCAACCATCAACCTGGTGGTTTCCGAGTCCACCGAGGTAGCGGATGGAGTAGAACTCTCCGCCCTTTACGCAATCGAAAACAATATTGCACCTGTCCTTAGCGTGAGTTTCAGTGCCTGCGAGGCGGCTCTGGGCAGTACAGGCAACAGCGTCGTACAGGCGCTGTGGCAGCAGGGAGCCGCGCAAGGCATCACCGTGTCGGTTGCTGCCGGCGACAGCGGCTCGGCCGGTTGCGACGATTTCACCACTCAGGCCACCGCCACCCAGGGGCTTGCCGTTAACGGCCTGGCGTCGACTCCCTATAACGTCGCCGTTGGCGGCACCGATTTCGATGACGTGAGCAATCCGACCACCTACTGGAGCAGCAGCAACCAAAGCACGCCCACCGCCCTTACCTCTGCCATGTCCTACATCCCGGAGGTACCGCTGAACGATTCCTGTGCCCAGGTGGGAGTGAGCGGAGGATGCACATCGCCTCCGGGGTCCCAGTTGCAAAATATCTTCGCGGGTGGCGGCGGTCCCAGCAATTGCTCTACCTCCACCTCAGGCGGCGTCTGCCTGGCCGGAACCGCCAAGCCTGCGTGGCAGGGCGGGACGGGTGTTCCCGCCGATAACGTCCGCGACATTCCCGACGTCTCCCTGTTCGCCGGCGACGGTCTGAACAACAGCTTCTACGTGGTCTGTGAAGCAGACATTACGGCGCCGTTGAGCTGCGGCTCATCTCCGACAATCAGTTTCCTGGCTACCGGCGGCACGTCGGCATCAGCACAGGCCTTCGCCGGGATCATGGCGCTGGTCAATCACAAGCAGGCGACTATGGCCAACCCCACGCCGCGCCAGGGCAATGCCAACTTCGTGTTGTATCCCCTGGCTGCCAACAACGCGGCGAACTGCAATTCCAGCACGACACCCACGACCAACTCGACCTGCACCTTCTACGACATCACCAAAGGCAACAACTCGGTTCCCTGCACCAGTGGTTCTCCGAATTGCGGTAGCACCGCGGCCGGCAGGGTGCTGGTCGATCCCGCCCACACTTCCACCCCGGCGTGGACAACCACTGCCGGCTTCGATCGGGCCACCGGCCTGGGATCGGTTAACGTCAACAACCTGGCAACGAACTGGAATACGGTCAGTTTCAAGGGCACCACGACGACGCTGACGAATCTTGCGCCGACGACGATCACACATGGGCAAACGGTGAACCTGACCGCTACGGTAGCCGCTAATAATCCCCCAGGCACTCCGACGGGAGCGGTGGCCTTGATGGGAACGCCCAACAACGTCCAGTTGGGGATTGACGGCCCCTTCCCTCTGACCAACGGCACGACCGTGAACGCGAGCACCAAGTTTCTGCCTGGCGGCACCAACTATCCGGTGTTCGTCCGTTACGGCGGCGATGGCGCCTTCGGCGGCAGCGATTCAACTCCTCCCGTCATGGTTACCGTCAGCCCCGAGATCAGCAACACGTTTCTCCACCTGGTGACCTTCGACCAGTTTGGTAACGCCTTTTTCACGGTGACCACGACGCCGTACGGCTCTCCATACGTCTTGCGTGCGGATGTCACCAACGCGACCGACGGCTTCCAGACATTTCCTGCTTGCAGCACCGGCTGTCCCACCGGCACCGTGACTATCAAAGACAACGGACAGCCGCTCGATGGTGGCACATTCGCGTTGAATGCCGCTGGGCATACGGAGGATCAGTCCATCCAGCTCCCGGCAGGAAACCATCCGCTCACTGCCACGTATTCCGGCGACAATAGTTTCAACGCTTCCGGTCCCGCGAACCTGTCGGTCACCATCACGCAGGCAACGACGAGCCTGGCGACAGTCACCGCTACAGGGACGGGAGTCCAGACGCTTAATCTTTCCACCACCGTGCAGACGCAGAGCTCGGGTGTCGCCCCGAGCGGAACGGTCACATTCCTGGACAATGGCGCGGCGGTAACAACCGGAACTGTCGTTCAGAACCCCATGAACTGCTGCGCGAACGGGTTTGCTTCGCTGCAGGTGGCGCGGGTCGGAGCAACGATTTCCACCACCCCGGGCGCGCACCAGATCACCGCCACCTATGGCGGGGATTCGAATTATCTCAGCTCGTCCACCACGGCTGCCGCCGCCCTTACTGTAGGTGTGAGCGTCCAGGCGCCTGCGGTCGCCGTTGCGCGGGGCATGGCGGCCAATGCCAATATTACGTTGACTTCGACCTACGGGTTCAGCGGAACTGCGGCGGTTGCCTGCACCATACCAGTCGGGATGAACGAGGCCACCTGCACGCCGGCGACGCAGAACGTCAATGTGTCCAGCGGTGGCCAAGCTTTTGTCACGGTAAACATCGCAACCACCGCGCCGCACGCTGTCGGCGGGCTGCTCCGCGGCTCAAGATGGGCGAGCTTTGGATTAGTACTGGCGGGCGGCGCGTTCCTGCTCGCGGTTCCTGCGCGCAAGCGGCGTTCGAATGTACTGCTCATGCTGCTGACGCTGGTGATCCTGGCGGCCAGCCTGTTCGCATGCGGAGGCGGTGGAAGCGGCGCCGTCCAAGATCCGGGCACCGCGCCAGGCACCTATCAGGTCGGCATCACCGTGACCAGCGGCGGAACCAACATCGGTTCGGGGACGGTGGCGGTGACCGTACAGTAGTTCGCGTGTCGGGGCGTCACTCCCGGTAGGCGAACCGTCCGCCCACGATGGTAGCCACGGCCTTGCCGGTGAGCTGCCAGCCGTCGAAGGGCGTGTTGCGCGACTTGGAGAGAGACTTCGACGCATCAAACGTCCAGCGCCGCGCCGGATCGAAGATGGTCACGTCGGCGGGGGCGCCGCGGGCAAGGCTGCCGCGGCCGCGCAGGCTCATGGCCCGCGCCGGCCCGGCGGAGAACAGCTCCACGATGCGCGCCAGTGGGATTCGTCTTTCGCGGTGCAACCGGGTGAGGGCCAGCGCCAGCGCCGTCTCCAGGCCAGTGACGCCGAAGGCGGCGCGGTCAAACTCCACTTCCTTCTCATAGCGCGCGTGCGGCGCGTGGTCGCTGGCGATGGCGTCGATGGTACCGTCTCCCAGCGCCACCATGAGGGCTTCGCGGTCGGCCGCGGAGCGCAGTGGCGGGTTCATCTTGAATCGGGTGTCGTAGTCGCCGATGTTCTCGTCGATCAGCGTGAAGTGGTGGGGCGTGACCTCGCAGGTCACGTTCACGTGATTGCGCTTGCCGCGGCGGATGGGCTTGAGTGCCGCCGCGGTGGAAACGTGCGCGACGTGCAGATGCGCGTTGGCATTCTTGGCAAATGCGGTGTCGCGCTCCACGACCGCCGCTTCCGAATCCGTGCTCATGCCGCGCAGGCCCAGGCGGAACGAAACCGCGCCCTGGTTGACCGAGCAGCCAGCGGTCGTGCGGGTATCTTCAGCGTGCTGCACCACGGGGACGCCGAGCTGCGCGGCCGTGGTCAGCGCCTGGCGCATGATGTCGTCGTGCAGGATGGGACGGCCGTCGTCGGTCACTGCCACCGCCCCGGCGCGCAGCAGGGCACGGAAATCGGTCAGCCGCTCGCCCGCGCTCCCTGCCGTCGCCGCCGCGATGGGGAAGACGTTGACCACGGCCCCGCGCGCCGGATCTGCGATCCAGGCGATGATCTCCGGGGTATCCGCCACGGGTGACGTATTGGGCATGCAGCAGACCGACGCAAAGCCGCCCGCTGCGGCCGCCGCCGTGCCGGTGGCGATGGTCTCCTTGTAGGACTGGCCGGGCTCGCGCAGGTGCACGTGCAGGTCGATGAAGCCGGGAGCCACGATCAGCCCGCGGGCGTTGAAGCTCTCGTCGGCGGAACCGCGCAGCTTGTTGCGCGGCGCCACCTCGGCCACCCGGCCCTCGCGCAGGAGCACGTCCATCTCAGCGTCAATCCTGTTGGCCGGATCAATGACACGGCCGCCCTTGATCAGGAGCGAGGTAGCGCGGGATTTGTCTTTTGGCGTCACAATAAACGGCTCTTAGCTTTTAGCTTTTAGCTTTTAGCTCTTAGCTCTTGGCCCAAACTCATCTCGCGTCCATCCGCGTAAATCCACGGCAAAGAAGTTCTCCACCTCATCGTGCGGCCCCCAGGGCCGTCAGCAGCACGGCCATGCGAACCGAGACTCCATTGGCCACCTGCTCGGTGATCACCGACGCCGGCGCGTCAGCCAGGTCGCCGGCCAGTTCTATGCCCCGGATCATCGGACCGGGATGCATGAGAATGGCATCTCGCCGGGCCAGAAGCAGGCGTTCCGGAGTCACTTGGTACCCATCGATGTACTCGTTCATATGGAGCTGGAGCCCCGCCAGCCGCTCCTTCTGCACGCGCAGAACCATGATCACGTCGGCGCCGCGCAGCGCTTCCTCCACGTGCCGTGTCACGCGCACTCCCGGCCCCAGGCTGGCGGCGACCTCGGGCAGCAACTCCGGCGGCCCGCACAACACTACCTGGGCCCCGCTCTTGCTGAGCAGGTGGATATTGGAGCGCGCCACCCGGCTGTGCTGAATGTCGCCCACAATAGCGACCCTCAAATTCCGCAGTTGCCTCTTGTGGCGCAGGATGGTGTAGGCGTCGAGCAGGGCCTGCGTGGGGTGCTCGTGCATGCCGTCGCCGGCATTGATCACGGGAATGCCGAGGTGGCGGGCGAGCAGGTGGGGCGCGCCGGAAGACGGATGGCGGACCACGATGGCGTCCGCGCCGGTGGCGCGCAGCGTCAGGCCGGTGTCCACCAGCGACTCGCCCTTCTCGATGCTGGAGGCGGTGGCCTGCACCAGCGTGGTGATCGCACCCAGCGCCTTGGCTGCAAACTCGAACGACACACGGGTGCGCGTGGAAGGCTCGTAGAAAAGCAGCGCGATGCGGCGATTCCGCAGCAAGGGACGTGGCCGGGTAGCGTGCATGCGCCGCGCCAGGCCAAGCAGGCGGCTGATCTCTCCGGGCTCGAGCTGCTCGATACCGAGCAAAGACCGGCTCTTCTTCATCGCGTCGGGCCGCGCTCGTTTCTCTCCGCCAACTGTACCTTCTCGAGGTTGTCCACTTCCTTCAGCTTCACTTCGACGATCTGCTGGTCGGTGGTTTGCACCTTGCGTCCGACGAAGGCGGCCTCGATGGGAAGCTCGCGGTGGCCGCGGTCAATCAGCACCAGCAGTTGCACGCGCGCCGGGCGGCCGTGGTCGAACAAGGCGTCGAGGGCGGCGCGGACGGTGCGTCCGGTGTACAGCACGTCGTCCACCAGCACCACGTTCTTCCCTGCTACCGAAAATTCCAGGTCGCTCTTTTGCACCAGCGGCTTGGGCCCGACGGTGGAGAGGTCGTCGCGGTAAAGGGTTATGTCCAGGCTACCTACGGGAATCTGAGTGTGCTCGATCTGGTTGATGACCTTGGCGATGCGCTGCGCCAGGGGAACTCCGCGACGGCGGATGCCGACCAGGGCCAGCCCGTCCACTCCGTTGTTTTTCTCCACCAGTTCATGCGCCAGACGCACCAGCGTGCGCTGGATCTCGGAGCCGGACATCAGCAAGCTCGGGTCGTGCCCCGACGACGATTCAGGTTTCGCCTGCACGCTCATTTGGGGGACTTTCTCAGATCGAAACAGACCTTCTTTCCAAAAGAAGCTGCATTCTACGCGCTGCACAGGAAGCCCGGCAAGAAGTCGTCGGCCTTCGATCCTCAATCGTCGGCAAAAGCTGAAAGAGCTGCTGGCCGACGACCGACAGCCAACGACCGACGACCACCTTAGTTAGGAGGATTGCTTGCTTCCCCAGACCGAGGCGCCAATCGCTCCCCCCAGGCTGGAACAAACGAGGAAGGCAAGAAGGAAGAGCACTACGAAGCCGGTGAGAATTACGGCTAACATCCCTGGAGACGTGAAGTTACGCATCATTTCCTGGGCTTGTGGATCCGGACTGCGGGCAGCCGCCTGCTCAATCGCCTTCTGCATGGCTTCGCGGATGGTACCGCCAAGCCGGAAAAAAACGAGGCGAAGGGCCTGAGGGACGCTGTAGAAGGAGAATCCAAGCAGGCCGGTCACAACGCCGAGGCGGGCGCCCATACCGGGGGTGATGGTTGTTTCTGGACGACGCCGTCGGTAAAGGCGGACGACAAGGGCTCCGCCAACCAGCATGCAGCAACAACTCGCCAGCAAGACCAGCAGTCCTATCGCAGCCTGCCCCACGTGAAGGACCAATCCGATGCCGGCAACGATTGCCGGGACGAAAAAGATGGCCAGCGCCAGCAGCACCCCGGCCAGCGCCGAAGCGCGTATCCCTTGCGACCAGTCGATGGCTCCTGGCCTCGCATGGCCCAAACCGGCGGCCTGCGTGGCGGGTTGTAGTTCGTCTGGCGCGACCGGGGAAAGCATTGGCGCGGGTACCGGCTCGGCCGCGGCCGAAACGCGTATCTGGGGAGCGCCGCAGTGCGGACAGAACGCGACGCCGTCTTCCACGCTCGCGCGGCAGCGATGGCAGGGGTGGTCCATTAGAATTCAGGTTACAGGAGCGCGCGGCAGGCGCGCAATGTTGGGGAAAACGCCAGTTACGGCTTCCCACGGACTTGAAAGGATCTCATCGCAATGGTCCTGCGCGACGCGCAATATCTCTTCTTAGATCCGTACTCATCTGTGAGAATCCGTGGCGTCTTTCAAACTACTGCGTCTCCTTTTCTCCGCGGGTCTGGATGTATACCAACTCGAATGTCGAGCCCTTGCCGTCCGGCTTAACCGAAATGGCGTGGTGACGCTCCTCCGTGCCGGCCACCAAAACCGTCTTCTCAACCGGGCCCGTGTGCAGGCAGCTCATTTTGCCGTGCGCGATGGCGGCGTCGCCGTGGCACTCCGTCACGTCGCCATACGCTTTCAGTTGGTTGCGATAGAAGTCAACCAGCTTTGCCGGTGGCGCGTCGGAGTGGAACTTGACGGCCACCACCTTCATCCCAAATAGCGAACTGTCCATGGTGACGTTGGCGGCGTGCTTTTTCTCCTCGTCCTCGGCGCGTATCGCCCCCGGGTAGACTTCCAGGCCCGTATCTTTGGGATCGACCTGGGTGTTCACGTGCAGGCTGCCCACCGGGGTCTCGATGTCCACCTTCTTGTTCCGGCCCTCGCCTGTTTTCTGGACTTTGCAACCGAATAGCAGCGCGCCGGCAAGCGCCATGACCAGGAACGATGGCAGCCATAAGTACAGTTTCATGGATGACCTCCTTGCGCCGGCGCCGGGTGATCGATCCCGCTGCCGCGCGACGCAACCCCTGGAATAGTGACGGGCAAGCGCCCGTGGATGGGGATTTCAGCGAACAGAGCTTTGACCGCGCTCATCTCCGACACCGGCGCGTTGGAAAAAGTACAGAGATAATTCTGCAGTTCGGGAAACTGCGCCGCCAGGTAGGGGTTCCCCAGGGCGACCAGCACCGTTTTGGCGGCGGCGCGCTCCAGCAAGCGATGTAGCAGCGCGGCGGACGAGTCGTCGAGTGAGACCGAGCCGGTGAGCACGCCATTCACGCGCAGCACCTTGCCGGCCGTAGGAGCCGCGATGGCGGCCGCCACCACTGTCTGCGCGCGCTCGGCTGCCTCGAGCACCTGCTCGGACATGCCGCTCGCGATGCGGGGATCGATATAAAACATGTTGACGCCGGGAATGCGCGCGCGCAACTCCCGCTCCAGCACCCGCCCGGCATCGGTGCGCACGTCGTCTGAAAAGACTACGGCGAGCACGCGCGAACCTGCCGCGCCTGGTATTTGATACGCAGGCGCGGACGTCGGAGTTCCGTTGCCCCGCAGGGGAAACGCGCGGCCATTGTCGCGGACGAGGGTAACGGCTTCATCGGCCACCTGCTGTGCCAGCGCCAGGTCGGCGGGACGGGCGATGATCTCGGAAAGAGCCCGGATATCCACCAGGCGAGCCTTGTGCAGACCGACCGCCGCCTTGGCGCGCAGGATGCGCAGCGCCGAAGCGTCGATCTGCGCCTGCGGGACCTCGCCGCTGCGCACCGCGCTCAGCAGCCCGTTGTATGCGGCGTTGAGGTCGGCGGGAATGAGCACCACGTCGTTGCCCGCCTTCACCGCCTCGACCGCGGCGCGTGCGGCTGCTGGGAACAGCCGGGTGATTGCGTTCATGTCCATGGCGTCGGTGACGACCAGCCCTTGAAAACCGAGCTGCTGCTTGAGCACGCCGTCAATCACCGCTCGTGAAACCGTGGCCACGCGGTTGGGATCGGGTTCGAGCGCCGGCACGGTAACGTGCGCCACCATCACAGCATCTACTCCGCCCTGGATGGCGGCGCGAAACGGCGGCAACTCCACGCGATCGAGATGCGCACGGTCTGCCGTCACGCGCGCCGTCCCCAGGTGCGAGTCGCTTTCCACGTCGCCGTGCCCGGGGAAATGCTTGGCGGTGGTCAGCATGCCGTTCTCACGCGCCGCGCCCAGGTAGGCGACCACGTAGGGGATCACCTGCTGCGGGTCTTCGCCAAAAGCGCGCGTATTAATGATGGGGTTGGCCGGCGCCGAGTTCACATCGGCCACGGGGAAGAAGTTCCACTGGACGCCGATGGCGCGGGCCTCCTGCGCCACGACTCGCGCCATTCCCGCCGCGTATTGCGGCTTGTTGGTGGCGGCAAAAGCCATGGCCGCAGGGAAGCCGGTGGTGCCGTGGAAGCGCATGGCCAAGCCGCGTTCGAAGTCGGCGGCGAAGATCAGGGGCAGCGCCGAGTCGCGCTGCAGTTGGTTGGTGAACACGGCAGCTTCATAGGGCTGGTTGCGGAACACCGCTCCACCCTCGGAAGCCACCGTCAGCAACACGCTGCCGATGTGGTAACGCCTGATGTTGTCGCGGAGCTGAAGATAGGCCGGACTGGCCAGGTTGAAGAATTCCGTCTGCGCCCGGATCATGAACATCTGACCGATCTTTTCCTCCAGCGACATTTTGCGCAGCGTCTTTTGCGCCCATTTGTCGCCGTCGTGCGTCAGGCGAACCGGCCCGGGCCGCTGGAACCTGTCTGCGCCGACACAACTGCCTGCTAACAGCAGAAGAACGATGGCCAGCCTTCGCAGCATGAGTGGGTTATAGCAGAGCAGGGGAGGGTTGTCAGTTATCGGATGGACAGAAACCCGGTCTGCGAAGGCACCGCTGCAGAGACGTAGCTTGCTACGTCTCCGAGCACGATTAGTCTGCGTGAGACGTAGCGAGCTACGTCTCTACAGGTGGGTTCGTACAACAACCAGCGCTGCGTCTTGGATCTCCGGGTCATCGCCGAATCCGTGCAGCCAGTGTACGTCGGGCTCGCGGCGGAACCAGGTCATCTGCCGCTTGGCATAGTTGCGATGCGCCTGCTGCGCCGCCGCGATAGCGGATTCGCGATCGACTTCACCGTTCAGCAACTGCAAAACCTGCTTGTATCCGAGCGATTGCAGCAGCGGCAGGGAAACGCCGTAACGCTCGACGAGCTGCGCCGTCTCCACCGGCAGCCCGAAATCGAACATGCGGCGTGCGCGCTGGTTGATGCGCTCGTAGAGCAAGGCGCGCTCCGGATCAAGTCCTAGGCGTAGAACGCGAAACCCGCGAAGCGGCTCGCGCCCGCGCCGCCAGAGCGCCGTCATCTTCTGCCGCGAGGCAAGACAAACCTCGATCGCGCGGATCAGCTTGGGTGCATCGTTAGGATGGATCTTCGTAGCGGCTGCCGGGTCCAGCCGCACGAGCATGCGGTGCAGATGCGGCGATCCCTTGCTGCGCGCGATCCTGCGCAGGCGCTCGCGCAATTCCTCGGAGCGCCTCGGTCCGGCGAACAGCCCTTCCAGGAACGCGCGCAGGTAAAGCCCAGTCCCGCCGACGACGATAGGCAGGCGCCCCCGGGCAGCAATCTCGGTCACGGCGCGGCGGGCAGCCTGCGCGTAATCGCCCGCGGTAAAAACCACGGTTGGATCGAGGACGTCGAGCAGGTGGTGGGGCGCGCGGGCACGCTCTTCGACGCCCGGCTTGGCGGTGCCGATCTCGAATCCGCGATAAAGCGCGACGGAATCGCAGCTGACGATCTCTGCGGCAAAGTGCTGGGCCAGCGCAAGTGAGAGCGCGGTCTTGCCACTGCCGGTCGGACCGACAATGACTACCAGCAGCGGCTCGGCGGAAGAAGGCAAGTCAGCGGACACTCCAGTGGAAAACGCGTCCGAAGCGCACCAGAGTGAAGATCAGGATCAACAGCGCGATCAGAATCAGTCCCAAAGTTTGCTGGCGCGCGGGCTGCATGCGGGGGATTGTAGCTGAGTGCAGCGAGCCGAAAGCCGCTATTCCAGGCGGTCGCGTCTGTCGGGGTTGTAGTAGAAGTGAAAAAGGAGCTGGAGATATTGGCCGCGGAACTCGCTGGGCAAAGGAGGAAAGGGGTTGGAGGCGGTGATGCCGCCCCAGGCGGCGCGGTCGAGCGAGACGTCCCCGGAGGGCCCATCCAGCTTCATACCCGCCACGCTGCCGTCCTTCAGGATGGCGAATTCGATGGATACCTTTCCTTTCTTCATCAGCGGGGGGCGCGCCACTTCGGGAATGATGTTGTACCAGTTCAGGCGCACGTCGTGGAGCACACGCTCAAGATAGGGGCCGAAATCCACTCCCATGGTGTCGCTGAGGATCTCTAGATTCCCCTGCGCGCTGCCACCACGGCCCCCACTGCCAGAGCCTCCCAAATCGCCGCCCCCGCCGCCCATTCCGCCGGCGCGGCGCGTAGCATTCTCCCGCGCTGCCTGTTCGATTGCGGAACCGGCGGAAAGCGGCGCTCTTGCAAACAGGTTGGGCACGTTGGCGGTGGAGGTGGGCGGTTCCAGCCGCGCCATCTGGTTAGCGGGCTGGTTCGGCCGCGGGGCGGCTTGCTGGGCCGACTGCGCCCCCGGTTGGGGCGGAGGAGATGGAGGCGCGTTGGGTGCGGGCGGGCGCACTAAGCTGTCACGGAGTTCCCTCATCGTCTTTTCGTCGAGGGTAGGATGGCGGGAAGTGGCGATGCGGTCCTTGTCAGAAATGATGGCGGTATTCGGCCGCTTAGAGACCTGCTGGCTGTCCTTAGGCATTGCCAGATAGGTAAGCTCGCGGTCGCGGTTGATGAGTTCCTGCGCCGTCCACACCCTGACCTTCTTGCTGGACGAGTACTTGAGCAGGCTAGGGACGGTCATGATCAGCAGCAGGTGGAAGATGATGGAGAGCAGTCCGGCCTCGCGCAAACGGCTGCGCGAGCGCTCGTCGTTGATTTCGAGCACCAGGACCGGGACTACATGCCGGTCGGAATAACGCTCCAGCTCGTCCGAGCCGGGTCGCGCGACTGGCTCCGTCGAGGCCATCCTAGCGGTGAGACACTACTCCTGCTGCCCCGAAGACACTCCGGAGGCGCTGCGGGCAGACTACCGCTTATTGTCTCACACTGCGCCGGGCCCATCGCCGGACGAGCGTGGTTAAATGCCGGATTGCACGGGTTTCAGCAGCTTGATTTGACGGCAGAACAGCCGGAGCTTCCGTTAAGTCGCGACCGCTACGAGCGGCGGCGCCGCCCTCATCACGGACGGCAACAGGGCCTTGAAGTTCTCGCAGTTGGGCGCGGAGCGGTACACCGGGCAGAAATAGCAGTCCTGCGCGCAGACCACCGGGCAGATGGCGCGGTTGCTCCAGCAGGGAGCCGACTCATCCGAGATCACCGGGCAGCCCTTCTTGCCGTCGAAGCCGCAGTTGCGGATCTGCCAGCAAGGCAAAGCTGCGAGCACGTGGCGAATGGCGGCAAGGTTCAACCCGGCTTCCCGCACCAGGCGCAGAATCATGGCGATCCACGGGTAATCGTGCTCCGTGAAGTAGCGCGTACCGCGTGGTGACTTGAGCGGAATCAGCAGTCCCTCGCGTTCGTAGAGTCGCAGCAGATCAACGGAAATTTCGAACCGCTGCGCGACGGCGCCGATCTTGATGCTGCCGTTCGGCAGGTGCCCCTGCCGCTTTTCTATCCCCAGACGCATAGGACCTGACAACCTCGGACCGGGCGCACAGCAACCCAGTCGCTTCACAGACATTTCTACGCACGTACCAAGCCATGCCAGGCCGCCCCAGCCGGAGCCATGTACTGATTTGTTATCAATGGCTTAACAACACAAGACGAGCGCGCCGCCGGCGCCGACTCGGGGTTTTTCCGCAAATGCCAGCGGATTCTCGCCCAAGGGCAGTCTCCAATCCGGGAATTCGCGTGGCATTCTAGAGGCGCGACTTGCTGCGTTTCTCAACACGTTACTCCAGCCAGGACGCGGGAGGGCGCCGTCGCACGTGGCGTCGGTTGGTACAATACCCGCGCCGATGTCCACGCTCTTCCAGGCGCCGCCCTACGATCCCGCGCGCGAACGAAGACGGAAACGCGTAGTTGTCATAGTCGTCGTTGCCGCCGCGCTGGCGGTGGCGATGTTCTTCCGCTTCCGCAACTGGCCCTACGAGCATGTGGTCAACAGCTTCTTCCATGCGCTCGAAACCCAGGACTACGAGAAGGCCTACGCGATCTGGATGCACGATCCCGATTGGAAGCAGCATCCCGGCCGTTACAAGAACTATTCCTTTGGCGAGTTCCACCGGGACTGGGGGCCGGGCGGGGAGTGGGGGCTGATCAAGGAGTTCCAGATCGACGGCTCGGTTCGCCCCAAGAACGGCAGCGGCGTGGTCGTGCAGGTCACCGTCAACCGCCGCAGCGAAAAGGCGCGGCTCTGGGTGGAGAAGAAGGACAAGACCCTCACCTTTTCTCCGTACTAACTCGGATTTTCATGATGTCTGAGATCGCGTGGGGCGGAGCAGAACTTTCCAGGCCAGCATAATGCCGCCAACGGCCGTTGCGCGTGGTCGGAGCAAGCAGACGGCAGGCTGGTGACAGTGGCACCGAAGACGTTTGTCCTAGTGCACGGCGCATGGCACGGCGGTTGGTGCTGGAGACGCGTCGCCGACCGGCTCCGTGCCAAAGGGCACAGCGTCCATGCTCCGAGCTTAACCGGCATGGGCGACCGAGCACATCTTCTGAGCGAAGCCATCACCGTCGGCACGTTCGTAGAAGATTTGGTTCAGCTCATCCAAAGCGAAGAGTTGACCAAAATCATACTTGTCGGGCACAGCTTCGGGGGCGTCCCAATTTCCGGGGCGGCAGACCGCCTCCCAGACCGGATCGCGCACCTGGTCTACCTTGACTCGGTTGTGGTCGAGAGCGGCAAGAGCGCCTTCTCCTATTACCCGCATGCGGAGGTCGAAGCTCGGATCAAAGCCGCTGAGAAGGCGATACACGGTCTGGCGGTTCCAGTACCGGAGCCGCTGCCCCAAACGTGGGGTCTGGGGAAGGAAGGCGATCCAGACTACGACTGGGTTCGGCGGCGGCTGTCCCCACATCCCTTGCGCACCTTCACCACCCCGCTTAGGCTTCGAGCGCAAGTTGGGAACGGGCTGCCTTGCGCCTACGTGCACTCAACCCAGCCGTCTTATCCGTTCACCGACGCTTCAAGGCAGCTTGTGCGCTCATGGTCGGGGTGGAGGTGGGTTGACCTCGCTGCGCCGCACGATTCCATGATCACGCACCCGGATGATGTGGTGGGTATATTGGTGGCGTTATGATCTGGGCGGCTCTAGCTGCTCGCCGCCGCCACCTTCGGCACCTCCGATGTACACGAGCTACAGCGCGTCGCCTTCAGCGGGATGCTGGCGCAGCAATACGGACACTCGCGCGTGCTCGGCGTCGCCGGCGCCGGCTGCCGCTTGAAGCGATTTACCTGCCGTACAAGCAGGAAGATGGCGAAGGCGACGATCAGAAAGTTCAGCACATTGTTGGCGAATATTCCGTAGTTGAGCGTGGGCGCGCCCGCCGCCTTGGCCGCCGCCACACTGTCGAAGTGCCTCCCCGTCAGGCTGAGGAAGAGGTTGGAGAAGTCCACTTTGCCGATGACGAGCCCGAGCGGCGGCATCAGGATGTCTTCCACGAACGAGGTCACGATCTTGCCGAAGGCCACGCCCAGGATGATGCCGATGGCCATATCCAGAACATTGCCGCGCAGCGCGAATTCCTTGAATTCCTTGAGCATTGGTGTGCCTCCCATGCGAAACAACGAAGCAGGATTGGTCATGGGCGGGATGAAGTCCGCCGGCGCAGGATGGTGTGCTCCGATTTGCACGTCCGGCCTCCCGCAGCAGAACCAGGAACTAGAGCGGCCCGAATACTCGCCGAGCGACGAGCAGTTGTCAAGTTGGGCCGGGTAGCGGGCGTGAGCGAAGCGGGAGTCTAGCCGAGGTCGAGCTACGCGAGGCCGAGCCCTGAGCAAAGTCGAAGGGCGAAATTCCCAGCGCAGCGAGGGACCTCCACAACGTCCCGAGTCGAAGGGTATCTGTGCTTTTTTCAAAACGCCGCGGATTTAACGCGGTTGACGCGGATTGGGAGAACCGCCCCGCAATGCAGAGGCCCGGAGGGCCGAAATAAATTAGCTTAGGGCGGAAGCCCTGGGTAGGCGATCAATAAAGGAAGGCGAGCCCCGGAGGGGCGGCACGCCCGTGATGGAAGCGGCGAAGCGGCAACACTTGTTGCCCACCTGTCGCCCTAATCGAGCCGGCCGTGACGGTATCCCACGTTTGGGCGGGTGGCCAGGCCGAAGCAGTCTTCATCGCTCCCAAATTCTTGAGGGTGTCCCACCCGAGCCGGTTTTGCTCGGGTGGGGAATCTCCTCCGCCCACTTTCAGGCGTGCCGTAGCGGGCAATGCAGAGATTTCCGGCTTTAACCGCCGGGGGAAATCTCCCTCAGGGCCTAAAGGCCGCTCATTAGGTAGGTGCATCAACGGCACGGCTGAAGCCGTGCCCCTTCACATGACACGGCAGGGCCGGAAGCGTCTCAAGGATTCAGGCAGCGCCGGTCCTGACGGTGGACAGGTGATGCAGCGTCTTCTGCAGCGAGGCTTCGTCTTCCACGTTCAGGCAAGTCTTGTGGCGGTCGATCTGCCGCATCAGCCCGCAGAGGACCTTACCCGGTCCGACTTCGAGAAGGGTCTCGACGCCTTGGGCGATCAGCAGGCGCACGCATGGCTCCCAGCGCACCGCTCCGGTCACCTGGCGGATAAGCGCGTCGCGCGCGGCTTCCGGCGTGCGCACCAGTTGCGCGTCCACGTTGCAGGCGATGGGAATCTGCATCGCCTGAAACTGGAGTTTGGCGAGATCCAGCGCCATCTTGTCCTGCGCCGGCTGCAGCAGCGAGCAGTGGAAGGGCGCGCTGACCGGCAGCAGAATGGCGCGCTTGGCGCCGCGGTGCTTGGCCAGTTCAACGGCGCGCTCCACCGCGCGCGTGTTTCCGGAAATCACGATCTGCTCGGGAGAATTGATGTTTGCCGCCGAGCAGACTTCGCCGTGCGCGGCCTCGGCGCAGACCGGGATCAGCTTCTCGAGCGGCATGCCGAGAATGGCGGCCATCGCGCCTGCCCCGACCGGCACCGCTTCCTGCATGTAGCGGCCGCGCTGGCGGACGGTGCGCACGGCGTCCTCGAAGCTGAGGGTCGCGGCGGCCACGTGCGCCGAGTACTCGCCCAGGCTGTGTCCGGCGGCGAACGCGGGCGCGATTCCTTTCTCGCGCAGCACGCGCAACGCCGCCACCGCAACCGTGAGGATCGCCGGCTGGGTGATCTCGGTGAGCTTCAGCTTCTCTTCCGGCCCTTCGAAGCAGAGCTCGGAGAGCTTGAAGCCAAGCGCCGTGTCGGCCTGCTCGAAGGTCTGGCGCGCGACCGGGTACTTGGCCGCCAGCTCCTTGCCCATGCCGACGGCCTGCGATCCCTGCCCTGGAAAAAGGAATGCGATCATGTCGTCTGAGTAAGCGCCGCGCTGCTGTGAACGTGGGCCAGTTCGTGCTCGATCTTGCGAGTGATGCCGGCGCGCGCGTACTCGGCGGCCACGCGGAGCGCGTTCTTGATGGCGTTGGCGTTGGACGAGCCGTGGCAGACAATGCACGCGCCTCGGACCCCGAGCAACGGCGCTCCGCCGTATTCGGAGTAGTCCAGGCGCCGTTTGAAAGCCTGGAAGGCGTTGCGTGCCAGCAGCGATCCCACCTTGGAAGCGATGGTGGACTTCAGCGACTCCCTCAGCATGTAGCGCACAGTTTGGACGACACCTTCGGAGACCTTCAGCGCCACATTGCCGACGAAGCCATCGCAGATGATGACGTCTGCATGGCCGTTGTAAAGGTCGCGCCCCTCGACATTGCCTATGAAGTTAATGGGCAGGGCTTTCAGCAGGCCGAGAGCCTGGAAGGTGAGGTCATTCCCCTTCGTCTCCTCCTCGCCGACGGAGAGCAGGCCGACCCGGGGGCGAGGCTTGGAGAAGATGCTGCGGAAGTAGATCTCGCCCATCACGGCAAACTGTTCCAGGTTTTGGGGCTTGCAATCGACGTTGGCGCCGACGTCAATCATGATGGCGGCCGAGCCGGTGGCGGTGGGGAAAACCGCCGCCAGACCGGGGCGATCAACGCCGGGCAGCGTCCCCAGCACGACCTTGGCGGTGGCCATGGCGGCTCCGGTGTTGCCGGCCGTGACAAAGCCGTCGGCGCGACGATCGCGCACCAACCGGAGCCCGACGCGCATGGAAGAATCACGCTTGGCGCGCATGGCCTGCGCGGCTTTGTCGTGCATGCTGATGACTTCGGTGGCATTGGCGATGGCGATGGGCAAACCGGCGGCGGAAGGATGATCCGCCAGCGCTTCCTGCAACTGGGCTTCGCGACCGACCAGCAGCACGTGGACGTCATGGTGCCGCGCGGCCTGGATTGCCCCTTCGATTTCAGGCCTGGGCGCGCGGTCGGTGCCCATCGCGTCCAGGGCTATGACAGTCGGCATCGGTGTCCACAGGACCGTTCGATCGGCCGCGCTCGCTCACCGCGGGTCGCGGGCTGGCCGTTTACTTCTCGGTCTCGACTTCCAGGACTTCCCGGCCCTTATAGTACCCGCACTTGGGACAGGCGCGATGCGGCATTTTGCGCTCGTGACAGTTGGGGCATTCAGAAAGTGAATGCGGGGTCAGGTGATCGTGGGCCCGGCGCTTGCTGGTGCGCGCCTGCGAATGTCTGCGTTTTGGATTGGCCATTAGGACCTCAAAACCATGCTCTTGGCTGTTGGCTCTTAGCTGTCGGCCAAAAGCTAACAGCCAATAGCCAAGAGCGATCATTGCTTCAATTTCTCGCGGATCTCGTGCAGCGCTCCCCAGCGTTCATCCTGGGCTGGCTGGCAAGCGCAGGCTTCGACATTCAGGTTCTTGCCGCAGTGCGGGCACAGGCCCTTACAGGCGTCGTTGCAGACCGCCTTCAGGGGCACCGCCAGCAGCACTTGCTCGCGCAGCAAGTCTTCCAGCACGACGCCCTCGCCCTGGTAATACGCAATATCGGCCTCGGCGCCGCGGATGGAACGCTCCTCCATGCCCGCGTCGGCTCCCAGCGGCCGGTAAATCAGGTCGAAGTCGCCGGCGACCTCGCGCAGCACCGGCTCCAGGCAGCGCGCGCAACGCAGTTCGAGCTGGGTGGAGAAATCTCCCACCACGCGAATGTCTTCGAGCGCCTGTCCGTGTCCGCGGTGCTCCTCGACCAGCTCCGCCCGCCCCTGGGTATGCAGCGGGGTGTGCTGGTGGACGTCCGGGCCAAAGTCGATCACTTCCGGTCTAAGCTCTTGCGAAAACGTGACTTCGTGCAGCTCTAATTCGCGGATGCTGATCAACATCGCGGCGTACCCGTCATGGAATCCGCAAAGCGCGTGCCGCGTCCCGGCGCGCCCCGACGCGTTCTCAACTGCAAGGCCAAAACTCAAGAATAAAGGCCAGGTACGGGGGTGTCAAGAAACGGGCAGCACCGCTGCTGCCCGTGCTGATTCCGAGCAGAAAAGTTCAAAAGGTGGTTCCGGAGCTGGTGGGGCGGCTGGTTTCCGTCCCAGTTGCCGCTTGCGCCGGCGTTCGGATAGCGCTGATGCCGCGGCGCACCCGCTCGCGTCCCTGTTCGAGGGTTTCGCGGGCCGAGTCCGCAAGATCGTTCGCACGGTCCTTGATCTTGCCGCGGGTCTGGTCCCCGCTCACGGGCGCAAACAGAACACCCAGTCCGATGCCGATCCCGAGTCCAACCAGAAAGCTTCTCATGACTTGCCTCCTCGTGCGCTGGTGACAGACGAACCCTTCGATCAACGAGATGCGCCTATATGCCAGAGGTTGCTGCCAGATTCGTGTGCAACTCTGGAAAACGTGGCAGCGGTAAACGTCCTTCCGCAGCAACGATCCTGCTACACTACCCCGCTATGCTGAACGGGTTTGCCACTCCCGAAGGCACAGCGCGCTATCGCAACCGCTTCCCTGAACTGAGCCACGCAGGACACTTCCGGCCCCAGTTGGGCGGGTCCGTAACTTCCCAGCCCAGCGAAGCGGAGCGGGCATCGGCAGGGACCGCGCGTCCCGGTGACTTGTGGATCTCTTCCATCGGCCTCGGCACCTATCTGGGCGAAGCCACCGCCGAAGCCGATCAGGCTTACATCGAGGCCGTGCGCCTGGCGCTTGCTTCCGGCATCAACCTGCTGGATACGGCAATCAACTACCGCCATCAGCGGTCCGAGCGTAGCATCGGCGCCGCCCTTCGGGAAATGGTTTCTGCCGGAGAACTTCAGCGCGATGAGGTCATGATCTGTACCAAAGCGGGATATCTCTCTTTTGACAACGAGGTCCCGCCCGACCCCGGCGCCTACTTCCGCGCCGAATTCGTGGACCAGGGGATCCTGAACCCCGCCGACCTCGCCGGCGGGATGCACTGCATGTCCCCGGGCTACCTCGCCGACCAACTGGAGCGCTCGCGCCGGAACCTTGGCCTTGAAACCATCGACGTCTTCTACGTCCACAACCCGGAGACGCAATTGGGTGAAGTCCCGCGCGAGCGCTTCTGTGGGCGCCTGCGCGAAGCGTTCGCCATGCTTGAGGGCGCGGTGAAAGCCGGCAAGGTCCGCTACTACGGCGTGGCCACGTGGAACGGGTTTCGCGCCCCGCCGGCGGCGCGCGATGCCATGAGCCTGGCCGATACGCTCGAGATCGCGCGGCAGACCGGCGGCGAGGAGCATCACTTTCGCTTCGTCCAGTTGCCGTTCAACCTGGGGATGCCGGAAGCCTTCGCGTATCACAACCAGACCTGGGGAAAGGAAAACGTCTCGCTGCTGGAGGCGGCGGCGCGGGCCGGCGTGGTGGTGGCGGGCAGCGCCACGCTCTTGCAGGGTCAGCTCACGCGCAACCTGCCGGAGTTCATTGAAAAGCGCCTGGGAGCGGGCAGCGACGGCGCCAACGCCATCCAGTTTGCGCGCTCCGCTCCCGGGCTGGCGGTAGCGCTAGTGGGCATGGGACGACCGGAGCACGTGCGCGAAAATCTCAAGGTTGCCAGCCTGCCTCCGGCGCCGCGCGAGCAGTGGTCGAAGCTATTCGAGCGCGAGTGAGCCGGTCAGTTCGCGTGACCGTTGCGAAACGCGACTCCAGCTGCCACCGACAATATCGACAGCACATTGTTTAATCCGACATTCAAAGCCAGCTCCAGGTACTGGCGCTCGTGCCAGTAGGCGATGGTCTCGTAAGCGAAGGCTGAGAACGTGGTGAACGCGCCGCAAAACCCTGTCGCGGCAAATAGACGCCAGCGGTCGTGGTCATGGTCGGCGGTCCAGGTGAGGACATATCCGACAACGAACGATCCCACCACATTGACAAGCAGCGTTCCGTACGGAAAACCGTGGTGATGCGAGAGCTGCGACGAGAGGTGAGTGAAGGCAAAGCGAGCCAGCGCGCCAAGGACCGCACCAATAGAGAGGTAGAGCAGGTTTTCAAGCACAGAAAAACTCCTACGCGGGATTCGTAGGAGTCATCAGCCACGGTGGGCGGTTAAAGGCGGAACTCCATCGCCTGCGATGCTATGCTACCGCCTCCAAATCGC
>DATKLD010000106.1:0-11754 GCA_035542595.1 Terriglobales bacterium
ACCCCACCCTAACGTCGAACAACGCGACGTTAGGATGGGGCACCCTCGAGGTTTCTGCTGGAGATCAAGGACTGGGCTCACTCGGCGCGTTCGCGTGCGCCACCGGCCTTTCTTCTACTTGCCTTTCAGAATCCGCACCACCGCAAGGATCGTATTCCAGTTGCGCGTGGTTGCCGCCGCGCCGAACATCTTGTCGAGCCGGCCCAGATAGCCGATCGTCTTCATGTGGCGGCGGTACATTCCGAAGACGAATTGGTCTTTCGATGCGATCACTCGCACCAGCCATTCCCCGTCCGCCGGAAGTTGGAACGGGATGTCGGCCGGGCAGCGGCCGGCCTTCGACAGGACGCTCACGAAGCGAACGATGTCGGGGCGCGGGGGCTCGCCGGCAAATGGGTCCTCGTTCTCCAAGCGAATCAGATCGCGCCCGTCGCAGAGCACCGCTTCCGTCTCGAACGGCAGCTCGCGCAGCAGCGCCACGCGGAACTTTGCTGGCGGTCCCGGTCTGCGAACCACAAACGTTCCGGCAGCGCCTATGTTGACAACGTCATAGTCGCTCAGCGCCGTTGCGAGGACGCTGGGGCGAAACCTTCTGTGCCCGCCAACGTTCACGCCCCGCAGAAAAACCACGAGAGCCATGCCTGCCCCTCGCTCGCGATTATGACAGCCGGGCGCCGCGCGTCTCGTGGTTTTTCGAAACCCGGGGAGAAAGCGGCGCGGACGGGTGGCCGGGCCTGCTATTTCGCATCGTCCTCACTCCTGAGGCTGCCCGAGTACCAAGTACCGGCGCTCAGTTGTCGAGATGCTGCTTCTTGAGCCGGCGCAGCAGCGATGTGGGATGGATCCCGAGAATGCGCGCGGCCTGGGTCTTGTTCTGGCCGCTGGCGGTGAGCACCTCGTCGATGTAGCGTTCTTCCAGTTCGCGCAGGGTGACGAACTGGTGGCCGGTGGGTGAGAGTTCGTCGCTGTGCGAGAGCGGGCTGGCGGCGACTTCGGCGATATAGTCGCGGATCTCCTCCGGCAGGTAGGCGGCGTCGATGTCGCCCTCGGGCGCCAGGATCATCGTGCGCTCGATCACGTTCTTCAGCTCGCGGATGTTTCCCGGCCAGGGATAGCTGGTGAGCAATTCCGCCGCCGCCGGGGTGAAGCCGGTGAAATTTTTCTTCATGTCGCGGTTGAAGCGCTGCATGATGTCGAGCGCCAGCGGCACGATGTCTTCCCTGCGATCGCGCAACGGGTGCAGCAGCACTGGGACCACGTTCAACCGGTAATAAAGGTCCTCGCGGAACTTGCCTTCGGCGATGGCCGCCTTGAGATCTTTGTTGGTGGCGGCGATGATGCGCACGTCCACGCTCATGGGACGCGTCCCGCCCAGGCGCGTGAACGAACCTTCTTCGAGCACGCGCAGCAGCTTGGCCTGCGTGCTCATGGACATGTCGCCGATTTCGTCCAGGAAAAGCGTGCCGTGGTTGGCGCGCTCCAGCAGGCCTTCCTTGCGGCGGCGCGCGTCGGTGAAAGCGCCCGGTTCGTAGCCGAACAGTTCGCTTTCCAGCAGCGTGTCGGGGATGGCGGCGCAATTCAGTTGCAGCAACGGACCCTGCGCGCGCGGGCTGTGGTAGTGGATGGCTTTGGCGAGAACTTCCTTGCCGGTGCCGCTCTCGCCCTGGATCAGGATGGTGGTCTTGTCGGCCTCCGCCGCCTTGCGCGCGACCTCCAGCAGGTTTTTCACCTGTTCGTTGTGCGTGACCACCAACCCGAAGTCGTAGCGGCCCTTGGCCATCTGCACGCTTTCGGTCAGGCGCACGCGCAGGGCCAGCGTTTCCGTTGCCCGGCGAATGGTGTTGGAGAGGTCGGCCAGGTGGAAGGGCTTGATCATGTAGTCGTAGGCGCCCAGCTTCATGGCTTCCACGGCGCGCTCCACCTGGTGATAGGCGCTCATCATCAGGACGATGGCTGCAGGGTTCTGTTTCCTGATCTGCCGCAGCACCTCGATGCCGTCGATGCCTGGCAGCACCACGTCCACCAGCGCCAGGTCGGGTTTTTCCTGTGCGTAGACCTCCAGCGCCTCCTCGCCCGAACTGGCCAGGAAAACCTCGTAGCCTTCCTGGCGCAGGGCGCGGCTGATGGTGCGCAGCGTCAAGGCTTCGTCATCGACGACCAGCAGCGAATACGACATCGTCCTCCTTCAGCTCACCAGCTCTTCTTCCGGCTGCGGCGCCGGATGTCCCGCCTGCCGCACCGGCAGGTTGAAGCGCACGGTGGTGCCGCGGTTGGGGACACTCTCCACTTCCATGTCGCCGTGATGGTTGCGCACGTAGGCCTGGCTGATGCTCAGGCCCAGTCCCGTTCCCTGGCCGCGCTTGGTGGTGAAGAAGGGCTCGAAGATGCGCGGCAGGATGTCCGCAGGAATGCCGCAGCCGTTGTCGGCAACGCGGACCTCGACGCGGTCTTCGAACTTCACCTTGTCGGCGCTCACGGTGATCGTACCCCCTTGCGGCATGGCCTGTCCGGCGTTGAGCAGCAGGTTCATCAGCACCTGCGAGATCTGGTTGGCGTCGGCGGTGATGGCCGGCAGATCGGGCGGAATCTGCTTCTGCAGCTCGATGGCGTGAAACATCGGCTGATGGCGGAGGAAGGAGAAGGTGTCGTCCACCAGGCGCTCCAGGCTGATACGGCTCAGGCGCAAGGGACCGGGACGGGCATAGTTCAACAGGCCGCGCACCGTGGAGGAGATGCGCTTGGCGCCTTCCAGACAGGCCTCGATCTCGGTGCGCTGGTCCGGGTCGTCGGCGCCTTTCAGTTCCAGCTCGAGGTGGGAGAAGATGCCGAGCAGGGGATTGTTGATCTCATGGGCGGCGCCCAGCGCGAGTTGCGCCAGGGCCGCGTATTTCTCATAGTCGGCCAGCTTGGCCTGGAACTGTGTTTTCTCGCGGGTCAGCTCGCGCTCTTCCTCCACCCGGTGTGCCAGCACCTGCTGGGCCATGTCGCGTTCGTGCTCGCTCTGGCGCGCCAGCAGAGCGGCATGACTCGCCTGTTCACGCAGCCGGCTGGCTCGGCGCAGGGCCGCCACCGCGACCGCCACCGCCGCGGCCAGTGCTACCGCCAGAATTACGATCACTGCGTGCGAGCCCGCCACTGCACACCTCGAACGTCCCGTGGAAACGGGGAGCTTGTGGAAATCGTCTACCTATAACGATGGGGTCAGGGGAGCGCGGACGCCGTGACGGGTGTCACGGTTGAGAGTGAGCCGCAACACATGCACGGGGACGGCCGCAGGCGCCGTAAGATCGGACAACCATTAGCCGGAGCCGATAATCTAGATATGGAATGCCTAACCGGATACTCTTTGTTGACTTCGTCTGGATGATTTGAGTAGCCTGTTTTGCGGCTAATTAGAGTGGGCTTTGTTTTCCCCCGCAAGGCCTTTCGGTGAGTTTGAGCGAGAAGGGGGACAAAAACCTCAACCCGAAATTGGCATGCAAGTAAGGAGGATCAGTGATGCGCAAGGTTCTGTACATTGCACTTGCGGTAATGTTGTGCGGGCTCTACGCTGTTTCCCAGGACTATCCCAAGGCAGAGCTTTTCGGCGGCTTCTCTGTGCTCCATGCCGACACCGAAAATGCCCAGAATTTCATTGGCGGAGGTGTCAACATCAAGAGCTGGTACCCCGGCTGGACGATTGCGGGCCAGTACAACCTTACCAAGATGCTGGGCGTTAAAGCCGATATTAGCGGCCACTATGGCACGCCGCTGACCAACGTGCCAGGGTTCCCCAAGGCAAAGTCCTACACGTTCGTGTTTGGACCCGTTATCTCCTTCCGCGACCACTTCGGTGACCGCCTCACGCCATTTGCGCACGCGCTGTTCGGCGGCAACCACATCAGCGTCGATTCGTCGGCCTTCTTCGGAAGCCCGTCTGGCAGCGAGACCTCGTTTGCCATGGCTTTTGGCGGCGGCGTGGACTGGAGACTCACGCACCACTTCTCCGCGCGCCTTGGCCAGTTCGATTACCTGTACACCAAGCATTGCGGCAACCTGGGCGCCTTGACTGGCAACACATGCGTCCTGGGCACCCCTGGTTTTCCAACTGATCACCAGAACAACTTCCGCTTTTCCACAGGTATCGTCATTCACTAACCCGGGGTCAACATAACGGGATGGAATGGGGCGGTCTCATCAAGGCCGCCCTCTGCGCTTCTGGGCGAGGCCGTTGTGCTCCACAGGACGGCTTGCGAAGGGGGTGCTGACGCTCAGGCACGCGCAACGGCGGCCGGGGCGTCGTGTGGCGTGCCGGTTGCGTGCGGGTGGCGCCGCTCCAGGACCATGCGCATTCCGTACCTGGGACGCAGGTTGATGCGCGGCTGCAGGCCGATGCGCTGTCCCGGCGCCAATTGCATCCTCCAGCCTGGGGCGAGCGTCGCTAGGACCAGCACGCCCTCCAGCATCGCGAAGTCGTTCCCCAGGCATTGGCGCGCACCTGCTCCAAAGGGGAAAAACGCGTAGCGTGGACGCGTCGCTTTTGCTTCGGGCATCCAGCGCTCCGGATCGAAAACGAAGGGTTCCTCGTACCAGCGCGCATCATGATGCGTCACCCATTGTGAAAGGTTCACCACCGATCCGGGCATGATGGTGTAACCCCTGGCGGTATAGGGTTCGATCACCAGCCGCGGCGTGTTCCAGGCAGGCGGGTACATGCGCAGTGTCTCGGTGAACACCATTTCCGTGTAGCGCAGACGCGGCACGTCCTCGAACTCTGCCGGCGCGCCAGCCAAAACAGCGTCCACTTCGGCGTGGAGGCGCGCTTCGACCTCGGGATTCTGCGCAAGGCAGTAGAAGGTCCAGGTCAGGGCGTTGGCGGTGGTTTCGTGACCGGCGAAGAAGAGGGTGATGCACTCATCACGAATCTGCTCTTCGCTCAAAGGACCGCCGCTACCCTGTGCCGCCAGCAACATGGACAGCAGGTCGCCCCGGTCCTCCCGTGCGGCGCGCGCCTGCGCAATGAGGCGGCACAGGGTTGTGTCCAGAAAATGCCGTGCCCGGCGCAGCCGCCGCCGTTGCGGAAGAGGGAAGCGATCCAGGAATTCGGTGAACGGAAGCATCAGCGGATTGTTGGCCAGTTCGGAGAAGCAATCTCCGAGCTGTCGAACTTCACGGCCGTCCAGCTCGGCCCCGAACAGGGTCCGGATGACGACGGCCAGGGTGATCTGGCGCAATTCCGCCTGGAGGTCGATAGTGGAGCCGTGCTTCCAGCTTTGTGACGCGCGCGCCGTGTAGTCCACCATGACGCGGCTGTACTCCGCGAGCTTTTCGCGGTGGAAGGCCGGCTGGATCAGCTTGCGCTGCCGCTGATGAAGGTCACCTTCGCTCGTCACCAAGCCCTCGCCCACCAGTCGTTTCGCGCGCTGCAGCGAGCGCCCTTTCATGAACTTGGTCGCCTGGGTGACCAGCACATCCTGGATGAGATCCGGGTGATTGAGCAGGTAGGTGTGCTGTTTTCCCAGCCGGAAATGAGCAACGTCGCCGTAATGTTGCGCCAGCCGCAGCAGGAAGCCCGTGGAATCTCGCGCAAAGTCTGCCAGCGATCCCCAGGGAAGGCGGCTGTTGGGTCCCGGTGGATAGGCGGAGCTCGTCATGATTGGTCCTGCTGAGCGCGCAAGCTCTCGCAAATCTCCGGCGTTGCTCGAACCTCACTCGGGCGCCTGCCATCCTCGGCGTGCTGCAGGTGATCGCCACAGGCGCACAGTTCAGCCACTGCCCGCTGGGCCCGGGATGCCAGATCCCGCATTTGCCGGGGATGGTAGGCGGTGGTGGAGATCGGTTCGCCCACAAGTATGCGCACGGGGCAGGGCCGGATATGCCACGAGCCCACCGGCAACAGCTTGTGAGTTCCCACGAGCGCCAGGGGGACGACCTCGACTCCCGCTTTGATGGCCGCGTAGAAAATCCCCGCGAGGAACGGTCCGATCTCGCCCGTCCGCGAGCGGCCGCCTTCCGGGAAAGCTACCAGCGGCATGCCTGATCGTAACAGACGGATGGCGCGGTGCAGGCCGCGCAGGTTGGCGTTGGCGTCGCCGCGGTCCAGGGCGACCTGGCCGGAGAGGTAGAGATACCACCCCAGAAACGGGATCAGCAAGAACGGTGTCCTAGTGACGATGCGAAACTCAAAAGGCAAAGCCCGCATCAGGATGGGGCTGTCGAGTCCGGAACAATGGTTTGCGACGTACAGGCGAGGGACCCGGGTATTAATCCTCTCCAGCCCTTCGATCATCACAGGAACGCCTAACGTGGCCAGGGTCCACTTCGCGCAGCGGCCTGCCACGCGATGTTGGAACCGCCCGTCTCGGTCCCAGAAGGCGAGCAGCAGCGACGTTGCGCCTAATGCAACCAGGTGGAGATAGAGCAAGGGCTTGAACAGGAGAACAGAGCGCAGCCAACTCAAGGCCGTCGCAACTCTCGAGTCGGAAGTCATGGAGACAAACACCCGCGCCCGCTTCATCGGCGCTACCCCCACACCAATGGAGAGCGGTGATTCCCCGCAAGAACGATTGAAGATGGAAGAGTTGCCCTGCTATCGCTGCTGCGTCTGCGATGAGCCAACCGACGAACTCGAGCAACCCGGGGCCACGACTAGTGTCGCTACGCCGAGCAAAAGCAGCACCACCATGATCACTTGCCTCATGTTTTCTTTCCCCCTCAAGGATATGGACGACGCAGAGCCGAAGACTGCGAAGACTGGTCGTGAGTCTAGCGTCATGAAACTGCGGCTGTCAATCTGTGTTTCGCAACCGAGGGTTATCAAGCAATGATCCACCAGCGTTGTCCCCTGCCGTAAAGCAGGGGTTGTCTCTGGGGTCTTGGGGGCCCAGGTCTTGGTAACGGCCGGACAATCGTCTCGTTGATGTTGAAGCTACCGTTGCGGAGCAGAAAGGTGTTGTTGTTGCGTTCCCGTCACATCGCACTGGCAGCCAGGCAGCAGTCCGAGTACACCCAGCAACGTCGCCAGCAACAGGGTAGAGATCCAAACGACTTTGGATATCGTCATGTATCCTCCGTTCGGGTCTCAAATAATCACCTAGCATTCGGCACTTGTCAAGCCAATCACGTGCTCCCTCCGGTACGGCCCGCAGCCAGGACCACGGGGCCAATTTGCCCTGCCTGGTTTCGCGGAGAATCCCGCGCGTCTCCGACCTTAAAGGCTGGTGACTGTGCTATACCTTCCCGGCGGAAGGCTTGTGACCGATGGACGTGCCAGGAATCTCGACCCGAGAACACGCTGCCGAGAAGCCCGTTTCTCGCCGACTTCTCTCGTTCCATATCGCTCTGGGAGCGGCCCTGTTTGCGCTGGTGTTTGTGTACTGCGAAAGGTCGGTCGCTGACCCTGACCTGTGGTGGCACCTGCGGAATGCGCAGTATTTGCTGAGCACCCACCATCTTCCCCGGGTTGACATGTATTCCTTTACGCTAGCGGGCAGCCCCTGGATCGACCACGAATGGCTATCGGAGATCCCCTACTATCTGGCTTACCGGGCCTTCGGCATGCGTGGAGTGTTTGCTCTCGAACTGGTCGTTGTCGAGTCGATCGTATTTGCGATTCTTTTCTTTTCGTACCGTTATGGCGGCAGCATCATGGCTAGTTGGGTGGCGACCTGCCTGGGAGTGATGCTGGCGGCGGTAAACATCGGCCCGCGCACGATCCTGTTCGGCTGGATGAGCCTGCTTGTCTTGTTGGCCATACTCTGGCGGTACCAAACCACAGGCAAGGGCCCGCTTTGGGCCATACCGCTGCTGTTTTGCGTTTGGGTAAACACCCACGGGTCGTGGCTCGTCGGCCTGATCGTTTTTGTGGTGATCATCGCGGCAGGCGCATTCCAGGGATCCTACGGGAAGCTGGAGGTGATCCCCTGGCCACGGGAAAAACTCAGAAAGCTCATCGTGACCCTGGCAGCCTCAATCGCGGCGCTGTTCCTCAACCCTTACACATATCGGCTGGTGTTCTACCCGTTCGACCTGGCATTCCGGCAGAAACTGAACATCGCTCGCGTGGAGGAATGGGCGTCCGTGGACTTCCATGAGCCGCGCGGCAAGCTCGTGCTGGTGTTTCTATTCGCGCTGCTGATTTCTGCGGTGGCGGCACGGGTACGCTGGACGTTGCCGGAACTGATCCTGACTTTATTTGCCTTGTATACCTCGTTGACTTACGTGCGATTCCTCTTCCTGGCGGCCATCCTGGTCGTTCCCATACTCGCAAGAAGGCTCTCGTTTCTGCCACCATACCCTCGAGAGATCGACACACCGATTGTGAACGCCTGCGTGGTCGCCGTGCTGGTGGGCATCATGGCGTGGCAGTTGCCTTCGGCCACAGCCCTGGAGAAGGAGATTGCCCGGCAATATCCGCTGCGATCCATCGCGTACTTGCGAACGCACAGCCAGGGGGCAAGGGTGTTCAATCACTTCGGCTGGGGCGGGTACCTGATCTGGAATGCACCCGAGATCCCGACTTTCATCGACGGCCGCACCGACATCTTTGACCACAAGGGAGTGCTCAAGGATTACCTCGACGTCACTGACATGAAGAATTCATTGGATATCCTGGATAGGTATCAAGTCCGTTACGTGCTGTTTACGCCGAAAGAGGCTTTGGCCTATCTGCTGGAACACACCGAGCGGTGGAAGGTGGCGTATCGAGACGACGTGAGCATCGTGTTCGAAAGAACTCCCGACCACCGCTGAGGGCTCCTTCCACGGGCGCGACGCGTGTGACCCCAGGCTTTGCGCCCGGGTCCTTCATTCACCCATGACTTTAACGATTACCCGCTTAGGTCGCTGGCCGTCGAACTCGGCGTAGAAGACGCGCTGCCAGGTGCCGAGGTCCAGTTTGCCGGCGGTGATGGGCACGAGCACCTGGTGGTGCACCAGGATGGCCTTCAGGTGGGAGTCGCCGTTGTCCTCGCCCGTCTGATGGTGCCGGTAATCCTGGCGGAACGGCGCCAGGCCTTCCAGCCATTCGTCGATATCGCGAATCAGTCCCGGCTCGTTGTCGTTCACATACACGCCCGCGGTGATGTGCATGGCCGAGACCAGCGCCATCCCCTCGCGCACGCCGCTGCGCTGGACCGTCGCTTCCACTTGCGGGGTGATGTGCACGTACTCCCGGTGTTGCTTGGTGTTGAAGGTCAGATATTCGGTGTGGGATTTCATGCTGCCAGCTTATCAATTTCTGCGCTACCATCAGGCCCATGCGCGTGCTCGGGGTTGACTGCGGCACGGAGTACACCGGCTACGGCGTGGTGGAAGAGGCTGGCGAGGGCCAGTTGCGCTGTCTGACTGCCGGCGCCATCCGCCTTTCGCCGCGCGAGCCGCTGCCCCGCCGCCTGGAACGCATCTTCAGCAAACTTTCTGAGCTGATCGCCGCGCACCGGCCGGAACTGGTTGCCATCGAAGACGTGTTCTATGCCGTGAACGTGAAATCCGCACTGAAGCTGGGACAGGTGCGCGGGGTGGCCATGCTGGCTGCTGCCGCCGCCGGCCTGGAAGTTTGCGAGTACGCTCCGCTGGCCATCAAGTCAGCAGTCGTCGGCTACGGGCGGGCGGAAAAGTCGCAGGTGCAGCAGATGGTCACTCGCCTGCTGCGACTGCCCGAGGCGCCCGAGTCGCCGGACGCCGCCGACGCCCTCGCCCTCGCCATCTGCCATCTGCACACGGCCTCCACGTTGGCGCGGCAGGGGAATGAGTAAGTTGTAATCTGTGATTTCTAATTTTGTGATCCGGCACAAGAATCACAGAATCACCAATCACAAATCGGTCGCTATGCAGATCGAACGCACTCTCCAAACGGCTGCCTTCTGGCTGCTTGCCGCCTGGGTCGCGCTGCACGCGCAGTCTGATCCGAATGCGGGGCAGCGCCCGGCGGCGCCCACGGTGACGTTCACCTTCGAATGGGCCAGCGTCGAGCCGCACCGCTACGTCATCTCGGTTGATTCCAGCGCCAGCGCCATCTACCGCTCCTGGACGGCTAACCAGGCGGCTGAACCGTCTGGCGACGGCGATCCATACACGTTGAAGTCTGCCCTATCGGCTGCGGCGCGCGACCGCATCTTCGGCCTGGCGCGCCAGCTCAATTATTTCAACGGCGATTTCGAGTACCACAAGCATCCCGTCGCTAAGACCGGGGACAAGAGCCTAGCCTATGCCGACTCGGACAAGCTATATGTGACCCGTTACAACTGGTCGGAGAACGCGGGCATTGGCGAATTGACGGAGCTGTTCCAGGGCATGTCCACCACCATCGAATCCGGACGCCGCCTGGAGCGCCTGTATCGCTTCCAACTCCTCGGCCTCGATGAAGAGTTGAAGAGTCTGGAAAGCCTCGCTGCCGGGCACCAGGCCACCGAACTGCAAGTTATCGCACCCATCCTCGAGCGGCTTGCCCAGGATCCCGCAGTCCTCAACATCGCTCGCCGGCGCGCGCGGCACATTCTGCAGATGGCGGGCGTGCCTTCGGCCAGTAATGGCCAGACTCCTCGCTAGTGACCTTCGGACGATGGCGAAAGGTGACCTGGAATCCGCCCCTCCGCATCGGCCGAAACCGCTCTGCGCGAGCATCCGGGGAGTAGAATTGGGACATCTAATCAGGCATCCGTTACAGAGGTGTCTTATGGACCGCTGCAGACTGGGGAAAATGTTTCTCCTGCTGGCGACCGTGGTGTCGTTCGTGTGGGTCATTCCGGCAGCGGCATTGGATACAAACGTCCGCATCGTGCGCCTGAGCTTCACCAGCGGCGACGTGCAGCTCGACCGCGGCCAGGGCCAGGGATTCGAGCGGGCAATCCTCAACACGCCGATCGTGCACGGCAGCCGTTTGTGGGCCCGTGGCGACGATGCTCTGGCGGAAGTTGAGTTCGAGGACGGCAGCAGCATGCGCCTGACTCCGGGCGCCAGCGTCGAGTTCCGGGAGCTCTCATTGCGGGAGTCCGGGGAGAAGGTCTCCAACGTCGAGCTGGCGAGCGGGACCGCCTACTTCGATATCCGCAACCGCATGGGAGACTTTCGCGTCGGCTTCGGCGGACAGCAGATCAGCGTGCCGCGCGCGGCGCGCTTCCGCGTGTTCGGTGATAACGGCCAGTTCAAGGTCGCGGTGTACAGCGGCGACCTGAACGTGCGCAGCGGCGATAACCAGATCGCAGTCCGCAAGGGGGAGACCTTTTCCCTCGATGTAAGCGATCCCGGCCAATACAACCTCGCCAAGAGCATCGCGGAAGGGTCATACGATGACTGGAACCGCCAGCGCGAGCAGTACACGCAGTCCTACGCCTCGGCGAGCACCTACAGCGCTGATTCCTACTACAGCAGCTTTTCGCCCGCCTACAGCTATGGCCTCGCCGATCTTGCTTACTACGGCAATTACTTCTACGCTCCGGCATGGGGCTGGGCATGGCGTCCCTACTATGTTGGCGCGGGATGGAACCCTTTCCTCGACGGCGCCTGGATGTGGTATCCGCAGTTCGGCTACACATGGATTTCGCCCTATCCGTGGGGCTGGATGCCGTACCGCTACGGGGCCTGGAATTTCATCCCCGGCTACGGCTGGTGCTGGATGCCGGGCGGCGCAATGTGGAACAGTTGGGCGGTAGTGCCGGTAGTGAGCCATCCGCCGGTGAATTGGGTGGGCTTACGCCCGCCGACTGCGCCGGTGGCAGGAACTCCGAACACCGTCACAGTTGGCCGTGTCTCGGGGCCAGTGTATCCGCCGGGCTC